>JAFDVU010000129.1 GCA_018268835.1 Acidobacteriota bacterium | reverse complement strand
GTGCCCCGTCTCTACGCCTGGAAAAGCGCCAAGTGGATTGCCGGCGTCGAGTTCCTGGAAGAGGACCAGCCCGGCTTCTGGGAGAAGAACGGCTACCACATGCGCGGCGACCCCTGGAGCCAGGAACGCTACGGCTGGTAGACCGTCCGCCCGGCGTGCGCCATCTTTACCCGGTACCGCGCGGCGTATCCGGATCCTTCCGGCGCGGGCCGCGAGTGGCCGACCGCCTGAATGTCTTCGAGCATCCCCACCACCTCCATGCAGTCCGGTGAGAAACCGCGCCTCTCCAGCGCACCGCGCACTTCCACTGCGCGGCCGGAGTAGGCCGGAAACTCTACCAGGGTGGTAGATTGGCGTTCTTCCTGCCCGTCGGGGTAGCAGGTCACCACGGCGGCGTCGTGGTAGATCTGTGGATTCACCGGAAACTCAAGCTCCGCAAGGACTTCCAGCAGGGCTTCGAGGTGCTGCGCATCCACCGCGATCGATATCGAAATCAGGGCGCCTTCGCTCGTGGCCAGGCACGCGGCGTCGGGAAGGGATTCGGGCCGAACGCTCATCTCACTCCTCCAGCATCCGGCGATGGGGGCACGCTCGAGAAACAAAAAACCCTGGAGCCCAAAGGCGCCAGGGTCGAATTTGTTCTCGAACAGACCGACTCGCCTTTAGCACTTTTTATCGTGGTTGCAATTAGCAGGGCCGCAGAAAGCCCATAAATCAATCCACGTTCATCTATAGATTAGCACCTGTGCCCCACCCTGGCAATACCCGAATGCACCATCTTGACCCATCCCGCGGCCCTCTATGGTAATCTCATAGCACCCACAGGAGGGTAGACACACAGTGACCAGAAGAATGTGGATGCTGCTGGGCGCCGCGCTGCCCACGCTGCCCGCGAGCTTACGGGCTCAGGCGGTTCAGCCGCCCAAAACCCATCTGAAAGAGGGCGATATGGCCCCGGATTTCACCCTGAACTCCACCGCCGGCGGTAAGGTGACGTTGAGCGATTTCCGCGGCAAGAACATGGTCGTCCTGGCCTTCTTTCCAGCCGCTTTCACCGGCGGTTGAACCAAGGAATTCAACGCGTACCAGGCTGGTATCGCAAGATTTGAAGGTAGTGGCACTAAGGTCTTTGGAATCAGTACCGATAACACCCCTTCCCAACGCGAGTTCGCCGCCAAGAACGGCATTCAGGTCCCCCTGTTGAGCGACTTCGCCAAACGCCAGGTCTCCAAGGATTACGGGGTCCTGATCGAATCGGCGGGCGTGGCCAACCGGTCCACCTTCGTCATCGATAAGGAAGGAAAAATCGTCTACATCGAACAGGGCAACTCGGCGATCGATCCAACCGGCGCCGAAACCGCCTGCAGCCGCTCCGCCCACAGGCAGTGATTCGTCCAGCGCGCGGCGGCAGTCAATTGCCGCCGCGATTTGCGCCGCCGCCGGCCGGGATATACTGAAGCCACGCGCGATGCGACGGGATGCGGGCAACACCTCGAAGTGGTTCCTTCTGGCAGCGCTGCTGATCGCTCCTCTGCTCCTGCGGCCGGCCGATTCCCCCTCCTCGAGCCCGGGTTTCTTCGCCGATGTCACCCGGCGCGCCGGCATTCGCTTCCTGCACCAGGCCAGTCCCACCTCGCGGAAGTACCTGATCGAATCCATGAGCGGCGGCGTCGCGGTTTTCGATTACGATGGCGACGGGCGGCCCGACATCTTCTTTGTCAACGGCGCCGCTCTTCAGGATCCGATGCCCCCGGGAGCGCAACCGGACAAAACCGCCCCTCGCTTCTGGAACCGGCTCTATCGCAACAACGGGGACGGAACGTTCACCGACGTCACCGAACGCGCCGGCCTGCAGGGGCGCGGATACGGCATGGGAGTCGCCGCCGCCGATTTCGATAACGACGGCCACACCGACCTGTACGTCACCAATCTCGACGGCAACATCCTCTACCGCAACAACGGAGACGGGACCTTTACCGACGTGACCGCGCAAGCCGGAGTCGGCGGCAGCGGCTGGTCCGCCGGCGCCCTGTTCATCGATTACGATCGCGACGGCCTGCTCGACCTGGTCGTCTCCCGCTACCTCAAATGGGATTTCTCCCGCGACATCTGGTGCGGCGAGCACAAGCCGGGGTATCGCGCGTACTGCCATCCGGACCAGTTTGAGCCGTTCACGCACCTGGTCTTCCACAATCTTGGCCACGGACGCTTCGAAGACGTGTCCGCGCGCAGCGGCTTCACCCGGTATCCGGGCAAGGGGCTCGGAGTCGCGATGAGCGATTTCGATCGCGACGGCTGGCCCGACGTCTTCATCGCCAACGATGCCGTCCCGCAGCAACTCTTTCGCAATCGCGGCGACGGCACCTTCGAGGAAGTCGCGCTCCTCCGTGGCGCGGCCTACGATTCCGACGGGCGCAGCTTCTCGGGCATGGGCACGGATTTCGGCGATTACGATAACGACGGCTGGCCCGACCTCTTCGCCAACGCCCTGGCCACCCAGCGTTATGCCCTGTTTCACAACCTGAAAGGCACCTTCGACTACGCCTCCGACTCCACCGGTGTGGGCAGCGCCAGCATGCTCCACTCCGGCTGGGGAAGCAAATTCGTCGATTTCGATAACGATGGTTGGCCGGACCTGTTCGTGGCCCAAGGCCACGTGATGGATAACATCCAACTGACCGAGCCGCACCTCCGCTACCTGGAAACGCCCCTGCTACTGCGCAACGTGAACGGCCGCTTCGTCGATGTATCGGCGCAGGCCGGCCCTCCCTTCCGCGTTCCGCGCGCGGCCCGCGGGGCGGCCGCCGGCGACTTGAACGGCGATGGCCGCGTGGATCTCGTCGTCAACTGCAATAACGGCCCCGCGGTGATTCTGGAGAATCGCGCCTCCAGCGCCAATCACTGGCTCATCGTGGATACGCAGGGAAGCCGCAGCAACCGCGACGGCATCGGGACCGGCATCCGTCTTGTCACCGCGTCGGGGCTCGAGCAGTATGCGATGGTCACCACCGCGGGCAGTTACCTCTCATCCAACGACAAGCGGGTGCACTTCGGATTGGGCCGCGAGCGCACGGTCAAGCTGCTGGAGTTGACCTGGCCGAGCGGCCGCGTGCAGCGCCTGGAAAACCTCGCGGTCGACCGCATCCTTACCGTGCGCGAGCCTTGATGCCCGCCAGTACCTGCAGCGCCCGCTCGATATCGGGATCTCCGGGTGAATCCACCAGCGCCGCGTGCAAATCCTTTTCGCCCTCTTCCAGGCGGCCCGCCTGGCACTCGGTGAGGGCCAGATTCTTGCGCAGCGTGGGCAGCGCCTCACACGTGCCGCAGACCTGAATCGCCTCGCGCAATTGCCCGATCGCCTGGTCCCACTTGCCGGCTTGCGCCGCCGCCAGCGCGAAATTGCTCAGCGTGCGCGCGCGTTCGGTGGAGCCGTTCCGCGCCTGCAACTGCTCCAGGCGCGTGCGGTACCCAGCCGCCTGCGCCGGATCTGTTTTGGATAATGCCCGGAACAGGCTATACAGGGCCTGCTTGTGCTCCGGTTCCACCACGAGCGCCTGTTTCCACGCCGTCACCGCGTCGGCGGTCTGCCCCAGGCTTTGCAGGGACTGGCCGAGCAGAAAGAACGCTTCGGCATTGCGCGGATCCAGTTGCACGGCGCGGCGCAGGGTGGCCGCCGCCTCGCTGTAGCGGCCCAGTTCGCGCTGCGTGATGCCCAAACGGTAGAAGGCATCCGGCGCCTGCGGATCCATCCGGCATGCGGTTTGCAACTCCGGCAACGCCTCGTCGTAGCGATGCAGTTCCACCAGCATGCGCCCCTTGTTGTAGTGTGTGGCGGCCAGGTTGCCGGCCAGTTTGACCGCCGCGGAGAATTCGGCCAGCGCGGCTTCGCTTTGCTGCCGGTCCGCCAGCGCGATTCCCAGGTTGAGATGAGCTTCGGCCGAACCGGGATCGAGTGCGACCACCTTTTTGAAGGTCTCGGCCGCGGCGGCGTCGCCGGTCCGCCCCTGCACCATGCCCAGCGCGGTCAGCGCCTTCACGTTGTTGGGCTCGGCGGCCACCGCGGCATCCAGTTCCTTCCGTGCCGCGGCAAAATCCGAACGGGCGGCCAGCACCAGCGCCAGGTTCACGCGTGCTTGCGCGTAGTTCGGACTGTTCTCGATGGCCTCCCGGAACAGGCGCTCCGCGCCCGCCGCGTCTCCGCGCTGGCCGTACAGCACGCCGAGGTTATTCTGGCACTCCGCGCATTGCGGATCGCCCGCCAGCGCCGACGTGAATTGCCGCTCCGCATCCGCGCTCCGGCCCTGCTCCAGGTAGAGCAGGCCGAGTTGGCTGCGCGCCGGCGCGAAGTGCGCATCGAGCGAAGTCGATTTTTCGAGCGACGCTACCGCGCCCGCCGTGTCCTTCAGTTTCAGTTGCGCCAGGGCAAGGTTGTACCATGTCTTGGCGTTTCCGGGTTCGAGCTTGAGCGCTTGTTCGTACCCGGCGATGGCGCTGCGCGGGTCGCCGGTCAGCAGCGCCTGGTTGGCCTTATTCGCGGTGGTGCCGGCGATGTTGTCCATCACGTCCTGGTGTTTTCTCTGCTCGAAGGACGACATCTCTTTGGTTGCCTGTTCGGCCTGATTCAGCCGCCGGAGAACGTTGGCCAGTTGAAACTGCGCCTCCTCCGAATCCGGTTGCAGCCGCCGCGCGGCATCCAGGTGCTCTTTGGCCTCCGCGTACCGGCCGAGGCGCGCCAGCACGAAGCCGTAATTGTACTGGGAAGGGTAGAAACCGGCGTTCTCCTTCACCGCGATTCCCAGGTCGTCCGCGGCCTTCGCGTAGTCGCCCGTGCCCCTGTAGACCAGCCCGCGCAGGTAGCGCGCCTCCGCGTCGCGCGGACGCCGCCGTAGCACCTCATCCAGCGCCGGCAAGGCATCCGGCTGCCGGTCCAGCGCGATCAGCGCCTTGGCCAGGGAGAGCCGCACCACGTCGTTTGAAGGATCCAGATCGATCGCCTTACGAAAATGGCCGGCGGCCTCCTCGTACCGTTTCTGCCGCGCGTACAGCGTGCCCAGATTGGATTCGGCGAACGCCGAGCGCGGCTGCTCCGCCACCGTCCTGGTGAGGAGTTCGATCGCGGTGTCCGCCTGTCCGTTTTCGTAGAGGGCCTGCGCCAGCGATACCTGGTGATCCACGTCGCGCGGTTCCAGCGCCACCGCCTGACGGAGATACGTGGCGGCCGCGGTGTAGCGCTTCTGTGCGGACAGCACATCGCCCAGACGCTGCAATGCCGCGCCGGACTTCGGTTCCAGCCGCGCCGCTTCGCGGAACTGCGATTCGGCGGCGGCGAGGTTTCCGGCGTCTTCCAGCGCCACGCCCAGCGCCAGATGCACGCGCGCGGATCCCGGCGATTGCCGCGCCGCGGTGCCGAGTTCACGCGCCGCTTCTTCGGCCTGTCCGTTCTGGATCAGGGCCAGTCCCAGGTTGTAGCGCGCGTCCGGAAAGCCCGGATCTTCGCGCAGAGCGGCCTGAAAAGCGGAAATCGCGCAGCGGCTGTTGCCCCGCTGCGCATACCAGGCTCCCAGGTTGTTGGAGACTTCGGCCGGGCGCCGGCCCGTGGGCAGTTCCTTCGGCGAATCGCACCCCGGCGGAATTTGCGCCGAAACAGCTCCCGCGGCTAACAGGCTGAGGGCCCAGGAAAATGAGATGCGCACAACGTTCCGCATTATCTCATGTCCGTTCCCGGGCCCTCTCCCGAAGGGGTCAGTAGATGATCTTCAGCCCGAGTTGCAGCGAACGGGGCCCTGTGGCGGTTCCGAAGATCTTCCCGAAGTTCGGGTCCAGCACGTTGCCGTTCGGTGTCCCCAGGATCACCGTGTTGGGCGTGTTGAACGATTCGGCCCGGAATTCGACCAGCTTGCCTTCCCGGATCGTGAATTGCCGGAAGACCGACACATCCATGTTCCACACCGACGAAGATCGCATGGCGAACCGGCCCAGGTTGCCGAATGTGTACGTGGCCGGGGCTGCGAACGCGGCCGTGTTAAACCACCCATTGGCGGTCGGGTTCGACAGCGTCGGGTTCCCCACCAGGTTGGCTCGCAGATACCCGGTGTTGCCGGTATTAGCCAGATCGCCCGGCACCGTGATGTTGTACGGCAGGCCGGAGCGTGCCGTCGTGATCGTGTTGAGTTGCCAGCCGCCCGCGATGGCGTTGAAGATCGGGCTGCTGGAAGCGAATGGCTTACCCTTGCCGAATGGCAGTTCGTAGACCAGGTTCGCGCTCAATACCTGGGTCAGGTCGAAGCCCGACACGCTGCGGTCGCGGCCGAGATGGTAGGGATCCTCGACCGATTGGCCCTCCACTCCGTACCACCCCGAGGCGCCCATATCGATGGACTTCGAGTAAGTGTACGAAACCTGGTAGGCCAGCCCCTTGGTGAAGCGCTTGTTGAACTGGAACTGCAGCGCGTTATAGTTGCCGCGGCCGATCGTGCGGTCGTAATAGCTCGGATGGATGTACGGAAACGGCGCGCGGTCGGCGGGATTGCCGGGTCCGGGTGTCAGCGCCACGTTGTAGTAGCCGCCCACGTCCAGGCGCCGGCTGCCCGATCCGACGTAATCCGCCGAAATCGTCGTGGAGGTGTTCAACTGCTTGGCGATGCCGAAATTCCACTGCATCGAGTACGGGTTCTTGCCGTACGGGTCGTAATACCACTGCACCTGGTTGAAGGGTGTCGGCGCGGGGAACAATCCGCCGCCTGCGGCGAACGGGTTCAGGCCCGTAACCGTCGGAGCCGTCGTTCCCGGTACCGGGACGTTCAGGTTGTTCGCCAGTTGCTGCCCGATGTCCGGCCAGTCGCCTTCGTAGTTTTGCGAGGTCTGGGTTACCGCGGCCCAATTGTCGTAGTAGATGCCGAACCCGGCGCGCACCGCCATAGTGTCGCTCACGCGGTACGCCAGCCCCACGCGCGGACCCCAGTTGGTGGTCGTGTCGTGATAGATCTTGCCATTGGGCGAAACCACCACGTGTGCCGGCAGGGTTCCGTCGCCCGGAATGCAGGGCGCGTGCCCGCGCTGGCTGCACGGCGGCGGCAGTTGCTGGACGATGTAGGTGCCGCTGTTGAAATCGATGGATCCGGTCTCGATGCCGCCGTTCTGTCCCACTGTATCGGGCCGTCCGTAGGGCGGGATGAAGGTGCGGTCGTAACGCAGTCCCAGGTTGACCGTAAGCCGCGAAGTCGCCTTCCACGAATCCTGGAAGTAGTAGCCCATGACGCCGCCCCAGCGCGTGGTTTCGTGCACGTTGCGCCGCCCGGCGCTGTCCGGCACGTTCAGCAGGAAGGACGCCATCGAGTTGCCCGGATTGATGTTCGGATGCGCCGGATCCGCCGTCTGCTGGTAGGCGAATCCCACGTTGGCGCTGTTGTACAGCGACTCGAACGTGCTACTGTTGATCTCGCCGCCCCAGCGCAGCGTATGGCTCCCGATGGTCTTCGATACGTTGACCTTCCACTGGTGTACGTTGGTCTCGTTGGGATTCAACGAACTGCCGCTGCCCGGCACCACCGTGTTGTAACCGGAGATTCCGACGCTTGGCATCAGGTTGGCGCCGCCGATGAAGTTCCCCGCGAAATTGCTCGAAAATCCCAGCGTGCCGGCCGTCGAGCCGGCGTTCAGATTGTTGTATACCGTGACACCATTGGTCTCCTGGTGCGAACGCCCGTACTGCGCCTGCAGGATCAGTGAGGGACTGAATGTGTGCACCCAACTGGCGCCGTAGTTCTGCCCGGGATTGTCCTTGATCGTGTTCGTCACCACCGGCAGACCGCCCGATCCGGAGGTGTCGTAATAGATGGCGCTGTAGCGGAACCACACGAAGTCCTTGGCGCCCAGCGTCTGGTCGATGCGGGTCGTGAATTCGTTCTGATGCTGCAGGAACGGAGTGTTGTCCTCGGCGTTGAAGTTCCCGACTCCGATATTGATCAACTGCGGCCGGATCTGCTTGACGAAGCCCACCAGCTTCGGATCGATCATGTTGGCCGGTATCTGGTTGCCGGGGAACGGATCGCGAACAAAACCGCCGGGAGTGTTGGGATCGGGCCGCGTGCTGAACGGATTGAAGGCCTGCGCCTGGCCCGCCAGATTACCGCTCAGTTCCTGATCCGTGGGCAGGTGCAGGAAGGAGTTGGCTGCCTGCGAAAAGCGGAATCCTTCGTACGCCGCGAAGAAGAACGTCTTGTTCTTCCCGTTGTACAGTTTCGGGATGTAGACCGGTCCGCCGCCGGCGATGCCGAACTGGTTCTGCCGGAATGGCGTGACCGAGTTCTGGAAAGTGCTGCGCGCGTTGAACGCGTCGTTGCGCAGGAATTCCCACGCCGAGCCGTGCAGTTCATTCGTGCCGGACTTGGTCGCCACATTCACGATGCCGCCCAACGCCCCGCCGAATTCCGCCAGGTCGTCATGGCCGTTCACCTTGAATTCTTCGATCGCGTCGATGATCGGTGGCACCGCGTAGGTGCTGGAAAACGCGCCCTGGTTGTTCAGGCCGTCAGTCATGAAGAAGTTGCTGCGGTTGGTCTGCCCGTTGATCGCAGGAAATACGAACTGCGTTCCGGACGCCACGTTGCCGAAGCCGCCCGCGTTCTGCGACACGCTCACCGGCGCCACGCCCGGGGAAAGCGAGAGCAACTGCGTGAAGTTGCGGCCGTTCAGCGGCAGGTCGGCTACCTGCTTCTCGGAAACCACCGCGCCCACTTCGGCGCTCGATGCCTGCACCAGTTCGCCCGCGGCTTCGACCGTGACCGTGTCCTGCACGGCTCCGACTTTCAGCACCACGTCCAGGGTAGCGGTCTGGTTGACCGCCAGGGCGAATGCCGGAATCTTGGTGGTTTGGAAACCCGGGGCATTAGCCTGCAGCGTGTAACTGCCTGGCGTAATGCTCAGAAAGACGTAGTTGCCGGCGTTGTTGGAGAGCGCCTGCCGCTCCACCGACGTATCCACGTTGCGCAGAACGATCTTCACGTTTGGCACCACGCTGCCACTGGAATCGCGCACAACGCCTGTCACCGAGGCGGACGAGAGCTGCGCGGAAGCGGGAACCGTAAACAGCGCTAGAGTGAGGGCGGCAAAAATAGCCCTCCTCTTAATTCCACTTACAACAGACAACAAGGTCATACATCGCATCCCCTTTAACGATAAAGTGGATCAACATTATCACGCGATGGAAAGTCTGTCAAGTGCGTTCCAGATGCGGGTTTCCGGACTCGGTGGCCGTCCCGAACGCCTCGCCTTGACAGGTTTTGGCCGCCGGGAATATAGTGGCGCGGCAGGGCATGATGCTCCGGCAGCGGAACCCTTTCGACGCCGTATGAACCCGATTCGCAAACCGGCCTGGATGCCGCGAGTGTTCGCCGCGGTGCTGCTTGCCCAGGCGGCGTACGCCTACGTCGGATCGCGGGCGTGCGCTCCCTGCCATCAGGAGATTTATACCCGCTACCGGCGGACCGGCATGGGCAGGTCGATGACGCTCGCCGCTGATGTTCCACTGCCAAACTCCGTCGCCGTTCGGAACGCCACGCTGCAGCGCGAGTTCCGGGTGTACCGCCGCGATGGACATCTGTTTCAGTCCGAATCGCAACCAGGCGTGTTTGAGAACGAGCGTGAGGTGGCGTACGCCATCGGCTCCGGCGAAAACGGAACCAGCTTTGCTGTCCGCCGCGGCTCTTATTTGTTCCAGGCCCCCCTTTCGTTTTACGCGCGGACCGGCACCTGGGATCTCTCGCCGGGATTCGAAGGCGCCGACGAAGGTTTCAACCGGCCCATTGCGGAAGCATGCATTGTGTGCCACTCCGGTGTGCCCCGGCCGGTTCCCGGCAGGGACGGGTTATTCCTCGACCCTCCCTTCGCCGAACTTGCCATCGGTTGTGAGAACTGTCACGGACCGGGCGAAGCGCACATCGCGGCCCGGACGCGCGGCGCCGGGCAACTGCCCGATCCCGCGATCGTCAACCCCGCGCGCCTGGAACCGCGGCTCGCCGAAGACATCTGCATGCGCTGCCATCAGGGCGGCGACGCGCGCGTTCTGCTGCCAGGGCGGCAGTACGGCGACTTCCGTCCCGGCGCGCCACTGCTAAAGACCGTGGCCATTTTTGCGCTGCCCTCGGACCTGCGCGACGGCGATCTGCTCCAGCACCACGAAGCCATGAAACTGAGCCGGTGCTACCGCGCCGGCGGCGGCAAACTGAGTTGCCTGACCTGCCACGATCCGCACCAGCAGCCCGACGCGGCCGGCGCGCCGGCGTTCTTCCGCGCGCGCTGCCTCCGCTGCCATACCGAAAGCAGTTGCCGCATCTCGCTGGCCACGCGGCGCAACAACGCCGTTCCGGACAACTGCATCGGCTGCCACATGCCCAAGCGCGATGTCGCGCGGATCTCGCATTCGGCGTTAACCAACCATCGCATTCCCGCGAACCCCCGCGCGCCGTCCGCCCTGCCTGCGCCGCGCGAGGATCTCCCCGGCCTCGTGCTGGTCGACGCCTCGCGGGGCGCGCCTCCGCTTCCGCTCGTAACCAGGTTGAGCGCGTACGGCGAACTGATGGATCGCGACCCCTCGCTGGGGCCGCGATATCTCGAACTTCTGGACGAGGCCGCCCGATCTTTCCCCGACGACCCCCTGGTGCTCGCCGCGCTTGGACGCAAGGCCCTCGCCGAAGGGAGTCCGGAGGCGATCGCCCTGCTTGCGCGCGCCGAGCAGAAAGGCGCGCCGGGCGCCGCTACCTACATCGATCTCGGCCAGGCGCTGGCGCAAGCCGGGCGTCTCTCCGAATCGGCCGCCGTCCTTTCCCGAGGCGAACGCCTGTTTCCGTATTCCAGCGCCATCCGCAAGCACCTCATCCTGGCCTATATCCGATCGAAGTCTTTCGCCGAAGCCAGGCAATCGCTGGAGCGTTACGTGGCGGACTTTCCCGAGGACAGTTTCATGCGCGGCCTGCTCGATCAAGTGCGGCCTCCCGCGGCGCGTTGACGTATGAAGCCGTGGCCGATCCTCGTCCTGCTCTTCGCGCCGATGCTTTCGGCGCAGGAAATGGATACCGCCAATTTCTCTTCCGGCCGTACCCGCGCGACACTGGCGGACCGCGCGGAATCCGCCGCCGAACGCCGCGACTTCCTCGAAATCGAAAAGGCGCGGGATCCGCTCGAGCGGCGCCGCCGGGCCGGCGATTTCGTGGCGCGCTACCCCCGATCCTGGCTGCTCGCCGCCGCCTGGCAGTTGTCCGCGGCCGCCAGTCTCGAATTGAAGGATTACGACCGCGCCCTCGCCGGCGGCCGCGCCTCGCTCCGTCTGTTGCCCGAGAACGCTCCCCTGCTTATCGCGGTGGCGCAAATCGAGGCCGCCGGCGGCCCGGCCCCGCAGGCGCTGCGCGACGCCGAAGATGCCCTCCTATGGGTATCGGTTTTCGCGCCTCCGGCCGGCATCAAAGCCAGGGAGTGGGCCCGGACCAGGCGCGAGCTCGAGGCTGCCGCGCGTCTCATCGTCGCCCGGTCGGGCGCGCGCAACCTGCCCCCGTGGGCCGCCGCCGTCCCCGCTCCCGCCAAAGGCGACCCGCTTCGGTACGCCGGTTCGGATGCCTGCAAGGATTGCCATCGCGCCGCCTACGATTCCTGGCGGCAGACCGGCATGAGCGCCATGCTGCGGCCCTTGCGCGATGCCGCCCTACTGGCCGATTTCTCGCGCGAGACCGAGTTCACGGATCCCGCCTCCGGCGCCACCGTCCGCACCGGGGGCGGCGGCGAGCCGTACTTCGAATTCGCCGGACCGGCAGGTTGGAAGCGGTTTCGCGTCGCCTACGTCATCGGCTCAAAGTGGCAGCAGGCCTACGCCGCCCGCCTGGCCGATGGACGCATCTACGTATTTCCGCTTCAATACAGCGCGATCCAAAAACGGTGGCTGAATTACTGGGCCACTCTCGACCCTCCCGGAAGCGTCCGCACCCAGATCGCCCGGTTCCCGGAGCTCTCGCCGGCCACCAGTTACCAGCGCAACTGCGCGGTGTGTCACACCAGCCAACTGCGCCTGCGCCGCCTGGACGAAACCAGCCTGCAGGATGCGGCGTTCCGCGAACCCGGCGTCGATTGCGAAATGTGCCACGGCCCCGGCGGCAGCCACGTCTCCGCCATGCGCGCGGGCCGCCAGGATGCCGCGGACGGCGACACGCCGCCATTCCAGTTTGCCCGGATTGATTCGTGGAAGGGCACGATGGTCTGCGGGCAGTGCCATCGCCAGTCGGCGATGCGCGACCTCGGTCCGCGCGGCGAGATGAACTACTCTCCCGGCCGGCCCTACTTTTCCTGGCTCCTCAGCCAGCCTCTTGCCGAGTTCGGCACGCGAGCGTTCTACAAGGATGGCCGTTTTCGTGAAACCACGTTCATCGGGGAAGCCTTCATGCGTTCCGCCTGCTTCCGGCGCGGCGCAGCGCAGTGCGCCAGTTGCCACGTCCCACACCCGGCGGACCCGGCGCGCAACCGCAACTCGCTCCGGTTCCCCGCGGACCCGGACCGCATGTGCCTGCAGTGTCACACCGCGTTGATCCCGCGCATCGCGCGGCATACCCACCATCCCGCGGATTCGCCGGGAAGCCGCTGCGCCGCCTGCCACATGCCCCCCATCATGAACAGCCTGCTGTTTCGCGCGGCCTCGCACCAGATCGAAATCCCCGCCGCGGACCTGACCGAACGGTTCGGCCAGGAGGCCAGCCCGAATGCCTGCCTGTTGTGCCACAAGGACCGGGATGCCGCATGGGTGACGCAGGCCCTGCGGCACTGGTAAATCCCCTTCCGCCGACAGTGATACCCTGAATTCCTTGAAGATGTGGACTCGCAGAGGGATGATCGGGCTTCTGGCCGCGCCCGCGACGGCGGCCTGGTGCCAGGGCGTTTCGTCGCGCAACGTCAAGCCGGCGCCGCGGGGAAAACCATCCGGGCTGCCCTTCCACGCCCGTTTTACCGACATCGCCGGCAGCGCCGGACTGCACGCCCCGCTGATCTACGGACCCCCGGACCACAAGGACTACATCCTGGAGACCGTCGGCTGCGGCTGCGCCTTCCTCGACTACGACAACGACGGCTGGCTGGACATCTTCCTGCTCAACGGCACGCGGCGCGAGGGCGCGCCGGAAGGCGCCACCAACCGCCTTTACAAGAACAACCGCGACGGCACCTTCACCGATGTCACCGAGAAAGCCGGCCTGCACCGCACCGGCTGGGCCTCCGCCGTGTGCGTGGGCGACTACAACAACGACGGCTTCGACGACATCTTCATCACCTACTGGGGGCAGAACGTTCTCTACCGCAACAACGGCGACGGCACATTCACCGACGTCACCCGGCAGGCCGGGTTGCTCCATTCCGGCACCCGGTGGGGCTCCGGCTGCACCTTCCTCGACTACAACCGCGACGGCCATCTGGACCTCTTCGTCGCCAACTACCTGGAGTTCGATTTCCAGTCCGTACCCAAGCCCGGGGAAAATGCCAACTGCAACTGGAAAGGCATTCCGGTGAACTGCGGCCCTCGCGGATTACCGCCCGCCGGCCCCGCCCTGTATCGCAACAACGGCGACGGCACCTTTACCGATGTCAGCGCCGCATCCGGCGTCAACCGCGCCAAGGGCAGTTACATGATGACCGCGGCGGCCGCCGACTTCGACAATGACGGCTGGCCCGACCTTTACGTGGCCTGCGACTCCACTCCCAGTTTCCTTCTGCGAAATAACCACGACGGCACCTTCACCGACATCGGCCTGGAAAGCGGCGTCGCGCTCAACGAGGACGGCATGGAGCAGGCCGGTATGGGACTCGGCATCGGCGATTACGACCTGGACGGCAATCTCGATGTCCTGAAGACCCATTTCTCGGACGACACCTGCGTCCTCTACCACAACGACGGGAAGGGCAGTTTCGAGGATGTAACCGTGAGCGCCGGCTTGGGCGTAGAGACCCGCTTCATCTCCTGGGGTGCCGGGATCTACGACCTGGATAACGATGGCCTGCCCGATCTCTTCTGGGTGACCGGCAGCGTCTACCCGGAGATCGAAGCCAGGTTGCCGAACTATCCCTTCAAGTCGCCACGGGTGGTGTTTCGCAACCTGGGCCACGGCCGCTTCGAGGAGTTGATCGACCAGGCGGGGCCCGGCGTTGCCACCCCCCATGCCAGCCGCGGTTGCGCCTTCGGAGATTTCGATAATGACGGCGATATCGATGTGCTCGTGATGAATCTCAATGAGCCGCCATCGCTGCTGCGCAACGACGTGACCGGCGGCGGACACTGGCTCAAGGTGAAGCTGATCGGCACAAAGTCCAACCGCGCCGCCATCGGCGCCCGCGTCACCGCCCGGTATGGGGACAGGGTACAGGCGCAGGAGGTGCTGAGCCAGTCCAGCTTCTACTCCGCCAGCGACCAACGTCTGCACTTCGGTTTGGGCGCGGCTGCCGCCGCCGATCTGGACATCCGCTGGCCCAACGGCAATCGCGAGCGGATCAACGCCGTTCCCGCCGGCCGCCTCGTCGTGATTCGCGAGGGCGCCGGAATCGTCAAGTCGCAGGAATGGTGATGCCGCGCACTGGAACCCGCTACCCCGGCGCGATCTCCGTCAGCTCCAGCACGAGCTTCGCCCCGCACTTGCCGCACACCACCTGCCCGTCCTCGGCCTGATAGATCGCCGTCGCGTGACACACCGCGCATTCCGCCGTCGGCTCCGTCGAATCCGGCGGCGGATCCGGCGGCATCACTCCGCTCACGTAGCCGCCCGCAGCTTTCGTCTCCGGCTCGAACGTCGTGCCGCAGTTGCTGCACACGTGGTTGAAGCAGCAGTTCGGCGTGCAACTGTAGAACACCTCGTCCGACCCGCACTGCGGGCACTCGATCCGCAGCTTGCGCGTCTTCATGGCTTCTGCGTGGCGGGAGTCTTCGCGTCGGCCGCCGGAAGCACCGGCGCCCCGTAGTACGCCGGATTCTTCACCACCGTGGTCTTGGCGACCAGGTCGTCCACGAATTTTTTCACCGCCTCGTTGCGATAACGTAGGTCCAACTGCGCTTTCAGCGGGGCGAAGTCCTTGGTCTGGACGGAGAGCATCTGGATCACGTCATACCCGGTGGGCATCTTCACCGGTTCGCTGATCTCGCCGGCATTCATCTTGCAGAGGGCGTCTTCGAACGAGGGCATGATCTGCCCGTGCGCCACCTGTCCGATGTCGCCGCCCGAAGCCGCGGTCGAAGGATCGTCGCTCTCCTCCCGCGCCAGCATCGCGAAGTCCGCGCCTTTCTCCAGCTTCGAGCGGATCTCCCGAGCCTTGGCCAGCGCTTCCTCCTCGCTCAGGTCGCCCTCTCCCGGACGGATCGCCAGCGGCGATCCCTTGAACCGCACTACGATGTGGCGCGCCTTCCACGTGGAAAACTCACAGCGGTGCTCGTCGAAGTACTTGTGCAGCGCCGCGTCATCCACCGTCATCTCGATCGGCAGCGCCGTGGCCAGCGTCTGCGCCAGCAGGTTGGTCTCGCTGAACCGCAGTTGTTCCCTGTACTTCTCCGTCTGGTCGAGCTTGCGCTTGCGCGCCTCCTCGGCCAACACCAGCATGCGCACCAGCGCGTCGGTGAACTGCTGCTTGCCGGGACCGCGCGCGTAGAGTTGCTGGTTCACCGGGTAGACATCGATCAGGGCGTCGAGTTGCTTCGCCGTGATCTTCGTCTCGCCGACCTGAAGCACCACCGTGTCCGGCGGTACCGTCTCCGCCGCGGCGGACGGAGAAAGCGCCTTCAGTGGAACCGTGACGCCTTCCTCCAGAGGCTTCTGCTGGGCGCACAGGCACACACCACAACCCAGCAGCAGGATGGGGAAAATTCTCATTTCTCCATCATAACTTCCGCCCGGCCTAGCTCCACAACTCGTTGATCGGTCCGTACAGGTTCTGGTCGCTGAACGGCACGTACTCGAAGCCCCGTCCGAAGGGGTCGTCGTAGGACACCGTGGTCCAGTTGATCCCCAGCGCCGAATAGATCGTCGCTTCGATGTCCTCGGCGTTCACGCTGCGGTTTCGCGACCATCCCGGATCCTGCGTGGCCGATCCGTCCGCTGTGGTGGACCCGATCACCTTGCCGCCTTTGATGCCCGCGCCGGCGAATACGGCCGATTGCTGCGGCCAGTGGTCGCGCCCGCCCGCCGCCGTCAGCGGCCCCACCGTGCGTCCGAATTCGCCCGCCATCACCACCAGCGTCGAATCCAGCAGCCCGCTGCTCCGCAGGTCCGCGATCAGCGCCGCGTAGCCGGCGTCGAGTTGCTTGCCCAGCGTGTACATGTTCGGCCCGTTGGGATTCGATTGCCCGTAAATGTCCTGGTGGAAATCCCAGCTTCCGAATGAGATCTGCACGAAACGCGTCCCCTGGTTCGCCGCCAGCACCTGTTTGGCCACCAGGCAGGCGTTGCCGAACCCGCTGTTGCCGTAATTCGCGCTGTCCGCGCTGCTGAAGCTGAACGCGCTTTTTACGGTGGGGTTGTACATCATCAGCCTGGCCTGCTCGTAGAACGCCTCGTAATCGTCCATCGGCTTGCCGTAGGGCGAGTTGACGCGCAGCGGATCGTCCAGCGTGTGCAGCCCCGCGTACATCTGCGAGAACCGTCCGCCCGAGGCGCCCGTCGGGTCGTTTGGATTCGCGGTGTTCGGCAGACCCCTGGTCGAGGGCGTCACCTTGAACGGCGCGTACTCCGCCGCAAAGTAACCGGCGCCCGCGCACGCGTTCGAGTTCAGCGCCAGGAACGCCGGGAACACGCTGCCCGGCGTGCCTTTCTCACGCGCCACCACGCTGCCGATATTGGGCGCGATGTTGCCCAGCGCCGCCGCCGGGTTGCGCCCGATCTGCGTCCACCGCTGTGCCAGCGCATGCACCAGCGCGTGCGCGTACATCGAGCGCACGATCGCCATGTTCGGCAGTTGCTCCGCCATCTTCGGCAGCAGTCCCACCGGCCACGCGATGCCGTTCGCCGTGCCCGGCTGAAAGTTTGCCGGCGTCACCCCGTTCACCACTTTCAGGTCGAACGT
Source organism: Acidobacteriota bacterium (assembly GCA_018268835.1). GTDB lineage: Bacteria > Acidobacteriota > Terriglobia > Bryobacterales > Bryobacteraceae > Solibacter. Next base: position 5,691 of record JAFDVU010000129.1, on the reverse strand, counting down.
GTCGGTGTGGCTGATGGCGCCCGTGAGCAGGATGAAGATCACGTTCTTCGCCGTGTTGATCGTAGTCACGTTGCCCTGCGTCACCGCCTGCTGCGCGCGCGTCATCGGCGCCAGAAACGAGCACGTCAACCCGGCTCCAGCCAGTTCGAAGAAGCCGCGCCGCGTCAGGTGAGGTTTATCGAAAAACGTCCGGTGCCGCTCCGGATACTTGCGGTACATGCGGTCCACGCGTTCCTGTTCGGTCATGGCTTGCTCCTAGTAGTTGAAAACGAAATCCACCTTGTTGTAGAGCGACCAGAGCAGGTTCTCCGCCGCCTGGCTGTGGTTGCCCGTCTTGAGCAGGTTCAACGCCGCTGTCATTTCCGTCTGTGTCGCCGGACGCGAAAGCACCGTCAGAAACAGCTTGTTCACCAGTTGATCGTCCGGCATCGTCATGCTGCTGAACAGCAGGCTGCCCGCCGGTCCGGTGGACTTCACCCGGCTCATCACGAAGGGATCGTTCATCAGGTTCAGCGCCTGCGCGATCGAGCCGTCCCCGCTGCGCACCTGGTCGTCGCGGTTGCCGCGCAGGAACGAATCCAGAAACGCCGTGACTTCGTTTCCCGCGGTGGGCGTATTCAGCGGCTCTGGAAACTGCATGGCCCACGTCAGGTTGCCGTTGGCCGCCACCGTGTAACTGGGCAGCACGTTGCTCGATTGCACAATGGCGTCGTGGATCTCCTCCGCCCACAGCCGCCGCACGAACTTGCGCGCGTAGAGTGCGTCCCACGCCGGGTTGTACGTGCCTTCGTAGCGCGAGGAAAGCTGATACGCGTTGGAGTTGACGATCGCGCGCATCAGCCACTTCAGGTCGTAGTTGTTATCGATGAATTCCTGCGCGAGCGAGTTGAGCAGCCGCGGATTCGAAGGCTGCAACGTCCACGGGCTCGCCGGTGGATTGTCCGGATCCAGCCGCATCAGGTCGAACTGGTCCGGCGGATCCACCAGCCCCACCCCGAAGAAGTAGGCCCACATGTAATTCACCGCCGCGCGCGCGAATTGAAAATCTCCGGTCATGGACCGCGCCAGCGCCGCGCGGTAGTTCTCGCCCGCCTTTGGTGTGTCTCCGTTAAAGAAGTACGTCGGCGCGACGTTCTTTGCCGTGCCCACCGGCTGCCGCGCCGGACGGTTGCCCGTGGTCGTATTCAGCGGGTAATCGGTGTGCGCCGCCGGCGTGTTGTCCTGGACGCTCCAGTAGAAGACGTTCTTCACGCTGGTCGGCACCGTCTTGGCCTGCGTGTGCGAGAGGTACGCCGCCAGTTGCCACGCCGAATACCGCGTCTGCTGGCTGCCCCACAGGCTGAGCGTATCCAGGTGCCCGCGCCCGTTGTGGCACAGCAGGCAGTTGACGTGCGCGATCCCCAGGAACATGTCCGCCAGGTTGGCCGTCTGCTGATCGAAAATGTCCTGGATCGGCCCGCCGTTCACCACGCCGCCCACCAGCAGGTTCAGTGTTCCGTCCGTGTAACTGTCCGTGCCCGTGGCGGTGATCAGGTCGGTCGCGATCTGGTTGTAGGGCTTGTCCGCCGCCAGCGCCGCGCGGATGTAATCGTTGAATGCCTTGACGCCTTCCGGAAACCGGCGGATCTGCGAATTCTGCGAATTGTTCTGGTAGAGATCGCCCAGCCACATGGTCCATTTGTCGATCCACTCCGGTTTGGCCAGCAATTCGTCGATCAGCTTCGCCCGCTTGTCCGGGCTGGTGTCGGCCACGAACGCGGTCACGCGGTCCGGCGCCGGGATGCGCCCCGTCAGGTCCAGCGTCACGCGCCGGATGAACTCGTAGTCGGTCGTCATCGGCGCCGGATTCACGCCCGCGTTCTGCATGGCGCCGAAGATGTAGTAGTCGATCGTGCTCTGCTTTTGCGCGCTTGCCGTGCGCGATCCGGCGGGCACGATGCTGGGCAGCACCGCGGCTACCGCGCTGGTCAGGGCGCTGACCGCGCGCTGGTGCGGAGTGCGTCCGTTCTTGAGCAACAACTGCGCGCTGAAGTGTTCGTGGCGGGGGCCGAAGTATTCACAGTCCGGCTGCGCGAATAGCGGCATCAGGACTGCGATCCCCAGTAACAGCCTGCATCTCATATCCTCTCCTCGGGTCGCTACTCAGGCAAACCCGCCGCCCCGTGAAAACACTCGATGAAATATTGTTAAGCCGCCGCGTGCCGGTACTATGATCCGAAAGGGCTGCTTTTCCCGCTATCATGAGTAAATGACAAGCGCACCTCCACTGACAGAGAACCATGCTCAGGCCGTCATGGATCTGGAAAAGCAGTATCTTCTCCAGAACTACTCGCGTTATCCGCTGGTGCTGGCGCGCGGCAAGGGCTGCTACCTCTACGATCTCGACGGGAAACGGTATCTCGATCTCATCTCCGGTATCGGCGTCAACGCCCTCGGCCACGCTCACCCGCGCCTGGTGAAGGTAATCCGCGAACAGGCCGGGCTGCTGATCCATACCTCGAACCTCTACTACACCCGCTTTCAGGGCCAGCTCGCCGAGCGCCTCGCCCGCATGAGCGGCCTGCAGCGCAGCTTCTTCGCCAACTCGGGCACCGAGGCCATGGAAGGCGCGCTCAAGATGATCCATTCCCACGGCCGCGCCGTGAGTACGGAAAAATACGAAGTGATCGCGCTCGAAAATTCGTTCCACGGACGCAGCATGGGCGCGCTCTCCATTACCGGCCAGCCCAAGTATCGCCAGGATTTCGAGCCGCTCGTGCCCGGTGCGCGCTTCGTCCCGGCCAATGACCTGGCCGCGCTCGAAGCCGCCTTCAGCGACCGCACCGCCGGCGTCGTGCTCGAACTGATTCAGGGAGAGGGCGGCATCTATCCCGTCACCCAGGAATTCGCCGCCAGGGCCCGCGAACTCGCCGACCGCTACAACGCGCTGCTCGTCGCCGACGAAACCCAGTGCGGCGTCGGACGCCCCGGTACCTACTTCGCCTACCAGCGCGCGCATCCGGTGATCCTGCCGGACGTCATGGTCACCGCCAAGCCGCTGGCTTGCGGCATCCCGCTCGGCGTCATCATGGCCAACGAAAGAGCGGCCGCCTCCATCAAGCCCGGCATGCACGGCAGCACCTTCGGCGGCGGCGCGCTCGCCTGCCGCGTCGCCCTGGAGTTCTGCGACATCCTCGACGAACTGCTCCCCGCGATCCAGCGCGTGGGCGGCTACTTCCACGTGGTGCTCAACGAACTCGCGCGCAAGTACGGATTCGTGAAGGAAGTCCGCGGCTTCGGCCTGATGCTCGGCGTCGAGTTGAATATTCCCGGCAAACAGATCGTGCTCGACTGCATGGCCCAGGGACTGCTGATCAATTGCACGCACGATACCGTCCTGCGCATGCTGCCGCCGTACATCATCACCGAAAAGGAAGTGGACCAGGCGGTGAAGGTCCTCAACAAGGTCTTCTCCAAGGTCAAGTAATGCGCGCCCTCGCCACCCTGCTCGCCGCCGCCTCGCTTGCTGCCGCGCAAAGCAGTCCGGCGGCGCGGGCGGCCCGCGCCTGGAGCGCCGCGCACGAACAGGCCATCCTTGCCGAGTTCATGGGGCTGCTGGCCAAACCAAACCTCGCGCGCGATACCGAAGGCATCCGCAAGAACGCCGCGGCCATCAGCGCCATGCTCGAAAAGCGCGGCGTCAAGACGCAGTATCTCGAAGTCCCCGGCGCGCCGCCCGTGGTCTATGGCGAAATTCCCGCGGCCAACGCCGAACGCACCATCGTCTTCTACGCCCACTACGACGGCCAGCCGCTCGATCCCAAGGAGTGGGCCACGCCGCCGTGGGAACCCGTGCTCAAGGACGGCCGCATTTACGCCCGCTCCGCCAGCGACGACAAGGCACCCATCGAAGCCCTCTGCGCCGCGCTCGACGCTCTGGCCGCGGCGAAGATCCCCATCCGCTCGCACATCAAGTTCGTCTTCGAGGGCGAGGAAGAGGCCGGCTCTCCGCATCTGGAGCAAATCATTTCCCGCTATCGGGACATTCTCAAAAGCGACGTCTGGCTGATCTGCGACGGCCCCGTGCACCAGAGCCGCCGGCAGCAGATCGTCTTCGGTGCGCGCGGTGTCACCGGTTTCGACCTCACCACCTACGGCCCCATCCACGAGCTGCACAGCGGCCACTACGGCAATTGGGCGCCCAATCCCGCAATGGCGCTCGCGCGCCTGCTCGCTTCCATGAAGGACGATGACGGCCGCGTGCTCATCGACCATTTCTACGATGGCATCGAGCCGCTCACCGAAACCGAAAAGCGCGCCATCGCCGAAGCCCCCGACGTGGATCGCGACCTGATGCGCGAGTTCGCCCTCGGCCGCACCGAAGGCGGCGGGAAGAAGCTCCTCGAACTGCTCAACGATCCATCGTTCAATATCCGCGGCATGTCCAGCGCGCGCACAGGCGCCGGTGCCAGCAATGTCGTCCCGGCCACCGCCACCGCCAGCATCGATATCCGGCTGGTCAAGGGGATCACCGTCGCGGACGCGCTGGAGCGCGTGCGCGCCCACATCCGCAGGCAGGGTTACGAAATCGTTGAAAACGAACCCGACCCCGCCACCCGCATGCGATATCCCAAGCTCGTCCGCATGAAGGTCGAAGCCGGCGGCGGTTACAACGCGAGCCGCACCTCGATGGACCTGCCCATCTCACAACTCGTGCTGCGCACCGCCGAAGGCGCGCGCGGACCCGTGGTCAAGCTGCCCACCATGGGCGGGAGCGTGCCTCTCTATATGATCGAAGAGATCCTGCACGCCCCCACCATTACGGTTCCCATCGCCAATCACGACAACAACCAGCACAGCTTCAACGAGAACCTCCGCGTCCAGAACCTCTGGGACGGAATCGAGTTGATGGCCGCGCTGCTGGCGATGTGAGAGCCCTCAGCCGATCGTGTAGCAGTAGGCCGCCACGAAGTTGTTCGCCTCTGTCCGCTCGGAGAGCTCGTTCAGCGGATCGGCCAGCACGTAGATCGTCCTCCCGCGGTCGGTCGAGCCGTGCAGTTTCGAAGGATCCGCCAGCGGCACCTCCACCGTGTCCGCGATCGTTTGTCCCTTGCTCGATAGGAGGTACTGCCGTGTGGTCCGGTTGCCGAACTCGTCCAGGATGAGGACGTTGACCTTCTTCGTAGTTTGCGGCGTGAACATTTCGAACACGCCCGGCGCCGATGCGATGGTGTATTGGATGCGTTGATAGCCGCTTGGCTGGCTGGGCTGCGCGGTCACCCGGATATCGAAGCGTAACAGCTCGAACGTATCCCGGTTGGCCACGATTTGCGAGAGCGGCTGGGACAGAACGGTGTCCAGCCGGTGCGCGCTAAGTGCGGGAGCGGTTCCCATGGGGTTCCTCCTTTCCGGATCCCGTACGGGATAGCCCGGGCGGAACCCGGTTCAAAAAAGCCGCCGCCGGAACGATTGACGCCTCGCACGGCGGCGGCATCCAGACTACACCGTGATGGTGAACGTGTAGTGCATCTGGTTGTAGTACGAGAGGTGCCCGTCGCAGTTGACGATGTTGCGCTTCCACACCGTCAGCTCGATCAGGTAGCAGCAGGTCTTCGGGAACACCTTGGAGGCGTCGTCGATGTGCAGGCGCAGCGTGCCGCCCTTCCACACCGGCCGCGGCGAACTCTGCGGCGGACTCACCGCGTTGGAGTA
>JAFDVU010000128.1 GCA_018268835.1 Acidobacteriota bacterium | reverse complement strand
GCTGTTCGCTCCTGCGGGCGGGCGCGCAGTCCGCGACGGAGGTCGCGCGGTGAGGCGGCTGCTGGCGGCGCTGGCGGTGGCGTCTTCCGCGTCGGCCGCGCAGACCGGCGAGCCACTCTCCCTGTTCGGCATATCGGTCAGGAACGGCACTTCGCTCAGCGTGCCGATGCAGATCGTCATCCTGCTCACCCTGATGACTCTGCTGCCCGCCGCCGTCATGTCGATTACCCCCTTCCTGCGAATCGTGGTGGTGCTGCACTTTCTGCGTCAGGCCCTGGGCACCCAATCGACACCCTCCAACCAGGTGCTGATCGGCCTGGCGCTGTTTCTCTCCCTGATCCTCATGCAGCCGGTGATCGCCGACATGTATCACCAGGGCTGGGAGCCCATGGAGGCGGGCCAACTCACGGCTCAGCAGGCGATCGACCAGGGCGGGCAGCCCCTGCACAGGTTCCTGGGCAGGTTCGCCCGCGAGAAGGACATCAAGCTGTTCGTCGAGCTTTCCAAATCCCCGCCGCCGCGCACCCCAGCCGACGTCGAATGGAAGGTGCTGCTGCCGGCCTACATCCTCTCCGAGCTGAAGGCCGGCTTTCAGATCGGCGCCGTGCTGTTTCTTCCCTTTCTGGTGATCGACCTGGTGATCGCCTCGGTCACTCTGTCGATCGGCATGGTGCAGTTGCCACCGGTGATGATTTCGGCCCCGTTCAAGATCCTGCTGTTCGTGCTGGTGGACGGCTGGAACCTGGTGGTCGGTTCGCTGATGAAGAGCTTCTACTCATGACCCCCGATCTGGTGGTACAGGTGATGCGGCAGGCGCTGATGACGGCCTTCTGGCTGTCGGCGCCGCTTCTGGTGGTGGGTTTCGTCGCCGGTTTGCTGATCAGCCTGGTGCAGATTGCGACCTCGATGCAGGACAACGCCTTCAGCACGATCCCCCGCCTGGCGGCGTTTCTGGCCGGCCTGCTGCTGCTGTTGCCGTGGATGCTGTCGCGGGCGATGTCCTACACCACCTTGCTGCTCGGGGATCTGGGACGGTATGCGCGCTGATCTCACGCTCCCGGCGGCGACCCTGTTGGCTTTCCTGCTGGTGCTGGCGCGCGTCGCCGGCGCGCTGGTGTTCGTGCCGCTGCCCGGGCTGAAGGGAGCGCCCGACGCGGTACGCGCCGCCCTGGCGCTGGGCGTAACGCTGGCGCTCTACGGGCAGTGGCCGGGTGTCGATGCCGCCGCGGTGACTCCGGCGCGGCTGGCCGGCTGGGCGCTGGGCGAGTCGGCGGTGGGCATCGCCATCGGCGTCTCCGTCGCCATCGTGCTCGAAGCCTTCGTACTGGCAGCGCAGGTGCTCGGACTGCAGGCGGGCTACGCCTACGCCTCCACGGTCGACCCCAACACGCAGGCCGATTCCGGCATCCTGCTGGTGTTCGCCCAACTGATCGCCGGGCTGCTGTTCTTCGCGCTCGGCCTCGACCGCGACGTGCTGCGCCTCTTCGCCGAGAGCCTGGGGCGGATCCCGCCCGGGGGCGCGGCTTTCCCGGCAGGCTCGGCGGAGGCCATGATCCGGCTGGGCGAGAGCATGTTCTCGGTGGGGATGCGGCTGGCCCTGCCGGTGGTGGCGTTGCTCGTCCTGGTGGACGTGGCGCTGGCGCTGCTCGGCCGCGTCAATTCCCAACTGCAACTGCTGTCGCTGGCGTTTCCGGCCAAAATGCTGGTGGCGCTGCTGGTGCTGAGCTGGATCGGGGTCATGTTTCCCCGTCTCCTGCGTGCCCTGGGCGAGCAAACCCTGGCCGGCGCGCACCGGGTTCTGGGGCTATGAGTCGCCATGGCGGACAAAGGCTCCAAAACCGAACAGCCCACCCAGCGGCGGCTGGACAAGGCCCGCAAGGAAGGGCAGTTCGCTTCGGCCAAGGAGTTTGTCTCGGCCATCCAGTTTCTGGTGTTTCTGGGCCTGCTGAGCGCCGGCGGCGCCCACTGGTTCGCCTCCTTCCGCGCGACCACGCGCTCGCTGCTGTCGCTGGCCTTCCGCCCGAGACTGACCCCCGAGGACCTGATCCATGTGGCCTGGCAGATCGTGCAACTACACGTGCTGCCGCTGATCCTGGCGGGACTGGCGATCGCCGGCGCGACCGTGGGGTTAAGGTTGATCACCACCCGCGGCGGCCTCAGCCTCGCCAAGCTGATGCCCGACGGCAAGCGCTTCGACCCGCTCTCGCGCCTCACCGAACTGCCGCGGCAGAACCTGCCCAACCTGGTGCAGGCGCTGGTGCTGATGCCCGTCTTTCTGTGGGCGGTCTACGTGGTGGTGAGGGACAAAATGGAGGCCCTCCTCACCCTGCCCCTGCGCGGCATCGACGCCGGCATGGCGTTTCTCACCTCCTCGCTGATGGAACTGTTCTGGAAAGCCGCCGGGGTATTCGTGGTCTTCGGCTGCGTGGATCTCTTCCGCCAGATGCAGCGCCACAACTCCGACCTGAAGATGACCAAGCAGGAAATCCGCGAGGAGATGAAGGACGTCGAGGGCAACCCGCAGATGAAGGCGCGCATCCGCCGCATCCAGCGCGACCGCGCCCGCAAGCAGATGATGAAGCAGGTGCCCACGGCGACCGCGGTGATCGTCAACCCGACGCACTTCGCGGTGGCCATCCGCTACAACATGGACAGCATGGCGGCGCCGCTGGTGGTGGCCAAGGGCAAGAACTACCTGGCGCTGCGCATCAAGCAGAAGGCCATCGACAACCAGGTCCCCATCATCGAGAACCCGCCGCTGGCGCAGGCGCTCTACAAGTCGGTGGACGTCGGGCAGGAGATCCCGCCACACCTCTACCGCGCCGTGGCCGAGATCCTGGCCTACATTTACAAGCTCATGAACGGCAAGCTGCCCGGTTGATCCCATGACCCCATCCAAAGCCATCCCGTCCGGCGGCGCTCCCTCCTGGGTGAGCGCCCTGCCCCTCAAGAACCTGCGCGACCTCGCCGTGCCGCTGGCCATGCTGGCGATCGTGGTGGCACTGGTCACGCCGCTGCCTTCGTTCGTGCTGGACCTCTTAATCGCGACCGACATCCTGGTCTCGGTCATGGTCCTGATGGTGTCGCTGTACCTGGTGCGGCCGGTCGAGTTCAGTTCCTTCCCCACCACCCTGCTGCTGCTGACCCTCTTCCGGCTGGCGCTCAACATTTCCAGTTCGCGGCTGATCCTGCTCAACGGCAACACAGGCACGTCGGCGGCGGGGGAAATCATCGGCGCCTTCGGCAGTTTCGTGGTGGGCGGCAACTACGTGATCGGCACCGTCATCTTCCTGGTGCTGATCGCCATTCAGTACGTGGTCATCAACCACGGCGCGGTGCGCATCAGCGAAGTCACCGCGCGCTTCACCTTGGACGCCCTGCCCGGCAAGCAGATGTCGATCGACAGCGACCTCAACGCCGGGCTGATCGACGAAACCGCAGCCAAGCGGCGCCGCAAGGCGCTATCCACCGAAGCCGAGTTCTATGGCGCCATGGACGGTGCCTCGCGTTTCACCCAGCGCGACGCGGTGGCGAGCATTCTGATCACCGCGATCAACATCGTGGCCGGGTTCCTGATCGGCGTTCTGCAACATGGAATGGACCTCTCCCGCGCACTCGAAACCTACACGGTGCTGACCATCGGGGACGGCCTGGTGACCGTGATCCCGGCGCTGATGATCTCCATTTCGGGCGGCCTGATCGTCACCCGCGCGAGTTCCGACGACCGGCTGGGCGCCGAGTTCAGCCGGCAGATCCTGAGCAATTCGCAACCCCTGCTGTTGGCCGCGGGCGTCGTACTCGCGCTGGCCGCGCTGCCTTCCATGCCCAAGCTCCCGTTTCTGCTGCTGGGCGGCGGAGCGGGCGTGGCGGGCTGGCGGATGCGCAAGCGGGAGAACGCGCAGGCGGCCGCGCCGGCCGAGGACGCCAGGCCGGCGCCCAAGGAGAACGTGGAGTCGCTGCTGCGCGTCGAACCGCTGGCCATCGAGGTCGGGCTCGGCCTGGTGGGACTGGTCGATGGCGCGCAGGACTCGGCGCTGCTGCGCCGCATTTCCGCGATCCGCCGCCAACTGGCCGGCGACCTTGGTTACCTGCTGCCCCCGGTGCGTGTCACCGACAATCTTTCGCTCCGCAGCCGCGAGTACCTGATTTCGCTTAAAGGCGTGGAAATCGCACGTTACGAACTGCCGCAGGGTTGCGACCTGGCCATCGCGGCCTCACCCTCGCCCTCGCCCATCGAGGGGCAGGCGACGCGCGACCCCGCCTTCGGCATGAACGCGCTGTGGATCCCGCACGACCGCGCCGAGCGCGCCCGCCAGGCGGGCTACACCGTGGTGGACGGGGTCAGCGTGCTGGGCACGCACCTGACCGAGGTCATCCGCCGGCACGCCCACGAACTCTTCTCTCGCCAGGACACCAAGCGCCTGCTCGACCGCGTGGCGGTGGAACATCCGCGCGTGGTGGAGGATGTGGTGCCCAAACTGCTGCCCCTGGCCACGGTCCAGAGGGTGCTGCAAAACCTGCTGCGCGAGCGGGTTTCGATCCGCGACGCGGTCACCATCCTGGAAGCACTCGGCGAAGGCGGGGCTTCGACGCGCAACCCTGTGCTGCTCACCGAGTACGTGCGGCAATCGCTGCGGCGCAGCGTGGTCAAGCCCTACCTGAACCGGGGCGGAGAATTGGGGGCGTGGTTCCTCGATCCCGCAATCGAGCGCATGGTCGAGGGCGCGGTCGAGCACAGCGAGCAGAACAGCCACCTGGCGCTGGCTCCGCAAAACATCCGCGACATCCTCAACCGTATCGCCGCGCGCGTGCAGTCGCCGGAGACCCCGGTGGTGGCGATCACTTCGAGCGGCGCGCGCTACTTCCTGCGGCAACTCGCCGAACCGGCGCTGCCCAACCTCTTCTTCCTGGCGCACAACGAGATTCCGCCCGGGCTGCGCGTGCAGCCGGTCGGGACGATTCAATAAGACGCGCCTTCCGGCTCTACAGAAAATGAGTGCCGCTGCCGATAGCCTCTCGTGCAGCGATGAAGATCAAATCGTACTACTCCCGCACCGTCGAAGACGCTATCGCCAGCGCGCGCGCCGAACTCGGACCGGACGCGATGCTGGTCAACAGCCGCAAGGCGCCGATCCAGGCCCGCCACCTGGGCGAGTACGAAGTCGTATTCGCCAGCTTGGCGCCGGAAGAGGAATCGAATGAATCAGATACGGCCCTGCCGGCCGGACCTTCCGCCTTCGCGCCTCCGCCGTCCAACGACCGGCTGTCCAACGAGGTCGCCGATCTCAAGAAGGAACTCGAGGGCATGCGGCGGGTACTCACCCGCACCGCCTACGCTCCGCAGCAGTGGGCCGGGGGGTCGCAGGATTCCGCCGAAGCCTTCGCTGTCCTGACCGCCGCCGATGTCTCCCCGGAGCTGGCGCGGGAGATCGTGCAGGCGGCATGTTCGCGGCTGGCGCCGCAGCGCGGGCCGCTGTTACGCTCCGCGCCGCGCTCCGACGCCGCGGCCCTCCAGCACGCCCTCTCCGAAGAACTTTCGAACCGCTTTACCGTGGAGCCGCAGTTGGGCCGCAATCCCTCTTCGGCGCGCTTGGTGGCCCTGGTCGGGCCTCCCGGATCGGGTAAGACCACCACGCTGGTGAAACTCGCGGTCAACTACGGGCTGGCCGCGCGGCGCCCCATTCTGCTGCTTTCGATGGACACCTACCGGGTGGCGGCGGCCGACCAGTTGCGTTCCTACGCCGCGATTCTCGGAGTCGGGTTCCAGGTGCTGGAGACTGTGGCGGCGCTGGCCCAGACCATCGAGGAGAACCGCGGTAAGGAGCTGATCTTCATCGACACCCCGGGGTTGAGCTTCGGCGAGATCGACGACGCCGCTCCCCTGGCGCACTTCCTCTCGACGCGCGAGGACATCGATACCCACCTGGTGCTGCCGGCCTCCATGAAGCCCGGCGATCTTACCCGGGTCGGGCGCCTGTTCGAGTGCATGCGCCCCAACCGGCTGTTGTTCACCAAGCTCGACGAGACGGCTTCCTACGGGCCGATCCTCGAACTGGCGGCGCGGACCCGCAAGCCGCTTTCGTTTTTCGCCGCCGGCCAGAGGATTCCCGAAGACCTGGAGGCCGCCTCCGCGCCCCGCCTGCTGGAACTGGTCCTGGAGGGCGGCGGGCGGGTTCGGGCGGCATGACCGGGATCTGACGGTGACGGCGTATGTACGGCTACTCGGGTCACACCATGACGGAAGACGAACGCGAACGACTCATCCTGGAACACCTGCCTCAGGTGCGCCTGATCGCGCGGCGGATCCAGGAGCGGCTGCCGGAGAGCATCAGCCTCGACGACCTGGTCTCAACCGGCGTGCTGGGGCTGATATCGGCCATCGATAATTTCGACCCGACGCACAATGTCAAGCTCAAGACTTACGCCGAATATAAGATCCGCGGGGCGATTCTGGACAGCCTGCGCGGGCTCGACTGGGCGCCGCGGCAGAAACGCCGCAAGGCCAAGCAGATCGAAGCCGCCATCAACAGCGCCGAGCAGAAACTGAAGCGCTCCCCCGCCGAGGAAGAGATCTGCCGCGAGCTGAATATTTCGATCGACGAATATCACGACTGGCTGGTCGAGATCCGCGGCCTCAACGTCGCCAGCCTCGAATTCGCCGGCAGCGAGCAGGGGCGCGACCTGCTGCATTACCTGCCCGATACCGGCGAGCACCTGCCCTCGACCCTGCTGGAGCGCTCCGAACTGGAGCGCCTGCTGGCGGAGAGCATCGACGGCATTCCGGAGATGGAGCGGACTGTGTTGAGCCTGTACTATCAGGAGGAACTCACTCTGCGGGAGATCGCCCAGGTGGTGAACCTGCATGAGTCGCGCATCTCGCAGATCAAGACCCAGGCGATCCTGCGGCTGCGCACCCAGATGGCCGCCCAGTGGCCGGTCACGCGCGGGCTGGTGGGGGCATGAGCGCCCAACCGCTGGAAGCGCCGGTACGCGCGCTGCTGGATCAATGGACAGCCTCCCTGGTCCAGGTCCTGGAGGCGATGACCGACCAGAAGGCGGAGGTGCGCTGGGAATCCGGCATCACGCTGGCGGCCGATCCCGAAGCCTTGTGGTGGGAACAGCCCTTCCAGATTTCGCGCGAGGCCATCGCCTGGGTGGCCGCGCCCCAGGCAACCTGGGAGCACGCCGGCAGTGTCACCTTGAAGGCGGCGGGCCTCGACACCGTCGAGATCGCCGAGGCGCGCAATACGTGGCTGGAGATCCTGGGGCAATCGCTCGGCGCCATGGCGCGATCGATCGGCGGCCTGGTCGGCCAGGAAGTCACCTGCGATCCCGGCGCGGAACGCGCTCCGGCACGCCCGCCGGAAAACGGCGCCGCGGTCGCCATCCGGCTGGGCGAGACTGCGCTCACCCCACTGTGGGTCGGGCTGAGTCCAGCCCTGGCGTCGCTGGTATGCAACCCTCCCGCCTCAACCGCGGCGTCCGCCGAAATCGAGGCCCGCCCTTCGGCCGGGGCCGTGGCGCGGCATGACAATGACGACGACGACTCCGCGGGAGCCGCGCGCCCACCCGCCATGGACCTGATCCTGGACGTGGAGTTGCCGGTCAGTATCTCCTTCGGGAAGACCGAACTGCCGATGCGGGATGTGCTCAAGCTCACCACGGGATCGATCGTCGAGCTGAACCGCGGGGTCAACGACCCGGTGGAGGTGCTGGTCAACCACACCCTGATCGCGCGCGGTGAAGTAGTGGTAGTGGAAGGAAATTACGGAGTCAGGATCCAGCAGATCGCCAGCCGGCTGGATCGGATGCGGAGCCTGCGATGAACATCTTCCTGGGAGCGCTCGCCCTTCTGAGCGCGCTGGTATTGACCTCGACGGCGGTGAGCCTGCTTGCGCTGCGCCGCGCCCGAAAGCTCCTGCGCGAAATCGAAGAGCGCCGGCAGCGGCCCGCCACACCCGCCGCGGACAGCGCCCAAAGCGAACTTCGGCAGGCGCTCGAAAGCCTCGCGGCGCAGGTCCACGAACTGCGCTCGCTGCCGCCGGCGGCACCCGGCGACCCGGCGGCGGCCCGGCCGGGACTGAACCTGAGCAGACGCTCTCAGGCCCTCCGCATGCACCGCCGCGGCGAAAGCGCCGAGCAGATCGCCAGCGCGCTGCAGGTGCCGCGCCAGGAAGTCGACCTGCTGGTCAAGGTCCACCGCATCGTGCTCAGCAACGTCTAGATCCGGGCCGGCCGGGTGCCGGCAACGGAATTGCCGGCGCCGCCGCTCCGCTGCCTCATAATGGGAGGTAGCATGACGGTCGAGATCGAAGGCGTCACTCTCCACCTCGCCCACCCCGACGAACTCACGGTTCACTGGGTCGGGCAGGACGAACTGATGCGGCAGCTCCTGGCCGCATGGATGGTGGTTCACGAGCAGGACCTCCCCATGAATCCGCGGCTTCTGGGCAAGCCCGGCGTGGGCAAGACCACGCTGGCCTACGCCGCCGGACGCCGCATGGGGCGCGACGTCTACATCCTGCAGGCCACGCTCGACACCCGCCCCGAGGATCTGCTGGTCACCCCCGTCATCGAAGGCGAAGGCAGCCTGCGCTACGTCGCCTCCCCGCTGGTCACCGCCATGATCCGCGGCGGCATCGCGATTCTCGACGAAGGCAACCGCATGAGCGAGAAGAGCTGGGCCAGCCTGGCTCCGCTGCTCGACAACCGGCGCTACGTCGAGAGCATCGTGGCCGGAATCAAGATCAAGGCACACCCCAACTTCCGCCTGGTCGCCACGATGAACGACGACGCCAGCACCTTCGAGCTGCCCGAGTACATCCACTCGCGGCTGCAGCCGCAGATCTTCATCGACTTCCCGGAGCGCGACGAAGAGATGCATATCCTCAAGGAGAACCTGCCCTTCGCCGAGGACCGCATCCTGCACTACGTCACCGACTTCCTGCAGATGGCGCACGCCGCCGACGAGCGCTACACCGTGCGCGACGGCATCAACGTGGCGCGGTTCGCCATCAAGCTGAAGAGCCTGGCCACGCAGCGCACCCACGAGGCCGAAGCGCTGGAGATCGCCATCGTCCAGGTGCTGGGCGAGGAAGCCCTCCGCTATGCCCGACGAAACAAGCCTTCCGCTACCTGATCCGGGCAGCCTCACGCGCGGGCGCTTCACCTACTTCCCGGTCGTGCCCGGGCGGGTGGAGTTCGCCCTCGAAGTGCGCGAGGCGATCCTGCGCGAACGCCCCGAGGTGATCGCGGTCGAACTGCCGCTCACGCTGCGGGCGGCGTGGCTGCGCGCGGCCGCTCGCCTGCCAGAGATCAGCGTCATCTTCTATCCGGAGGGTTCCGGCGGAGAGGAGCGCGCGGTCTACGTCACGGTGGAGCCCGGCGACCCGTTTACCGAAGCCATTCGCACCGGTCTCGAAACCGGCGCCGAAATCGTCTTCTGCGACCCGGACTCGGGCGAGCGGCCGCACCTGCCCGACAACTACCCCGACCCCTACGCGGTGCGCCACATCGGACTGGCGAAATACATCGAGGCCTACCGCATCTATCCGCAGGAGCGCAACCCGGACATCGCGCGGCACGCCGCCGGCGTCGCCTGGAAATTGCAGGGCGCGAACCCTCTGGCGCGGGTCATGGTGGTGGTGTCGCTCAACCTGCTCGACCCGGTGCTGGACGCGATGGAGGAGCCGCAGGCGCAGCCCATGGCGCGCACCCGGCGCGAAGGCATCGAACTGATCCACCCGCATCCTGAATCGCTGGGCGAGATCCTGCTGGATTACCCGGCGCTGCAGTGGCGCTACGAGAATTTCCGCGCCGCGCGCGCCGATTTGAACCTGATCGACCGCCGCCATGCCCAGCTCTCCGTCCTGCGCGCGGCCGAAAAGGAGTACGAGGCCGCCACCGGGGAACGCGTGACCCACTGGCAGCGGCGGCTGCTGGCGCGCTACACGCGCAACCTGGCGCTGTCTTCACGCGATCTCGCGGCCGGGATCTTCGACCTCACCGTCGCGGCGCGCGGCATCGTGGATGACAACTACGCCTGGGACGTCTGGGAGGCCGCCGGGCGCTATCCCCCGCAGCGTACCGAGAGCGAACTGCCGGTCGCGCGCATCTCCGGCGAAGAGGTCTGGCTCGATACGCGCCGCATCCGGCTGCGCCGCCGCCTGCCCTCCACCAAACGCCTGCTGCGCCCCTACGGGCTGCGCCCGCGCAAGAAGGAGAAGACACCCGGCGAGTGGGCGAGCCAATTGAACGGCGCCGGCATCTGCTCCTACCCGCCCGAGGACCTGGTCATCGAGGACTACGGCCGGTTTCTGAAGAAGAAGGGCAAGAGCATCGTGAGCGAGGAGCGCACCAGCGTCGAGCCGTTTACCACCTCG
Organism: Acidobacteriota bacterium; assembly: GCA_018268835.1. Lineage (GTDB taxonomy): Bacteria > Acidobacteriota > Terriglobia > Bryobacterales > Bryobacteraceae > Solibacter. Next base: position 12,413 of record JAFDVU010000128.1, on the reverse strand, counting down.
ATTCTGGACGGCATCGACCTGCGCGAGACCATCCGCAAGTGGTACGAAGGACGGATCTATGTGCGCCAGTTCCAAAAGGTCCATGGCGAGGTGGGAAGCGTGGTGGTGATCTTCGACGAAGACCGCGACAACCGCTACCCCTACAACACCACCTGGCTGGGCGAGAACCAGAACGAAAGCGACATGGCCTTCTACTCGACCTTCCCGTTTGACCACCTGGTGGGGCCGGGGATCGGCCGCGCCGAGTACGGCGGCTTCCTCATGACGCTGCCGCCGCGCCGCATGTACGACGTCTGGCAGGACCCCGACTACGAGTTCGCCGAGAGCAAGAGCGAGCGCCTGCTGCTGGCCGCGCTGGATTACTCCATCCAGCGCTTCGTGGTCTACGTGGCGGCGCGCCCGCCGCGTTCCATCTTCAAAACCATCGCCTCCCGGCTGGGCCGGACGATCATCTATATCCCGATCGGACAGCTTTCCCCGGTGGCGCTCAAGAAGATCCGGGTAGTACACGTGCTCGACGGCTACGACAAGCGCGAAATCGCCAAAGACTACCTCTGGTAGGGGGCTCCTCCTTTGGAGCAGTCTATCCGAAGGCCAGGCTGCGCACTTTGGCCGAGAGCGTGGTGCGTTTGAGGCCCAGCATATCGGCCGCTGCCTTTTTATTGCCTCCGGTTTTGCGCAGCGCCTGCTCGAGGATGCTCTTTTCGATACCGGCCAGAGTGCGTTCGTAATCCAGCCCGGTATCGGGGACCGGGATCAGCGGCACGGCGGCGGCGACGGCCCGGGGGCGCGGTTCGGCGAGGACCGGGAAGTCGGAGGGGACCAGCAGTTCCCGCCCGTCGCTCAACGCCACCGCGCTTTCGATCGCGTTTTCGAGTTGGCGCACGTTGCCGGGCCAGGAGTAGGCGGCCAGGCGTTCGCCGGCCTCTGGTGAGAGCCGCTTGAGCGGGAGCCCTTCGGCGCGGCAGATCTTTTCGACGAAGTGGCGGGCCAGCAGCGCCACGTCGCCGGTGCGTTCGCGCAGTGGCGGCATGCGCAGGGGGACCACATTCAGCCGGTAGTAGAGGTCTTCGCGGAAGCCGCCGTCTTCGACGCGGGCGGCCAGGTCGCAATTGGTGGCCGCCACCACCCGCACGTCCAGCCGGATGGTTTCGTTGCCGCCCAGACGCTGCACTTCGCGCTCCTGCAGGACGCGCAAGAGCTTGCTTTGCAGCTCGAGCGGCAATTCGCCGATCTCGTCCAGGAAGATGGTTCCGCCGTTGGCCTGTTCGAAGCGCCCCGGGCGGCTCTGCCAGGCCCCCGTGAAGGCTCCGCGCACGTGGCCGAAGAGTTCGCTTTCGAGCAGGGTTTCGGGCAGCGCGCCGCAGTTGACGGCGATCAGCGGGCCGGCGCCGCGCCCGCCGGCCAGGTGCAGGGCGCGGGCGGCAAGCTCCTTGCCGGTACCGGTTTCGCCGGTGATCAGCACGGTGGCGCGGCGCGCTCCCACCAGCCGGATGATCTGCGAGACCTGGCGCATGGGCCGGCTGCCGCCGACCAGAAAGCGGTCCCAGGGAGTGTCCTCGATGTGGCCGGCGAGTCGCAGCAGGGCGGCGCTGCGCTGCTCCTCGACGGCGGCCGCGAGGGCAGGATAAGGATCCTCGCCCGGGGAGAGAATCTGGTGGATGCCCAGGCGCGCCAGGCGCACCGCGGCGGACGGGGTGGCCGCCGGGTCGCGGAGCAGGACCGGAACCGAGGGCGCGGCGCGGAGGATCTCTTCGAGCAGGGTCTCCGGGGCCCAGCCGGGTATGGGGCAGTCGAGCACGACCACGTGGCACTCGCTGCCCGGAAGCTGCTCCAGGGCGACATCGGGGCCGAGCGGCTGAAGGTTCCAGCCGGCGGGCGGGTCGGGTGGTGCGCCGCCGCGTGCCGGATCGTGGATCCAGGTGAGTTCGTAAGTTCCCATGGGCAACCGTTGACAAGGATCGGCGGAAACGGGGCGCGGCTTTATGGCCGGTGCGCGAAAAATAGCGTAGCGCGGGCTAAAGCCGCCGGGCATCTCCGCCGATAAGTCATTCAGCCAAAGTTTGGCAGCAACCTTATGAAGATCTATGACTCCAATCTGAGCGGCGCGGCGTCGACGGGGGCCCAGCGGACCCAGGAAACGCAGCAGACCGGCCGGACCGGCTCGGGGAGCTTGTCCGCCACGGGTGGACAGGGCGGGGACCGGGTCGAGCTTTCAGGAGCGCTCGGGCGTCTTTCCCAGGCTCTGGGGGCGTTTCAGTCCGGGCGCGCCGGCAGGGTTCAGGCCCTGACGGCGCAGTATCAGGGCGGCAGGTACCAGCCCGATTCAATGGCTACCAGCCGGGCCATGGTCAGCGAAGTCCTGAGCGAGGCCAGCGGAGCCGGGCTGCAATAAGATGTCCCCCGCGGCGGCAGTGATCGAGCAGTTGACGGCTACCCGCGCGCAACTGGAGAGCGCCTGCGAACTGCTGCTGGCTCCCTCCGCGGGCGCGCTCGACGGTTGCGCGGAACTGCTGGCGGCGGCGGGACGGAAGATGAGCGATCTGTCGCCGGGGCTGGCCCTGGCGCGGGGAGACGCGCTGGCCCTGGAAGAAGCCTGGAAAGTGCGGCGGTCGTTTGAGCGCGCGGGCCGTCTGCTGGAGAGTGCCGCGCGATTTCACACTGCCTGGACCGGCATCCGCGGAGCCATGACCGGCGGGTACACGCCCTCCGGCGAACCGGCTGAGGTGCGCCATCCGGGCCGGGTGTCTCTGGTCGCATAACCTATGTCGAACCTGCTTGCCTCGCTGCTGTCTTCGGCCGGAACCCTGGAGGCCTACGGAAGGGTGCTCGAAACCGCGCAGAACAACGTCTCGAACGCCTCCACCCCGGGGTATGCCAAGCAGCGGATGGGGCTGGATGCGATGGCCTTCGATCCCGCCAGCGGCGCGACCGGCGGAGTCCGCGCGGGGGAACTTCAGAACTCGCGCAACGAGTACGCCGAGGCGTCGGTGCGGCAGCAGACCTCGGGATCGGGTCACCAGGATCAGTTGGTCAACAGCCTGACCAGCATTCAGTCACTGTTCGATATCAGCGGCAACTCGGGCATCCCGCTGGCGCTGAATAACCTGATGCAGGCGTTTTCGTCGTGGGCCACGACGCCGGGAAACCAGTCGGTGCGGCAGACCGTGCTCGACGGCGCCTCGCAACTGGCCGGCGCCTTCCAGCAGTCCTACAATGCCCTGGCCAACAAGGCTACCGACACCGACCAGCAGATCCACGACACGGTGAATGAGATCAACCGCCGTGTTGCCGAGATCCAGAACTACAACCAGATCGCGCTGCAGGGGAACAAGGACGACAGCGGGCTGAACGCGCGCATGCATGCTTCGCTCGAGGAACTCTCGCAGTACGTGAGCTTCAACGCCACTTTCCAGTCCGACGGCACGGTCAGCATCATGCTGAACGGGCAGACGCCGCTGTTGCTCGAAGACAAGCAGTACCAGTTATCGGCGGCGCTCTACTCGCCCGCGGATGCGACCTATCCGAGCGCGCCGGCGGCGATGCGCATCCAGGCCTACGACGGGAGCGACATCACGGCGGCGACTACGGGCGGGCAGTTGGGGGCGCTGCTCTCGGTGCGCAACCAGACGCTGGCCTCCTACCTGGGAGATGCCTACCAGCCGGGCAGCCTGAACCAGTTGGCCAAGCAGATCGCTTCGCGGGCCAACGAGCTGCTCAGCAACGGACAGATCTCGGCCGGACCGCCGGCCGTGCCGGGCGTTCCACTGTTCACGTACGACACCACCAACGACGCCGGGGTGGCGCAGAGCCTGGCGGTGGATACTTCGGTGACGACCGATTCGCTGGCCGCGATCGATCCCGGACCGCCGTCGGTTTCCAACGGCGTGCCGCTGGCGCTGGCGCAACTGGCCAATCCGCTCTCCGACGCCGACAAGATCGGCGGGGTCAGCTACAGCACGTTCTACGGACAACTGGCGGCTAAAGTAGGCGGGCAGCTCAATGAGGCAGCCAACGGCCAACAGGTGCAGCAGTCGCTGCTCTCGCAGGCCAAGAGTCTGCGCGACCAGTACTCGGGAGTGAGTCTGGATGAGGAAGCCACCATCCTGGTGCAGTTCCAGCGCGCCTATCAGGCCACCTCGCGTTTCATCACGGTGCTGAACCAGCTTACCCAGGAGGCGATCAACATTCTGCAGTAGGGCGCAGGGAGGCTTCATGATCAGCAATCTCAGTCCGTCGAACGAGGCGTTCGTGGCCAACATGGAACGTGTGCAGCGGAACCTGCAGGAGGCGTCGCAACAGATGTCGAGCGGGTTAAGGGTGAACACGGCCTCCGACGCGCCCGACGAAGTAGGCAACATCATGCAGCTGCGCACCGACATGGTGCGCAACACGCAGATCCAGGCCAACCTGGCACTGGCCAAGACCGACGCCGATGCGGCCGACTCCGCGCTCAATTCCGCCACCAAGCTGATGGACCGCGCGCGCACACTAGGCGCGCAGGGAGCCAACTTCACGCTGGACGCGGCCGGACGGCAGAGCCTGGCGGCCGAGGTCGAGGGGGTGCTCGAGCAGATGGTCTCGATCAGCCAGACCGGGGTGCAGGGCCGCTACATTTTCGGCGGCGACGCCGACAGCACACCGCCCTACCAGGTGGATCTGACCTCGGCCACCGGGGTCGCGCAACTGACCGCGGCGGCGGCGACACGGCGCCTGGAAGACCCCGCCGGAGGGAGTTTTCCGGTGGGCAGGACGGCCGCCGACATCTTCGACGCGCACAATCCCGACGGCACGGTGGCAAACACCAATGTGTTCGCCGCGCTCAACGGGCTGCGGGTGGCGCTGCTGGCCAACGATACCACCGCCATCAACACCGCGATGACCTCGGTACAGACCGCCAGCGATTATCTGAATCTCTCGCAGGGCTTCTACGGCAACGTGCTCAACCGCATCCAGGACGCGGTCAACTACGGGCAGAGCTACGACGTGCAGTTGAAGACCCAGCTCAGCCAGAAGGTGGACGCGGATGTAACCGAGGCGGCCATGACCATGAGCCAGGGCACTCTCCAGTTGCAGGCAGCGTTCCAGATGCAGGCCAAGTTGCCGCATACCAGCCTATTCGATTTTCTGGGGTGATGCGCAAAAAACCATGCTTCGAATTCTCTCTCTACTTGCGCTGGCGCTGGCCGCGCACGCGAACACGATTTTTCAGCTCAACCGCGACGGCTGCACGGGCGGCTGCGGCGCCGGGCCGTTCCCCTGGGTCGCCCTGATGCAGGTGTCGCCGACGACCGTGAGTGTGACCGAACAACTGCTGTCGGCGGACGTCTTCGCCGGTACCGGCGCGGGAAGGGCGCTGGAGTTCCAGGTGGACGGTCCGGTGACGATCTCCGGGCTGGCCGTGGGGTTCGCGGCCGGAGGTGAGGCTACGGCCTCGGCCTTCGGCGAGTTCTCCTACTCGATCGCGTGCAAGGCGTGCCGCGGCGGACAATCGACCAATCCTCCCGGACCCCTCACGTTTCTGGTTTCCTCTACGAATGGTCTTTCGGTAGGGGACTTCGTGGCCAACGATCGCGGCTACTACTTTGCGTCCGACATCGTGGGAGCGAACGGAAATACGGGCAACGTGGCGGCGATGCTGGCGGACAGAACGGTAACGCCGGACGGGCCGTCGAACGCGGGGACGGGTATTCCGGAGCCGGTGCCGGCGGGGCTGATCGCGGTGGGACTGGCGGGGATCGTGGTGGGGCGCCTTAGGCGGCCGCGCGCAGTTCGAGAATGAGGGCGTCGAGCGCGATCGATTTCTGAATATTGCGCCGCAGCAGTTGGGCGAGTTCATCGACCTGGGCGACGGCCTTGCGGATCCAGGGGAAGCCGACGCGTCCGGCGAGGGCGTCGAGGTCGCGGCGGATGTCCTGGTTGCGCACGTCGCCAGAGCCCTGGCTGAGCGCGAGCAGGTCGCGCAGGAGGTCGTAGAGCACCTTCAGGTACAGTTCCAGTTTTTCGCTCTTGCTCCGGCCGATGGCCTCTCCCACCGGCACCCAGGTGGCGAAGGGCGCCACGCCGGCCGCAGCCTTGAGCAGCACCAGCATGGCCGCGCGGCGTTTGTCGTAAGCCTCGAGATCGAGCGAGGCGGCCACCCCCGGACTGCCGCCGGCAAGTTGGATCCTCCGTTCGGCCTGGCCGAGCGAGTGGACCCTGGCGAACTCGCGCATCTCCTCGGGCGCGAGCGGAGCGAAGTGGAACGGTACGGCGCGGGAGCGGATGGTGGGGAGCAGGTCGTAGGCGTTTTCCGCGGTCATGATGAGGAGCAGGTGCGGGGGCGGTTCCTCGAGGATTTTGAGCAGGGAGTTGGCGGCCTGTTCGTTGGCGCGGTCCACGTGGTCGATCAGGAACACGCGGCGGGAACCCTGGTGCGGCAGAAACTGGGCGCGTTCTTTCAACAGGCGCGATTGCTGGATGGAAATCTGCCGCAAGGGGCCGTCGGGCGGGAAGGTAACAAAATCGGGGTGGCTGGCGAAGAGCAGCGGGTCCTCGTTGCGCTTGTCGGCGGGCCACTTTTCGCGCGCGGCGACGGTTTCGAGGTTATCGGGAAGGGCCAGGTCGTCGCGTTCGATCAGTTCGGGGTGCGGCAGGAGGCGCTGGGCGAGGCGGCGCGCCAGGGTGGCCTTGCCCACGCCTTCGGGCCCGGCGAAGAGCAGGGTTTGGGCGAGGCGGTCGTGGGCCACCATCTGCTCGAGCGCGCCGGTGACGTGGCGGTTGCCGAAAAAGCGGTCAAACATGGGGCGCGACGACCTCCCAGACGGAGCGTTCGATGTCCTCGATCGGTGCGCGCCCGTCGATGATTTTGATGCGGCCGGGTTCGGCGGCGGCGAGGGCGTGGTAGGCGGCGTGCACGCGGCGGTGGAAGTCCATGGACTCGTCGTCGAGGCGGGTTTCGGGGTGGGGTTCGGCGGCGTTGCGGGCGCGGGCGCGTGCCAGGCTGGGTTCGGGATCCACGTCGACCAGGATCGTAAGGTCGGGTTTGAGCCCGCGGCAGGCGATGCGGTCGAGATCGAGGATGGTGGCCACGCCGAGGCCCCGGCCGACGCCCTGATAGACCACGCTGGAATCCGTAAAGCGGTCGCTGAGAACGACTTCGCCGCGTTCCAGGGCGGGGCGGATCCACTGGTCGACGTTCTGGGCGCGGGAGGCGAAGTAGAGCAGCACCTCGGCCACGGAACTCATCTCGGTGTTGGCCGCGTCTAAGATAATGCGGCGGATTGCCCGCGCGATAGGGGGGCCGCCGGGTTCGGCGGTGACCAGGACGGTCCGGCCGGCGGCGCGGAGGCGATCGGCAAGGCGGTGCATCTGGGTGGTTTTGCCGGAGCCGTCCATGCCTTCGAAGGTGATGAAAATGCCGCTCTGTTTCACGTGAAACAAACATTGTACCGGGGGGCCGGGTGTGGGGGACAGGGTGGGGCAAATGGCCCATCTTCGGACAAAGAGGACTGGAATTGTCGAATTTCCCCACTGTTTTCAATGGGGCAGGTTTGGCCCGGAGATTGCAAGCCAATTTCTCTCCGGCAACAACGCGTGACCGCGTTCCCGGATAGTGGCAGCAGGTCGCGCGGCCGGAGGCCGCGTGGCGCCCTGCCAAGGGCTCTCAGGAGATTCGTGATGAACTTCGACCAATCCCCGATGCTGGTGATCTGGGAAGTAACCCAGGCCTGCGATCTAGCGTGCGTGCATTGCCGCGCGTCGGCGCAGTCGGACCGGAACCCCGACGAACTGACCACGGAACAGGGCTACCGCCTGCTGGACGAGATCCGGCGGTTCGGCGAGCCGGGCGCGGCGACACATGGCGCCCCGGGCGGTCCCGGTGGTCCCCTGATGGTGTTCACGGGCGGCGATCCGCTGAAGCGGCCGGACCTTTTCGACCTGATCCGCTACTCGGTGAAGATCGGGCTCAAGACCAACGTGACGCCGAGCGCGACGCCGTTGCTGACCGAAGATGCGATCGACCGCTTCAAGGAAGCGGGGGTATCGCGCATGGCGATCAGCGTGGACGGGCACGACGCGGCGTCGCATGACGATTTCCGCGGGATCCCGGGGACGTTCGACCGGGCGATGGTGGCGCTCCGGCACGCGCGCGACATCGGGCTGGACACGCAATTTCAGACCACGGTGACGAAGCGCAACATGGGGCACCTGCCGGAGATCGCCGAGATCGTCACCGAGATGCGGTCGAAGATGTGGAGCCTGTTCTTCCTCATCGTGACCGGGCGCGCGCTGGAAAACGACGACCTGCTGCCGGAGGAGTACGAGAAGGTCTTCGAGTTCATGTACGATCTGTCGAAGACCGCGCCATTCGGCATCAAGACCACCGAAGCGATGCACTATCGCCGTTACGTGGCGCAGCGCATGAAGGCGGAGCACGGCGAGGAGCGCAGCGCGGCGGCGAGGGAAGTGGCGTTCCGCACGTCGGGCGTGAGCGACGGGAAGGGGTTCGTGTTCGTGTCGCACAAGGGCGAGATTTACCCGAGCGGCTTCCTGCCGGTGTCGGGCGGCAACGTGCTGCACGATGCGCTGACCGACGTGTACCGCAACAACGAGCTCTTCAAGAAACTGCGCGACACCTCGGCGCGCGACGGCAAGTGCGGGATCTGCGAATACCAGAAGATCTGCGGCGGATCACGCTCGCGCGCGTATGCGCTGACGGGGGACATTCTGGCGAGCGATCCGCGCTGCGTCTATCAGCCGCACGCGGCCGAAGCGCTGGCCGGCTAGGCGGGCGCCACAGACGCGAACGGGCGCCGGAGGCGAAACCGCCGGCGATACACCGGGCGCGGAAACGTGACAGGGGCTATACTCTCGGACAGGGTCGCCATACCTGTTCTGTGGAGCGAGTGCCGCGGCGCGGCTTCACCCACGACGCTCTTCCGATCTCTTCGAGGTTAGCCCATGTCCTTATACTCACGAGCGTTTTCCGCGCTGGTATTGTGCCTGGCCGGATTCGTCGCGCAGGCGCAGACGATGAAGGCTCCGGACATCACCAGGGAACCTACCCTGTACGTAGTCCCCTACGCGCATCTGGATACGCAGTGGCGCTGGGAGTTTCCCCAGACCGTCAGCGAATATCTGCTGAAAACCATGCGGATGAACTTCCACTACATCGATCTCTACCCGCACTACGTCTTCAACTGGAGCGGATCGAACCGCTACCGGCTGATGAAGGAGTACTTCCCGGCGGACTACGCGAAGATGAAGCAGTACGTGGCGGCGGGGCGGTGGTTCCCGGCCGGTTCGTCTGTGGAAGAGGGCGATGTCAACCTGCCCAACGCGGAGGGCGTCCTGCGGCAGGTGCTGTACGGCAACAAGTATTTCCGCAAGGAATTCGGCAAAGCCAGCGAGGAGTACATGCTGCCGGACTGCTTCGGGTTCCCGGCGTCGCTGCCGAGTATTCTGGCGCATGCCGGAGTGAAGGGGTTCTCGACGCAGAAGCTGAGCTCGTCGTGGCAGCCGGCGCCGAAAGTGGGTGGTCCGGGTTCGCCGGAGGAGACGCCGGAGGGCATTCCGTTCAACGTGGGGCTGTGGCAGGGCCCGGACGGCAAGACGGTGATCGCGGCGCTGAATCCGGAGAGTTACGGGAGCACGATCCGCACCGACCTGAGCAAGGAGCCGCCACCGCCGCCGGCACCAGCCGCCACGCCGGGTGCTCCAGCAACGACGGCAGGGCGCGGCGGACGCGGATTCGGTCCGCGCGAACAGGACTGGCCCAAGCGCATCGGAATCAACGGCAAGGCGACGGGCGTGTACGCCGATTACCATTACATCGGCACCGGCGACATCGGCGGGGCGGTGGACGAGCAATCGGTGAAGCTGCTGGAAGCGACGGTGACCCAGGGAGAAGCGGTGATTCCGGCGCCGGGCGCGGGGCGTGGCGGCCGCGGGGCGCCGCAAGGGCAGGCGCAGGCGCCGGCCGCGCCGCCAACTCCCCCGGTGAAGATGGGCGACGGTCCGGTACACGTGATCTCGGCGACGGCGGACCAGATGTTCCGCGACATCACGCCGGCGATGACGGCGCGGATGCCGCGCTACGAAGGCGACCTGGAACTGATCAATCACTCGGCCGGATCGCTCACGTCGCAGACGTACCACCGGCGCTGGATCCGCAGGAGCGAGATCCTGGCCGACTCGGCGGAGAAAGCCTCGCTGGCGGCGGAGTGGCTGGGAGGCCGCGCCTACCCGATGCAGCGCCTCAACGATGCCTGGACGCTGCTGATGGGCGGCCATTTCCACGATACGGCCGGCGGCACGGCGACGCCGCGTTCCTATGAGTATGCGCAGAACGACGATGTGCTGACGATGAACCAGTTCGCGGGCGTGTTGACGAGCGCGACGCAGGCGGTGGCGGCGGCGCTGGACACGCGCGGGCAGGGCGTTGCGGTGGCAGTCTTCAATCCGCTGAACATCGCGCGCGAGGACGTGGTGGAAGCCGCGCTCACCTTCCCCGGCGGCGCGCCGCGGGCGGTGCGCGTGTACGGTCCGGACGGAGCCGAGGCGCCGGCGCAGATCAGTAATGGCAAAGTACTTTTCCTGGCCAGGGTGCCGGCGGTCGGGTACGCGGTCTTCGACGTACGGCCGTCGGCGGAGGCGGGTCCGGCGAAGCCGCTGGGCGTGTCGGAATCTTCGCTCGAGAACCAGCGGTACCGGGTGCGCCTGGATGCCGCCGGCGACGTGGCCTCCATCTTCGACAAGACGCTGAACCGCGAATTGCTGTCGGCTCCGGTACGCCTGGCGATCTCCAACGACGCGCCGCGGCAGTGGCCGGCATGGAACATGGATTTCGACCAGGAGCAGGCGGCGCCGCGCGCGTATGTGGGCGGTCCGGTGAAGGTGCGGGTGGTGGAGAGCGGCCCGGTGCGGGTGGCGGTGGAAGTCACGCGCGAAGCCGAGGGGTCGAAGTTCGTGCAGGTGGTGCGGTTGTCGGCGGGTGACGCGGGGAACCGCGTGGAGTTCGCCGATGCCATCGACTGGAAGACGCTATCGGCGAACGTGAAGGCCGTGTTCCCGCTGGCGGCGAGCAACCGGATGGCGACGTATAACTGGGACATCGGAACGGTGGAGCGGCCCACCGCGCAGGAGCGGCAGTTCGAGGTGGGGTCGCACCAGTGGATCGACTTGACGGATGCCGGCGGCGCGTTTGGCGCGACGGTGCTCACGGATGTAAAGAACGCTAGCGACAAGCGCGACGACCGCACGCTGCGGCTGACCCTGATCCGCACCCCCGGATTCCCGGAGGGCGCCCGGGGCCGGGGGTACAGCGACCAACTCAACCAGGACTGGGGGCATCACGAGATTCTCTACGGGCTGGCGGGACACGCGGGCGGCTGGCGCGAGGCGCAGACGGACTGGCAGGCGTACCGGCTGGACACGCCGCTGATGGCGTTCGAAACCGCGAAGCACCCCGGCGGGATGAGGAAGAACTTCTCGCTGGTCACGGTGAGCAATCCGCGGGTACGGATGCTGGCGCTCAAGAAGGCCGAAGACAGCGATGAAGTGGTGGTGCGCCTGGTGGAGATGGACGGCAAGCCTGCGGCGGGAGTGCAGGTGAAGTTCGCGGGAGCCATCACGGCGGCGCGCGAGGTGAACGGGCAGGAGATGCCGGTGGGGCCGGCGACAGTGACCGGCGGCGCGCTGGTGACCTCGTTCACGGCGTACCAGCCGCGCACGTTCGCGGTGAAACTGGCGGCATCGGCGGTGCGGGTCGCGCCCACGCGGTCGGCGGCGGTGACGCTGGATTACGACCTGGCGGCGGCCAGCAACGACGATACGAAATCTGTGGGAGGCTTCGCGCTCAACGGCGCCGCGCTGCCGGCGGAGATGCTGCCCGGGACGCTCGATTTCGGCGGCGTGACCTTCAAGCTGGGCGCGGCGAAGACCGGTGTGCCGGACGCCGTCGTGTCCAAGGGTCAGACGATCAAGCTGCCGGCGGGCAATTTCAACCGGCTGTATCTGCTGATGGCCGCGGCCGACGGGGATCAGACGGCGGTGTTCGACGTGGGCGGCAAAGGGCAGACCCTGACGGTAGAGGACTGGGGCGGCTTCATCGGGCAGTGGGACACGCGCGAGTGGAGCGCGCGGCCGGATAAGGTCGCGATGGGCGGCTTCGGCCCGGGGGGCGAGCGGCGCGAGGTGGCGCTACGCCAGGACTGGGCGGTGAGCGCCAATCATGCCACCTGGGACCTGGCGGACCGGGGCTCGCCGAACTGGTCGCCGCGGTATCCGGAGGACTACAAGGGGCTGCGGGCGGGCTTCATCAAGCGCGCCGACGTGGGCTGGTACGCATCGCATCATCACACGCCGGCGGGACTGAACGAGCCGTACGCGTACTCGTACCTGTTCGTGTACCCGATGGCGATTCCGGCGGG
>JAFDVU010000127.1 GCA_018268835.1 Acidobacteriota bacterium | reverse complement strand
GCGAAAACGGTATCGTATATGAATCATGCTCCGCCGTCTCTTCGCCGCCGCTTTGCTCTTCGCCCTGCTGGTTCCTATCCCCGGCATGGCCCAGTCCCGCCGCCGCAAGTCCCGCGCGGAGACGCATGGCTTCTCTTATTACCTCCTGGTCCTCTCTTATGCGCCCAACTTCTGCAGCCAGCCGCAGGGCAATAAAGACCCGCGCGAGTGCGGCGCCGGACGCCACATCGGCTTCGTCGTCCATGGACTCTGGCCGCAGGGCGAAAACGGCCGCGGACCCGAGCGCTGCGGTCCGTCCAGCCCGGTCTCCCAGGCGATTCTTCAGACCACCCTCCGCTACATCCCCACCGAGGGGCTCATCCAGCACGAGTGGACCGCCCACGGCACCTGCAGCGGCCTCTCCGCCGCGGACTACTTCGCGGCCCTGCGCAAGGCGCGCGATTCCGTCACCCTGCCCCGCGAACTCGACCAGCCCGCGCAGCCCGTGCGCCTCTCCCCCGCCGAAGTCGAGTCCCGCCTCGCCGCCGCCAATCCCTCCTACCCCAAAGCCGCCTTCCGCACCTCCTGCTACCGCGACGGCGAACTCCAGGAGATCCGTATCTGCTTGAATAAAGACTTCACTCCCCGCACCTGCTCGCCCAGCGCCGGAGAGTGCCCGGCGCCGAACCTCACTCTCCTGCCGGTGCGCTGAACGGGATATTCCCCTATTGGCGCTACGCACTTTCACCCAGACTGGGTGTGTGTGATAACCCACTTTTCGCCAACTGGACCCAAGCAGTCCTGATTCTCCGGGTTTTACTGGATGGCAATCCGCGTGCAAAGCGTGCTATTCGGATAAACAGACTCCGAATACCTCTATATGCAACTGACCAGGGCTGCCGACTATGCCGTGCGGGTGATGGTTCACCTCGCCGGCCTGCCTTCGGGCTCACGCGTGAGCCGGGGTGATTTATCCACTGCCGCCGATTGCCCGGAGCAATTCCTCGCCAAGGTGCTGCAAAGCCTGACCCGCGCCGGACTCGTAATCTCCCACCGCGGCAACACCGGCGGATTCGAACTCGATCCCTTCCACCGCATGGCCAGCGTGCTGGATATCGTCGAAGCCATCGAGGGACCCATCCGGCTCAACATCTGCCTCAACGGCGACCATGCCTGCAGCCGGCAGGACTGGTGCCCGGCTCACTGCGTCTGGGCCGAGGCGCAGACAGCGATGATTGAAGTGCTGCGCAAGGCCACCATCGACTCCCTGGCGCGCCGCGCCGAACTGGCGCGTCCGCCCGAGCACTCACTCGTCGGGGAGCGCCCGTGGAACTGACATGGCTGGCGATCCTGGCTAGCGTCCTGATGGCGCTGGCAGCCGCCTGCGTGTTTATATTTGCCGTAAAAAACGACCACTTCAAGAACATCGAGGACACCAAGTACCAGGTCTTCTGGAGCGACCTGGAAGAGCAGGACGAGCATCCCTTCCCATCCAAGGACAGCGATAATGCCCGTAACGCAAAAGCAAGTTGAGGAGCCCGTCGGACGCCGCCGGATCCTCCTGTGGCTGAGCAGCGTCGGACTGTTCGGCTCAGCCGTGTTGAGCGCCGTCTCAAACCTGGTCTTCATCAAGCCCCGAGCGACTTACGGGCAGCCGACCCGCTTTTCCATCGGCAAGCCGGACGACTTTCCGTCCGGCACCCGCATCTCTCTCGACGTCAAACGCGTCTGCGTCGTGCGTGACGGCAACAAGCTGGCGGCGATCTCCACCACCTGCACCCACCTGGGCTGCATCGTGGGGATCAGCGACACCGGCTTCGCCTGCCCCTGCCACGGCTCGCGCTACGACCAGGACGGCAACGTCACCGGCGGTCCGGCTCCCAAGCCGCTGCCCTGGTACAAGGTGAGCCTCGCTCCCAACGGCGAAGTCGAAGTCGATAAAGGCATCCAGGTTCCCCCAGGCACTTACCTCAACGTATGAGCACGGCGACGAAAGAACCGGGCGTGATCCGCGCCCTGCGGGACCTGCCCTCGAATCTGTGGAGCAGCATCTTCCGCAATCCCCTGCCCTCCAACGATCTGGAACGCTCCTCGACGAGCTTTACCAACTTCTTCCTGCACATCCATCCGGTCAAGGTCCACAAGAACACCTTGCGCCCGATCTACACCCTGGGGCTCGGGCTGATCTCGCTGTTTTTGTTTCTGATCCTGATCGTCACCGGCGTGCTGCTGATGTTCTACTACGTGCCCTCCACCACGCAGGCCTATGACCGCATGCTGGACCTGCGCGGCACGGTGGCGTTCGGCATCTTTCTGCGCAACATGCATCGCTGGAGCGCGCACGGCATGGTGGCGGTGGTGTTCCTGCACCTGTGCCGCGTCTTCTTCACCGGCGCCTACAAGAAGCCGCGCGAGTTCAATTGGGTGATCGGGGTCGTGCTGCTGCTGCTCACGCTCTTCATGAGCTTCACCGGCTACCTGCTGCCCTGGGACCAGCTCGCTTTCTGGGCGATCACGGTGGGCACGTCGATTGCGGCTTACGCGCCCCTGATCGGCAAGGAGATTCAGTTCGTGCTGCTGGGCGATGCCACCGTCGGGCAGGAGGCGCTGCTGCGCTTCTACGTGCTGCACGTGGCGGTGCTGCCCTCGCTGCTCGTGCTGATGATCGCCATCCACTTCTGGCGCATTCGCAAGGACGGCGGCCTTTCGCGTCCCGAAAGGCCCGCCGCCGAAGTCGTCAAAGTGCGCGTGGAAGCCGCCGCCACGAAGCGCACGTTCGGCTTGCAGGGCTTCGTCCGCGGACCTTTCACCAAGGTCGGCAATGTGCCGGACGAGTCGGTCTTCAGTTGGCCCAACCTGCTGCTCGCCGAGCTTTTCGTCTTCGTACTCACCTTGAGCGTGATCCTGGTGCTCTCGCTGTTGTTCAACGCGCCGCTTGAAGAGCCGGTGAATGTGATGCATCCGCCGAATCCCGCCAAGGCCCCGTGGTACTTCCTGGGCCTGCAGGAGATGGTCAGCTACTCGGCCTTCTGGGGCGGCGTGGGCGTGCCCGGCATCATGGTGGGGCTGCTGATCCTGGTGCCCTACCTGGACCGCACCGCGCACGGCGTCGGCCGGTGGTTCGCGCGCGAGCGCCTGCTGGCCAACACGATCTTCCTCACCATGGTCGTGCTCAACGTGATCTTCATCATCATCGGGACGTTCTTCCGCGGACCCAACTGGGACTTCGTCTCCCCCTTCTGAGGACTGATGCAATATGCGGCTGGCACTGGCAATCGCTAGTTTTGTAGTCCTGATCGTTCACGGCGCTGTCTTTTACGATCAGTTCTTTTATCGCTGGGAGCGGCATCAGACGGCTTACTTCGAGCAGGCGCGGGCGCTGACGAAGAATGCCGCGGAGAAGACGGAGCTCGAAAACCGGTCCCCGAAGATCGAGCAGTACATCGTCACCAACTTCGGGGAGACGCGCGTCGACCGCTGCGGCACCTGCCACATTGCCATCGACGACCCGCGCTTCGCCGGCCACGCGCAGCCGCTCAAGACGCATCCTTATTCCGCCGCGATGGGCGACGTGGAGCGCAACGGCCACTGGGAGCGCCGCCACAAGTTCACCGATTTCGGCTGCACCGTGTGTCACGGCGGACAGGGGCGCGGCCTGGAAACCAAATACAGCCACGGCGAGGACGAGTTCTGGCCCGAGCCGCTGCTCGGTTACGTGACGCAGCCCAACTGGCGCAAGGACTTCGCCCCCAAGCTTAAGGGCAAGGAGTACATGGAGGCCAACTGCGCCCAATGCCACACGCAGCAGGACTTCGCGGGCACGCCCCACGTCAACCGCGGCCGCAAGCTCTTCTACGCGATGAACTGCTACGGCTGCCACAAAATCGACGGCATGAGCGAAGGCACCCTCGGCCCGGACCTCACCGAAGCCGGCAAAAAGTTCAAAATCGATTACCTGTGGGAATCCATCGTCGAGCCGCGCGCTAACCTCGCCACCTCCTTCATGCCCAAGTTCAATCTCTCCGAGGACGACGTGCGCGCGCTCGTGATCTTCCTCAAAAGCCGCCGCGGCGTGAACTTCGCCGAGACCGAGATGGACCGCTACAAGGCGCACGTGGCCAACGTGCCCGTGGTGATTCCGCCCGGCACGGAGAATGTGAAAGCCGGCGAGCAGTTGATCGCCGAACGCGCCTGCACCGCCTGCCACAAACTGCGTGACAAGGACGGCGGCATCGCGCCCGACCTCTCCTACGAAGGCCTGATCCGCGACAACACCTGGCTGATGGACCACTTCAAGAATCCGCGCTCGCGCATCCCGGACTCCATCATGCCCACCTTCCGCTTCCCGGGCGACGATTTCGACCGCATCACCACCTACCTGGTGAGCCTCAAGACGCCGCCGCCGCCGGTGGCGCCCGCCGAGACCTTTAAAACTCTGTGCGAGCGGTGCCACGGGGAGAAGGGCGACGGCAACGGTAAAGTCGCCTGGTACCTCGACCCCAACCCGCGCGACTTCACCAAGGCCGCGTTCATGACATCCAAGCCGCGCGAGCGCCTGGTGCACTCCATCCAGGAAGGCGTCCCCGGCACCTCCATGCCGCCATGGAAGAACGTGATTGCCGCGCAGCAGGTGGACGGCGTGCTCGACTACGTGCTGGCCACCTTCACCCGGGACACGCTGCACGCACCCAAGGCGCGGTCGATTCCCGAGACCAATCCGGTGCCCGCCGGCGACAACAGCGTCCGCCACGGCGAAGAGATCTTCCTGGCGCGCTGCACCGGCTGCCACGGCCGCAAGGCCGATGGCAAGGGTCCGAACTCGCTCGATATTTCACCCAAACCGCGCAACCTGCGCAACCAGTTCTTCGTGGACAGCGTGCAGGACAAGCGCCTGTTCGAATCCATCCTCTACGGCGTGCAGGGCACCGCGATGCCGAGTTGGATCGACTACGGGCTGACCCGGAACGATGTCGGGGATATCGTGAATTTCATCCGCAGCATGAATCAGAAATCAAGGAGCCAGCAGAATGCCGGAAATTAGCGCCAGCGGCGCGGCGGCTGCCAAACCCGCCGTGGTGCACGCCGATACCACTGCCAAGTGGTTCGTGGTGAGCGCCATCTCGTATTTCTTCCTGGTCGGCATCATCGCCATCACCATTGCCGCCAAGTTCGTGTGGCCGGAACTGCTGGGCACGGTGGCGCCGCTTTCCTACGGGCGCCTCCGCCCGCTGCACGTCAACGGCATGCTCTTCGGCTGGCTGCTGGCGGCGGACATGGGGATCAGCTACTACATCGTTCCCCGCCTCTGCGGCGTGAAACTGTGGAGCGAAAAACTCGGCATGGCCACCGCCGCGCTCTGGAACATCATCATCCTGGGCGCGGTGGTCAGCCTGATGGCCGGTTGGAACCAGGGCCTGGAATACGCCGAACTGCCGCTGCCGCTCGACGTGCTTGTGGTCATCGCATGGGTCATGTTCGGCATCAACATCTTCGCCACCATCGCCACCCGCCGCTACCAGCAGATGTACGTCTCGCTGTGGTACACCATGGGCACCATCCTGTGGACCGCGTTCGTCTACATCACCGGCAACTTCGCCACCGAGTTCACCACCGGAGTCAACCAGGCCAACCTGAACTGGATGTACGTACACAACGCCGTGGGTCTGATATTCACGCCTGTGGGGCTGGCGATCGCCTACTACTTCATTCCCAAGTCCAGCGAGACGCCGCTCTACAGCCACAAGCTTTCCATGATCGGCTTCTGGTCGCTCTCCTTCGTCTACGTCTGGACCGGCGCCCACCACATGCTCCACGGGCCGATTTCGCAGTGGCTGCAGACCATCGCGATCACATTCAGCGTGATGCTGCTGATCCCGGTGTGGGCCGTGGTCTACAACTTCTTCGCCACCATGAAGGGCCAGTGGCACCAGTTGCGCGACAACGTGCCGCTCAAGTTCCTGATGTCGGGCACGGTCTTCTACCTGCTCACCTGCTTCCAGGGACCGATGCACTCGCTGCGCAGCGTGAACGCCATCGTCTCCAAGACGGACTGGATTCCCGGACACGCGCACATGGCCGTGCTCGGCGCGTTCAGCTTCTTCGCCATCGCCGGCAGCTACTACATCGTGCCGCGCATGTGGAATACGAAGCTGTATAGCGACGTGCTCGCCAACTGGAGCTTCTGGATGATGATTCTGGGCGGCCTGGGCTTCTTCGTCACGCTCTGGCTGGGCGGGTTCTGGCAGGGCTGGCAGTGGAACAACCCCTCGATCCCGTTCATCGATACCGTGGTCGCGCTCAAGCCCATCTGGCTGGTGCGCTTCTGCTCGGGCGTGCTCATCTTCAGCGGCATCGTGATGTTCGCGTACAACGTGATGGCCACGGTCATCGGCAGGAGGAGCTATGTTCAGTAAGGCGGACAACAGCGCGGCGTGGGCGGTGGTGCTGGCGCTCGTGCTGTTCTTCATCGGCGGAAGCATCACCACGGTCGTCCCGCCGCTGGTGGATAAGAGTTGGGGACGCCCGTTCAGTAACCAGGATCCTTCCAAGGGACCCACCGGCCACCTGCGGCCGTACACCGCGCTCGAATTGCAGGGACGCGGGATCTACGTCCGCGAAGGCTGCTGGTACTGCCATACGCAGCAGACCCGCACCCTGGTGGCGGACACCAAGCGCAGCGGCTGGCGCGGCGTGGATTCGCCCATCTCCACCCCTGACGAGTTCGTCTACGACAAGCCCCACATGTTCGGCACCAAGCGCACCGGACCGGACCTTTCGCGCGTCGGCGGCAAGTACGACACGCAGTGGCATCGCACCCACTTCCGCAATCCGCGCGACCTGGTGCCAGGCAGCGTGATGCCTCCCTTCCCCTGGATCGCGAACAACGATGCGGAATTCAGGGCCCTGGTGGCCTACATCCAGACCCTGGGCCGCGCCAAGGACTGGCGGCCGGATAAGGATTACGAGAAATGAGAGACTACACCTGGCCCAGCGTATATTTCGCCTATCTGTTCTTCACCCTATCTGCTCTGCTGACCCTGTTCTTCCTGATCCGCAGCTGGAAAGACGGCTACTGGGGCAAGGATGGAGAGGACGTCAAGTATCAGGTCTTCGAAGGAGAGGTCAAACATGGAACCGAAAGAGACGAAGCTTAAGGAATACGCCGACGGCTGGATCACCGAACGCGAGGGTACCGACGTACCGGGCTTTCTCAAATTGGCGATCCCCGTCATCGCGCTCTCCGCCTGCGTGTACATGGTGTGGTTCATGAACGGTGAGGTGGACAACCCCGACCGCGGCGTGCTGGTTCGTAATTTCGTGGCCGCAACCTCGACCTCGGCGACCCTGATGTACATCGTCACCGCCATGATCGTGGTCTTCGGCGTAATCGTGGTCGGCTTCGCGCTGGCTAAACCCCACAAATAGGCCCTTGCGGGGCGGGTCCCGTACCCGCCCGTTTCGACACCATGACTAACGGCTTCTACCAGGTCCGCATCCCAGATCCCACCGACTACTGGGTCGAGATGGTCAAGTGCCGGCACGCCTGCCCGGTCCACACCGACGCCTGCGGTTATGTCACCGCCATCGCGGAGGGCCGCTACCAGGAGGCCTACCGCATCGCGCGCGCGACCAATCCGTTCGCTTCCATCTGCGGACGCGTCTGCGGCGCGCCCTGCGAAGCCAACTGCCGCCGCGGCGACGTGGACGCGCCGGTCTCCATTCGTCCGCTCAAGCGCTTCGTCACCACGCAGTTCGGCCCGGAAAGCGGCGATTACGCGATCCACCGCGACGCCGCCAACGAACGCATGCTGCCGCCCAACCGGGGCGAATACGAGCGCGTGGCCGTGGTCGGCGCCGGCGTCAGCGGCCTCACCGTGGCCCACGACCTGACGCGTCTCGGCTACCGCGTTACGGTGTTTGAAGCCTACTCCGAACCCGGCGGCATGCTCACCGCCGGCGTCCCCGTCTTCCGCCTGCCCCGCGATCTGGTGCGCCACGAAGTCCAGGCCATCCTCTCGCTCGGCGTGGACCTGAAGTGCAACATGCGGCTGGGCCGCGATTTCACCATCGCCAGCCTGCGCCGCGACGGCTTTGCCGCCATCTTCCTCGGCATCGGCTTGCCCAAGGGCCGCAAACTCCCGCTGCCCGGCTCCGACCATCCCGCGGTAATCGACGGCATGGATTTCCTGCGCGCCTTCAACGCCGGCACGCCTCTACCTCTGGGCAAGCGCATCGTAGTCATCGGAGGGGGCAACGTAGCCTACGACGTTGCCCGCTCCGCGGTGCGCCCCGAACTGGAAGCCGCCGAGCACGTAGCCCTCGACGTGGCCCGCTCCGCCGTACGCATGAGCGCCGACAAGGAAGTCCACGTGGTCTGCCTGGAGGGCCGTCACGAGATGCCCGCCGATGAAATCGAAGTCGAGGAGGGCGGCGAGGAAGGCCTCCGCCTGCACAACTCGCGCGGCCCGCGTGAGATCCTGGTCGATCACGGCAACGTCACCGGACTGCGCACCGTCAAGTGCACCGCCGTCTTCGATGCCAACGGCCGCTTCAATCCCTCCTACGACGAAGCCGTCATCGAAGACATCCCCGCGGACAACGTGATCTTCGCCATCGGCCAGACCAGCGATCTGTCGTTCCTCGAACCGTCCGATGGCGTGGCCAGCGAGCGCGGCCTCATCAAGGTCAACCGCGAAACCTACCAGACCACCGCGCCCGACGTCTTCGCCTGCGGCGACATCGCGCACGGACCGCGCCTGTTCATCGACGCCATCGCCAGCGCGCAGATCGCCGCCCGCTCCATGCACGACTTCCTGCGTAAGACCCGCACCGATGTGGTCGTGCGCAAGGAGTGGAGCCCCGCCGCTTACACCATGACCGAGCGCTGGAACGTGATCCAGCGGCACAATCCGCCCGCGCTCGAAGCCCCGAAACGCTCCGGCAGCCTCGAAATCGTCGAGGAGAACTACCCCGAGGCCGAAGCGCGCCGGCAGGCGGCCCGCTGCCTGCGCTGCAACGTCAATACCATCTTCGACACCGCCAAGTGCGTGGCCTGCAACGGCTGCGTGGACGTCTGCCCGGAGAACCTGATCCGGCTGGTGGGCCTGAGCAAGCTGATCGAAGATCCGGCATGGATGGAGAAGGCGGCCGCGGAATTCGGCGACCTCTCCTCTTATGCCCCCGAACAACTCGACGAAATGGGCGGGGGCATGATGAAGGATGAAACCACCTGCATCCGCTGCGCCATGTGCGCCTCGCGCTGCCCCACCCATGCCATCACGATGAAGCGCTTCGATTTCACGCGCGAGTGCGTGACCGTGGCCACGCCCAACCCGAAGATCCTCTATTCGACGGTATGAGCCCGCTTGAGTTCAGCCTCGTCTTCACCCTGGGACTCGTAGGGAGTCTCCACTGCCTGCAGATGTGCGGGCCAATCGTACTCACCTGGAGCGTCTCGCTGCCGCGCGCCTCGGCTCTGCGCGCGCACTTGCGCTACAACGCCGGCCGCATCCTGACCTACATGATGCTGGGCGCCGTGGCGGGAGCCGTGGGCCGTGCCATCGGCCTGCTGGGCCGCATGGCCGGTCTGGCCAGCGGCGTCCGCATCCTGGCCGGAGGCGCCATGGTCCTCTCCGGCATCCTCATGATCGGGCTCTTCAACACCAACGGCTTGATCGCCATTCGCCGACCCTCGCGCTTCTCCCGGTGGATCGGCCGCAACCTGCTCGGACCGGAGCGCAAATTCCAACTCGGAGTGCTGCTCGGCTTCCTGCCCTGCGGCCTGATCTACGCGGCCCTGCTCAAGGCCGTGGATTCCGGCGGCCCCGTGGAGGGCGCGCTCACCATGCTCGCCTTCGGACTGGGCACCGCGGTCTCGCTGCTCGCGCTCGGCGCGGCATCGTCGCTGGCCGGCTTTCACCTTTCCCGCTGGAGCACCCGCCTGGCCGCTCTCTGCGTGATCGCGACCGGCGCCCTCCTCCTCTACCGCGGCTTCACCGCCGCTCCCGTCTGCCATCAGGTGGGACAGTCCTCCCGGCCTGTCCAGAGCCGTTCTCTGTGCGACCTCTGTGTGCTCCGTGCCTCTGTGATAGAAGCCGGGCCCCAAAATCTCAGCGTCTCGGCGTCTCTGCGTCCGTCTTCCCCCCATGACCACCTGGCATAAACTCCGCAAGCGCATCCACCTGCTCTGCGTCCTCATCTTCATCGCGCTGCCGTTCTTCAACTTCATGCGCTTCGATATCCCGAGGGAACGGTTCTACTTCTTCGGCAAGGAACTCTGGATCAACGAATTCGCCATCATCTTCTTTGCGCTGATGTTCCTGATGTTCGTGATCGTGCTCTCCAGCGTCTTCTACGGCAGGATCTACTGCGGCTACCTCTGTCCGCAGATGATCTTCAGCGAAGCCTCGGATGCGATTGACGCCTGGTTCCGCAAGCGCATCACGAAAAGGTTCCCCACGCTCAAGCCGCCGGCGCGCGCCCGCATCGCCCGCGTGCTGTGGCTGGCGGTGGTGGGCGCGGGCAGCGTGTTCCTGGCGTTCATCTTCATCTCCTACTTCGTCGAGCCGCGCGACCTGCTGCGCCGCCTGGCCTCGCTCGACCTGCATACCGCGGGCGGCATCTCCGGCGCCGCCGTCACCCTGGTCACGTTTCTCGATTTCACCCTCGTCAAACAGAAGTTCTGCACCACCGTCTGCCCCTACGGCTACCTGCAGGGACTGCTCGGCGACGACCGCACCCTGCTGGTCCACTACCGCGACCCCGGCGAGGAGTGCATCGACTGCAAGAAGTGCGTGCGCGTCTGCCCCATGGGGATCGACATCCGCACCTCGCCCTTTCAGATCGAGTGCATCCACTGCGCCGACTGTATCGACGCCTGCGGCGACATCATGGCCCGCCTCAAAAAGCCCAACCTGATTCGTTACGGCTGGGGCGTGAAGGGGGAGCCATGGCGCTGGACCGGGCGCCGCGTCGTGGTGGCCGCCATTCTGCTGGCCTACGCCGGCGGCCTCACCTTCGCGCTGACCACCCGCCGCCCGGTGCTGGTACGCATCTCCCCGGTGCGCGAAACCCTCTATCGCAAAGGCGACGACGGCCGCATCTACAACCGCTTCCGCTACCAGGTCGCCAACCGCGGCGCGCAGCCGGATACAGTCGCGTTCTCGATCCGGAACCTGCCCGGCGCTCAACTGGTGAGTTCCGCCAACCCGGTGCGCGTCGAGGCGGGCAAACAGGTGACCGGCGAATTCGAGATCGCCCGCCCGGTCTCGCCCGGCGAAGCCCTGGTCACGCACTTTGAAATCGCTGCCGGAAGCGACCGCTTCCCCATGACCTTCCTCGCCCCTTCGGGAGATCCGAAATGAAAGCAAAACGCAAAGGCGGCATCCCCGCCCTGATCCCGTTCCTGGCATTGGTGTCGCTGATCTTCATCGGCATCCTGATCTTCGCCTACGTGGAGACGAAGAATGCCAACCCGCAGATGATCGAAGTCGGCTCGGCATCCCGTCCGGCCCCCGCCGCCGCCGCATGACCACCACGCCCGCCGCCGTGCATCCCTGCGCGCTCTGCGGACTCGATACCCGCGAGCCCAGGTTCTGCTGCGCGGGTTGCGAAAACGTTTACGCCATCCTGGTGGAAAGCGGGGTCATCGCCGGCGGGCAGGATTTCCGCCAGACCGATCTCTACCGCGAAAGCCTGCGGCTCGGCCTCATCGCCAACCCCGCAAAAGGCGACGCCCCGCCCATCCCCGAGGGCGCCGAGACCCGCGAGGCCGTCTTTCACGTGGGCGGAATGTGGTGCAACTCCTGCGGCTGGCTGATCGAACACGCGCTGGCCAAAACCCGCGGCGTGGTCTCCGCCGAAGTCCTCTTCGCCAGCGATCTGCTCAAAGTCCGCTACTGCCCGCAGTACCTGCCCAAGGAGCGCATCGTGGACCGGGTGGCCGCGGTGGGCTACCGCGCCGGCGAATACACCGGCCAGAGCGATGCCGCCGACGCCGAACGCAAGGACCTGCTGCTGCGCACCGGCATCGCCGCGTTCCTCTCGCTGAACGTGATGACGTTCAGCCTCGTGGTTTACGCCAGCTACTTCGGCAGCGTCGCCGGCTGGGCCGGACGCTTCGTCCCATTCCTGCTGATGGCGCTGGCCACCCCCAGCGTATTCTGGTGCGCCGCGCCCATCCTGCGGCTGGCCTGGGCCGGCGCGCGCAATGGCGTGCTGCGCATGGAATCCCTGCTCTCTCTCGGGATCCTGACGGCCTACGGCTACAGCGCGGCCGAGGCCTTCCGCGGCGGGCAGCACGTCTACTTCGATACCGCCTGCGCCATCGTAACCCTGGTACTGACCGGGAAATCCATCGAGCGCGCCGCCAAGGACCGCGCCGCGCGCGCGCTCACCCTGCTGCACCGCCTCATGCCCACCAAGGCGCGCATCGTGCAGGAGGGCCGCGAGCGCTTCGTTGCGGTGGATGCGCTCACTCCCGGCGCCGTCTTCCTGGTCAAACCCGGCGAGCGCATCCCGGCCGACGGCGTGGTGGTCACCGGTTCCTCGCACGCTGATGAAAGCGTACTCACCGGCGAGGCGCGCCCCGTGGCCAAGGCGCCCGGTGATGCCGTGGTCTCCGGCAGCGTCAACGGCGGCGGCGTGCTGGAGGTCCGCGCCACGCGCACCGGCGGAGACAGCACGCTGGCCCAGATCGTGCGCGTGGTCGAACAGGCCGCGGCCTCCCGCACCCGCATCGAGCGCACGGTGGACCGCATCGCGCGCGTCTTCATCCCGGCGGTGCTGGCCATCGCGCTCTTCACCTTCGCCGGATGGTGGTGGCGCACCGGCAGCCCGGCCGATTCCCTGATGCACGCCATCGCGGTACTGGTGATCGCCTGCCCGTGCGCGCTCGGGATCGCCACCCCGCTGGCCCTCACGTTCGCGGTCTCGGCCGCGTCGCGGCGCGGCATCCTGGTGAGCGATACGCGCGTGCTCGAAACCATCCGCGGGATCGACGTGGTGGTGCTGGACAAGACCGGCACCGCCACCGAAGGCGAGTTCCGGTTGCTTTCGGCCGCGGGCGACACCTCGCGGATGCGCCAACTCGCCGCCCTGGAGGCCTACAGCGAGCACCCCGTCGCGCGCGCCATCGTGGCCGGGCACGGCGATCTTCCCCCGGCGCGGGACGTGGCCGTCACCCCGGGCCAGGGCATCGAAGGTACCGTCGATGGCGTCCACTATTTCGTGCGCCGCGGCGACGGCGCCCCGGACTCTCCTTCCACCACCGTCTCCTTCGGCTGGGACGGCGAGGCGCGCGGCACCTTGACGCTGGGCGACCGCGTCCGGCCCGAAGCCGCGGCCCTGTGCGCGGGCCTGCGCGCGCGCGGCATCCGGACCCTGCTGCTGAGCGGCGATTCGCCCGCCGCCACCGAGGCCGTAGCGCGAGAAATCGGGGCTACGGAGTGGATCGGCGGCGCCCTGCCCGCCCGCAAGGTGGAGGTTCTCCGCGAACTGCAGGCCGCCGGACAGCGCGTAGCCATGATCGGCGACGGCGTCAACGACGCCCCCTCCCTGGCCCAGGCCGATCTCGGCATCGCGCTCGGATCCGGTACGGCAATCGCCATTCAGGCGGCGCCTCTGGTACTTATGAAACGATCGCTCACCGCCGTGCTCGACACCCTGGATCTGGCCGGACGAACCTTCGCCATCGTGCGGCAGAACCTGTTTTGGGCTTTTCTTTACAACGTGTTCGGCATCCTCCTGGCGGTCACCGGGGTCCTGACCCCGATCCTGGCCGCCGGCGCGATGATCCTCTCCAGCCTCTCGGTGATCGGTAATTCCCGGCGCATTCTGTAGGGGCTGGGGCATCCGGCGCACCCTCGGGATCGCACCTCACCTGGGCAGCGTCGAGATAACAGTCGTGCTAAACCACCCACTGTTCCGCAACACCGGTACCTTTGACGGCGAAGACCGGTACCGTACTCCGGCATCGACCGTTGACACTGCCGTCAGATAACTTTAGACTGCTAACGATAGGAAGGATAAGACTACTAACGAACGCCTACTCGGCTTCGGATCGGAGGAAACGGAAATACAATGAGAATTCTCGGTGGTGCGCTCGTTCTGGCGGGCGCCGTCTGTTGTTTGGGGCTGTCCAATTCTGCACTGGCCAGCCCGATCGGAACAATGAATCTGGCCAACTGTGGCGGTGGTGGTGTCACAGTAACCCCGACGACCATCTCGTGGTCGCCAGCCGGTTCGGTCGCGGGCACGGGGTGCATCATTACGGGCTTGGGCACAAACGTCACCTGGTCCGGCGGTACGTTGCTCAACAACGTAACCGGCAATATCATGGACCTCACGGCAGGTGGCGGCACGGTGGATCATTTTATCGATCTCCCGGCTCCCCCGGCTTCCCCCGCTCTGGACTTCGCCCTATCCGGATTTGCCCCCGGATCCTCGAACACGAATTGCGCGTCCGCTACCGGCGCTGGCTCCACTTGCTCGGTAATCGCGGGTTCGCCGTTTGTCCTGACGTTTGACGGCGTCGGCACTACGACGGTCAGTCTGTCAGCCTTCGGAAACGTGTCGGATGCCAACGGCTCCACCGCTTGGCACGGAGGATTTTCGACGCAGTTTAACATGACTCCGCTGCAGATCCAGGAAAGCTTCGCTAGACAGGGTTCCCTGCAGAGCACCTACTCTGGTCAGTTCACGCTCACGACTGTTCCCGAACCCATCTCCGCAGGCCTGATCGGCACCGGTCTGGTCGCGCTGGCCCTGATCAAGCGGCCCAGAAAGAACCG
This sequence comes from Acidobacteriota bacterium, assembly GCA_018268835.1. GTDB lineage: Bacteria > Acidobacteriota > Terriglobia > Bryobacterales > Bryobacteraceae > Solibacter. The sequence continues at coordinate 8,096 of JAFDVU010000127.1, read as the reverse complement.
CGGCTAAACAGCCAAGGCGTTCGCCAGTATCTTGCCAACCGCACAGTCCGGACTGCCGGCTGTGCGGTTGTCGTTTTTTGGGGGCTAAACTCAAGCTGGATGGACACATCCCGCAAACGCATTCTCTTTCTAGCCGAAGGCGCGACGATGACTCACTTCGTCCGTCCCCTGGCTTTGGCCGGCAGCCTGGACCCGGCCTCGTATGACGTTCACTTCTACTGCCCTGCCCGCTTTGCCCCCCTGCTCCACGGCCGGAGTTTCTCCGTCGGGACGCTCGACAGCATGCCCGGCGAGAGGTTCCTGGCCCATCTGGCCAAGGGAGCGCCACTCTTTCCGATCGACGTGGTGCGCCGCTACGTGGACGAGGACCGCGGGCTGATCCGCGGGATCCGGCCGCACCTGGTGGTGGGCGACATGCGTCCATCCCTGCCCATCGGCACCCGCCTGGAAGGGGTTCCAGGCGCGGTCCTCATGAATGCTTACTGGAGCCCCTACGCCACCCACCGCTCCATCATCCCGGAACTGCCGCTTACCCGCGTGATACCGCCCCGCCTGCTGGGCGGCGTCTACCGGTTGACCGAACCCATCGCCCACGCCATCCACGTGGGCCAGATGAATACCGTGCGGCGCGAGTTCGACCTTCCGCCCCTGCCCCGCGATCTGCGCGCCATGTACACGGATGGCGATTGGGTCCTCTACCCCGACATCCCCGAATTCATCCCGACCCCGAACCGGCCGGACACTCACAGCTATGTGGGAATCTGCGACTGGGTCCCCCCTGTCGAAAAACCAGACTGGTGGGATCGCATGGTGGCCGATTCCCGGCCGAAGGTCTTCGTCAGCCTGGGCAGTTCCGGCCCACTGCACGCCATCCGGGCCTTGGCAGGGGCGCTGGCCGGACTGCCCGCCTGCGTGGTCCTCTCCACGTCCGGACGCGACATCCCAGGGCTGCCCGCCGACTGGTTTGTCACCCGCCTTCTGCCGTTCACAGAGACGGCCCGCGTAGCCCGGGTGGTGGTATCCCATGGAGGCAGCGGAGGCCTGTATCCGGCTCTCGCCGCCGGAACTCCAGTGCTGGGAATCCCCAGCAACGCCGATCAGCAATTGTCCACGGCCGTCCTGGTGGAGAGCGGCGCGGGTCTGGGCGTGCGGGTGGAGGAGGTATCCACCCGGCGGTTGCAGCGGGCTCTCGAAAAGCTGTTGTTCGACGACGCCTATTCCACCGCAGCCCACCACATTGCCGAGGTGTTTGCGCGTTACGACAGTAGATCCCTCTTCCGCGCCTTTCTTGAGCGAGCTCTTCCTCTGTAAACCACCTGCCCAATTTTTACGCAGTCGATAGAGAATTTACACCTTCCGAGCCCCTGCCACCGCTCCTTGAAGGATTTTGCGGACCACTTTCTAAAGGTTTTGACTGTTGTAGCCGAAAAGATTGGGAGAGGAGACACAATTGCAAGTACTGTACGGAATACCTCAAAAGTTGGCAGGCTGGGTGTTTTCCATCGGCACCGGAATTGTGCATCCCATTGGCAAGATTGAATCCCTTGATGCGCAAGGCCTTAATTAGGTCATAGGGTTCGTCAGGCCGAAGTCCCGGGGCTGGCGTGTCCGGTGGTGTGTGGGTTTCGAGACGGGCGTAAGGCAGGGCCCAGGTAACGTGAGACTCTTCGAAGGCGCAACCGACAATGGGCGCAACGGGCTGGTATTCCTGGCACCCGCGCGCGGAACTGTACCGCCGCTGGGTTGGCGGGTGCGCAGGGACGACCGGCAGTATGCCAGGGTCCTCCACGGTCTGCAGCGTCTGCGAGGGCAGGTCTACCTCGAAGACGGCGCCATCAGGGAAGCGCAACTGATCTCCGATGGGCGGCACTGGCAGCCGTCCGATGCCACCAGTTGGCACCTGGTCGCCATCGACGAGCGGGGCAACGTTTTCGGATGTGCCCGCTATAGCCATTACGAATCCGAGGTCGGTTTTCAGGACTTGGGCGTTCGCACCTCGGCGCTGGCCGAGTCGGAACGTTGGGGTTCGTTGTTGCGCACCGCCGTAGAGGGGGAGGCGGCTCGCGCCGCCGGGTTGGGGCTGGCCTTCGCTGAAGTGGGCGGATGGGCGATCTCGGCCGAAAAGAGATACACCACCGAGGCGCTGCGGGTTGCGCTCGCCACCTACGCATTAGCACAAATGCTGGGTGGGTGTATCGGCATCACCACGGCGACGGTTCGCCACCACTCGGCGCAAATCCTGCGCCGCATCGGCGGCCGTCCCTTGAGCGTGAACCAGCAGGACCTGCCGCCGTACTACGACCCGCAATACCAGTGCCAAATGGAGGTCCTCCGCTTCGATTCGGCCCGGCCGGATACCGCCTACCACCGCGCAATCGAACGGTTGCGCGAGCAACTCCTGTCGGTCACGGTAGTAGCGCCGGAGTGCGCACCCGCGCTATCATACCCGGCAGCCGCGCAGGTTCCCATTACCACGCCGAAGCCGGTGCTGTGGCCGGTTGCATCCTGAATTCCCGCGAGGCGGCCACTGCGATGACACGCGAACCGATTGGGAGGAAGAACCCTTGATCACGGCGAGCAGCGCGGTTTCCACCGACCCCTCGCAGTCCGGCGTGGCGATCGAAGGAGCCTTGAGGAATTGGGAGGCGCTGCTCGGCCCGGAAAACATCGTCTGCGACGCTCCCGCCCTTCGGGCCGCCTCGACCGCTACGTTTTCCACCAGCCACGCAATCCCCGCGATTCTCCGTCCCGGCAACCGCCGGGAGGTGGAACTGGTGCTGCGCATCGCCAATCAGTGGCATGTGCCGGTCTATCCCATTAGCGGCGGCCGCAACTGGGGCTACGGCTCGCGCGTGCCCAGCGCCGACCGGTGCGTCCTGATCGACCTCAGCCGCATGAACCGCATCGTCGATTTCGACGAAGACCTGGCCTACATCACGGTGGAACCGGGCGTCACCCAGCAGCAGGCGTACGATTTCCTGCGCGGACGCGGCTCGCGCCTCTGGCTCGATGCCACCGGCGCCGGTCCGGACACCAGCCTCATCGGCAACACCGTGGAACGCGGTTTCGGCCACACCCCCTACGGCGACCATTTTTCCCACGTCTGCGGCCTGGAAGTGGTTCTCCCGACCGGCCAGACGGTGGAGACCGGCTTCTCCCGCTTCGAAGGTTCGCGCTCCGGCGCGCTGCACCGCTGGGGCGTGGGGCCATTCATCGACGGACTGTTCACGCAATCGGGTTTCGGCATCGTCACCCGCATGACCGTGTGGCTGATGCCGGCGCCGGAGTACTTCCAGGCGTACTTCTTCCGCAGCGATTCCCCCGACGGCCTGGCCCCGATCATCGACGCCCTGCGCCCGCTGCGCCTCAACGGCACGCTGCGCAGCACCGTCCACGTGGTCAACGACTACAAAGTCCTCTCCGGACTCCAGCAGTATCCGTGGGAGGAAGCCGGCGGAGAAGTTCCGTTGCCGGACCGCGTCATGCAGAGCCTGCGCAAACGCCATCAGTTCGGCGCCTGGAACGCCTCGGGAGGTCTCTACGGCACGCGGGCGCAGGTGGCCGAAGCGCGCCGCCTGGTGCGCAAGGCCCTGGCCGGACGCGTGGATAAACTGCAGTTTCTGGACGAGCGCAAACTGCGCCTGGCGGAGCGCTTCTCGAAGGCCTACCAGTTGATCACCGGCTGGGACCTCAGCCGCGCGCTCGAACTGGTGCGACCGGTATTCGGGTTGCTCCAGGGCGTTCCCACCAGCCAGCCGCTGGCCAGCACATACTGGCGAAAGAAGTCGCCGCCGCCCGCGCAAATGGATCCCGACCGCGACGGCTGCGGGCTGCTCTGGTGCAGTCCCGTGGTTCCCGCCGACGGACAGCAGGCGGATGAACTGGTCCGTATGGCCGGCCGCATCCTGCTGGATCACGGCTTTGAACCCGCCATCTCCCTCACCATGGTGACCGAGCGCAGCCTGGCCTGCGTCATTTCGATCGCCTACGACCGCCACACCGAGGGCGAGGATGAAAAAGCCGCGGCCTGCTACCGGGAGTTGTCGCAGCGCCTTGCCGAGTCCGGCTACTACTCTTACCGGCTCACCAGCCAGTCGGCTTCCGCCATGCCCTCCAGCCCCGGTTACGACGCCCTGCTCCGCGCCTTCAAGGGCGGTCTCGACCCGCACGGCGTTCTCGCTCCGGGCCGTTACCAGCCCTCCGAATAGCGGCCGGCCGCCGGGGCTAAATCTCCTGTGGCGCGGCGGCCCGCACTGCGGGAGCCGCCGGTGAGGCACCGCCACTTCCGGCGACGGCCGGGAGAGGCCGCCCCGCGCGCCGGGCCTTCCACCGCAGCCAGATCGCCGAGAGCGCAATCATCGCCAGCGTCACGATCACGGTAGCCGCGCCCGCCTGCCAGATGGAGAGCTGCCGCTTGATGGGCCGCACCACACTGCCGTAGACAATCATGACGTGGACCCAGTACACCATCAGCGAGTTCTTCCCCATGCACTGCATCCAGCTCCAACCCGTGCCCGCGCAATACTCGGTCCACAGGTAGGCGCCGGCCATCGCCAGCAGCATCACCCCCACCCGGATCAGCACCAGCGTCGGATTGTCCAGCCAGAAGCTGGTCTTCGTATAGATCGAGTACGGCACATTGGCAAAATACTGCGCCGTGAACACCAGCGCGAACCCGGCCAGTACGCTCCACTGCATGAGGCGCTCGAAGCGTTCCGCCGGAGCGCGTTTCACCATGCCGCCCAGCGCCAGGCCGAACGCGACGTAGGCCGCCCAGGGGAAGAACGGGAAGCGCCGCCCCGGCGCCGGCGCCAGATACTCCTGGAGCAGCGCCGGGGTGCCGCTCCAATCCAGATTCGCGATCACCGGGCCCAGCGCGCAGATCCCCAACCCGGCGAGGATCGCAAAGCGGATGCGGGCCTGCCCGGTGAACAGCGCCGCGGCGGCCACCGCCGCCATCGCCACCCCCATGCAGTTGAGGATGTCCACGCGAAGCATGTCGTGCCAGTCGCCGAGCGGCCAGGCGAAGACCCAGTTGGTGAAGCGGAACGTCATGGCGATCGCCATGATGTAGCCGGCGCGGCGCAGGGCGGTCAGCCAGCGGCGCAACGCGCGCGGTTCGCGCTTGTCCAGGCTCTCGAGTTGAAAGCCCGTGGTCATCCCCGCCATAAACAGGAACAGGGGCGCGGCCATGCCGCCGATGAACTGCGTCATCACGTAGGGCCCGCCGTTACGCAAGTCAAGGCGGGTGAACGAATTGAAGGTGTGGCACTGGATCATCACCAGCACCGCCAGCCCTCGCATCCAGTCAAGAAAGGGAAAGCGCTTCACGTACTATTTCCAGCCGATTCCACATGATAGCGAAGAAACGCACAGAACCGTAAGGTAAACTGAGCTTGATACCGCCACCACCGGACCCGGTTCTCCCCGCATGAAGCAAGCCATCGCCGACTTTCTGGTTCAGTTCCCCGTGGTCACGCTGTTTGCCGTCATCGGCGTGGGCTACCTGCTCGGACAGGTGCGGATTTTCGGCTTCCGCATTGGGGTCGCCGGGGTGCTGTTCGCCGGACTCGCGGCGGGCGCGCTCGGTCCCGAGGTCGCGCTGCCGCAGATCGTCTCCACCGTGGGACTGATCCTGTTCATCTACAGCATCGGGATTCAGTTCGGTCCGGGGTTTCAGAATCCCTTCCGCCGCAACGGGTCGCGCGACAACATCTTCTGTATCGCCATGCTGGCGATCGGCGCGGGGGTGGCGATCGGGGTGGCCGCGTGGCAGTCGCTCAGCGGCCCTTCGCTGGCGGGGCTGTTCTCCGGCGCGCTGACCAACGCTCCGGCTCTGGCGGCGGCGCAGGAGGTGCTACGCGGGCAATCCAACGAAGCGCCGGTCATCGCCTTCGGTATCGCCTACCCGTTCGGCGTGCTCGGGGTGATGCTGACCTTTCAGTTGTACCGCACGGTCTTCCGCATCAAGCCGGCGAAAGCCGAACCCGCCGAGCCGATCGAGGTGCGCGATTTCGTGGTGCAGAATCCGGGAATCGTGGGACAGAGCCTGGCCGGCATGCTGCGCGTGCACGGCGACCTGGGCTTCGTGATCAGCCGGGTGCAGCGCGCCGGGCAGACGGCGCTGGCGACCGCGGAGACGGAACTCGCGCTCGGCGACGTGGTGGCGGTGGTGGGCAACCGCTCCTCGCTCGAGCGCGCGCTGCACATCTTCGGCCAACCCACCGACATTCACATCGAGGACGACCGCTCGGCGCTCGACTACCGGCGGGTCTTCGTCTCGCGGGCGGAGATCGTGGGCAAGCGCATCCGCGACCTGAACCTGCAAAGCACGCTCGGCGCCACCATCACGCGGTTGCGCCGCGGCGATGTCGACATTGTGCCCAACGCCGATTCGCGCCTGGAATTCGGAGACCGCGTGCGCGTGCTCACGGCGCCGGCGAACTTCGCCAGCGTCTCGCGCTTCTTCGGCGACTCCATCCGCGGCACGGCGGAGACCGATTTCGCCAGCGTGGGCCTGGGGATGGCGGCGGGCGTCATCCTGGGGCTGATCCCGCTTCCCCTCCCCGGAGGCCACCTGGTGCGGCTGGGACTGGCCGGCGGACCGCTCATCGCCGGGCTCGTGCTGGGGCGCATGCAGCGTACCGGGCCGATCACCTGGGGCATCCCGCTCAGTGCCAACCTCACGCTGCGGCAGATCGGGCTGGTGCTGTTCCAGGCGGGCGTCGGCACACGCGCCGGATACGGCTTCCTGCAGACGGCGGGCGGCAGCGGCATCTACATGATCGCCGGGGGCGCCGCGATCACGGCGGCGGTGGCGCTGATGAGCGTGGCGATCGGGCATCGCGTGCTGAAACTGCCATTCGAATCGGTGATGGGCCTGACGTGCGCCATCCACACGGAACCGGCGAGCCTTTCGTACGCGAGCCTGGTCTCCAACTCCGACGCGCCCCAGGCAGCATACGCGCGTGTGTTCCCGGTCTGCACCGTGACCAAGATCCTACTCGCGCAATTGCTGGTGACCTGGCGGTAGACGCGCGCACAGCGAGTCGCGGGGACCACAGCCGTCAGCGCCGGGCGAAGAGGCGCTTCCAGGGGGAGGGGCGCTCCACCGTGACACCGAGCGCGCGGAAGTAGGGCGCGGCTTCGGCATCGGTGAGCGGGCGGTTGGCGCGCAGCAGGGCAATGACCTCCATCATGCGGGCGTAGTGGTCCACGCAGTGCCAGCAGGCGGTGACGTGGCGTTCCAGCACCTCGCGGCCCTGCCAGGTGGTACGGCCGTCCAGGATGTCCAGCAGCACCTTGGGGGAGGCGCAGTCCTTGCCGCCGGACGCAGCGGCTTCGCGGCCGAGCGCCAGACCGTTATCGGCGAGCAGGGTGCGGTTCCAGGCGTCGCTTTTGCCGCGGAGGAGTTCGGCGGCGCGGGCGCGGACCTTAGCGGCGGTAGCGGGCGAGATGCGCATCATCTCCGCGGTGGCGGCGTCGTCGTAGTGCATGGTTTCGAACCAGGCGGCGACCTTCTCGACCACGGTGAGGGGCTCGAGGGCGCCGGCCAGGGTCTCCAGATCGAGCGAAACCGGGGCCTCGGGCGCGGGCAACGCGGACAGCACCGCCTGGCGCAGTTCGGCGACGAACCAGCGCTCGGGCGCGGGGTCGAGCGATTGAAACAGGCTGGAGGCGGGAAGGCGCAAGCCGAGCAGCACACGCTCCACGCCGGCTTCGCCATCGCCGGCGGAGGGGGCGTAGTGCGCCAGCAGGCGCCGGATCACGGGAGTATACGTGGTCACAAGATATCGCCAGCCCTGGGGCAGATCGGCGCGGCAATCGCGCACCATTTCGAAACATGTATAAACCATTCCGTCCTTGGATGCGAAACGGGGCGGAGTGGATGCCGGCCACTTGCCAGCGCGCTCCGGCGGGAGTACGCTGCCGGATAGAGGATCCTTCCATGCGAACCTTGCTGCGGATTGCGTTGTGCGGATGCGTACTGGTGGCGCTTGCGCCGGCCCAGCGCGGCGGCGGAGGCGCGCGCGGCGGCGGGGGCTTCCGCGGAGGCGGCGGTTTCGGCGGCGGAGCGCGCATCGGCGGCGGCGGCT
>JAFDVU010000126.1 GCA_018268835.1 Acidobacteriota bacterium | reverse complement strand
ATGGCGGAGATCGAGTACGAGCGGCGCAACGGATACCGCTGGTACGTGGACCGTCCGGCGCGCCTGCTGGACAGGGAGTATCCGGAGTGGGCTGCGAAGTGGCTCCGGGCGAGGCGCTGATGTAGACTGTTCGGCAGGGAGGGTAGGATTGTGAGAGGTTTCCGCATTCTGCTTCCGTTCCTGGCTGCCGCCGCGATGGCGCAGCAAATGCCGTTCGTTTCCATTCCGCCTCCGGCGAGGGACACCCTGCGATTCGGGGAGAAACTGCCGGATTTCGAAGCCAGGGACACGAGCGGGCGTGTGTGGCGGCCCGCCGATTTGCTGGGCAAATACACCGTGGTCGATCTCTGGGTGGCCAACTACGGGATGGCCAACGCCGAGCACCCCGAACTCGAGCGCCTCTACGAGCAACTGAAAACCAACAAGGCAAATATCCAGGTGCTGACGTTCTGTCTGGACCTGGACTATACGCATGCGCCGGCGTACATGCGCGCGCGGCACTACACCTTCCCGGTGATCGCGGATTGGAAGGTTGGGATGAAACTGTTCGGCAACGGCGGCGGCATCGTGGGAGGCGTTCCGCAGCAGCGGGTGATCGACCCCGAGAGGCGCCTGGCTGAGCCGTTCCACAACTGGTCGGCCGGGCGGGTGCTGTTCGAGGTGGAACGCGCGGCGGCGCGGAAGTAGCGGGTTCAGGCGGCGAAGTGGCGGCGGAGTTCGCTGGCGTAGTGCGTCCCGAGGGTGTCCGCATGCGCGGCCAGCCAGCCGCTCAGGGCAGTCGATCCCGTCGGGGCGGAGGCGGAAACCAGCAGGTCCGACATGAGCCCGTCCACTTCCTCCGCGGTGAGCATGACGTCGCCAAGTAGCGCTCCCAGCACGCGGGCAGCGAGGAGCGCGGTGCGGGGCGGAGCGTGCAGGATCCGTGCGCGGCTGCCGACCGCGGCGGCGATGCGGCGCACAAGTTCCTCGAAGGTGAAGGTCTCTGGTCCCACCGCATCGATCGTGAGGTTGGTTGAAGCCTGGCCGGCGCCGGCAGCGATCGCGGCCACATCGTCGGCAGCCACCGGTTGCAGGCGGTAGCGGCCGTCGCCGGGGATCAGAAACAGCGGCATGCGGCGCAACAGGTACGCGATGTTGTTGATGAGGATGTCCTCGGCGCCGAGCACGACGGTGGGCCGCACGATCGTGTAGTTCAGGCGCGAACCGCGGATGGCTTCCTCGAGTTCGGCCTTGCCGCGGAAGTAGGGCAGGGGCGAGTCCGCCGCGGGATTGGTGATGCTGATGTGCACGATGCGCTCCACACCGGCGATTTCGGCGGCGCGAATCAGTGCGCGGGCGTTGGCTACGGCGCGCGCGTGCGTGCTGTCGCCGCGGTCGAACCGGACCCAGTAGGTGTTATAGAGGACCCGCACGCCGGCGAGCGATTCGGCCATGCGCGCCGGATCGTCGAAGCGGAAGGGATACGCTGGAATCGCACCGGCGAATTCGTTGGGCCGCTCGGGGTGGCCGGTCAGCGTGATGACGCGCTCCCCGCGCGCGAGCAGGCGGCGGGCGATGTACTTGCCCGTGTATCCGAAGGCTCCGGTGACGGCATGCATGCGGGCTCACTTTTTCTTCTTCTTTTTACCCGCGATGTGCAGCAACTTCTCGAGGCCCTCAACCCGCAGGCGTTCCACCTGAAGGATCGTGGCCACGATGCCGTCCAGGGTGTGGAAGAAGCTCTCCATGGCGGCAAGGCGCTGCTCATAGAACCGGGCGAGATCCGCCTCGGAGCGGGAATGGGCGCCCGAACGCACCTCGCGCAGACAGGCGCCGACATCGCTCAGGGCTTTATCGAATTCCGGCTTCTGCCGGCGCTCCAGGATGGTTCTGGAGATCTTCCAGAAGTCCGTACCGGCCTCGTAATAATCCTTGCGGTCGCCGGCGCGCACGTGCTTATGGACCATGCCGAGTTGTTCGAGAGCGCGCACGTTGGTGCTGATCGCGCCCTTGGTCACGCCCACGATCGGGATCAACTCGTCCAGGGAAAGCGGCTCCGGGGAGAGGTAGAGCGCGCCGTAAAGAGCGCCCATGGCGCGGGGGTATCCCCAGAATTCCGCGATGCGGGTAAGGCTTTCGATGAAGCGCTGCCGGGACTCCTCGATGACACTCATCGTTTAGTACATTCTAAACGTTCAGCTCAGTCGAGTCAATCGACTGCCGCGGCCCGCTGCCGGAGCATGCGCGGGATTACTTCACGCCGCCCATCAGGCGGACCGTGGGCCTGATCAGCAGGGCCATCAGGAGGGCGGCCAGCAGACTGAATCCGGCGATCGCGCCAAATAGGGTGGGCAGGGAGAAGGAACTGTAGAGCGACGCGGCTTTTCCCGCCATCCAGTTCCCGATGCTGATGGAGAGGAACCAGATCCCCATCATAAAGCCGGCGGCGCGGTCTGGCGCGAGTTTCGTCATCGTGCTGAGCCCGACCGGACTCAGGCACAGTTCGCCGATCGTTTGCAGGAAGTAGCAGCCCGTCAGCCACAGCGGTCCGGCCAACTTGCCCCCCGATGCGATCTGCGCCGCAGGCACCATGAGTACAAAAGCAAAAGACGCAAACAGGAGGCCGATCGTAAACTTGGCGGGACTGGACGGCTCGCGCTTGCCCAGCGCCAGCCACAACCAGGCAAAAACGGGCGATCCGACCACGACAAAAACCGGCTGAACAAACTGAAACCAGCTCGCGGGAAAATTGAAGCCCAGCAAGACGCAATGGGTGCTCTCGAGCGCAAACAGGCTGAGGGACGACCCCGCCTGCTCGTACGAACCCCAAAACGCAACCGACGCGATGAACAGCACGAAGATGGCGGCGGACCGCTTCCTCTCCGCTGCCGAAAATTCACCGAAGAAGATCAGCCAGGAAAAAACGCCGGCCGATATCGCCAGCAGGCACCAACCCAGTGCATCGTTGACCATGGTCGCGGTGAATTGAACCGCGCCGGCCGCCTGCAGGGCGACCGCCGCTCCTCCCAGCACCAGAAATGCAAGTGCGCCAAGCGTGGCCAGCCTCTTGTAGCGCCGGTGCTCCTCCGGCGTTCCTGCGCCACCGGCTCGGATCCCCGCCTCGCCCAGATGCCGCGACGTAAGCAGGAACTGGATGACGCCGGCGAGCATGCCTACGCCGGCCAGGGCGAAGCCCAGGCGCCAACTCACCCGCTCGCCGACGGTCCCGCAGACGATTGGAGCGAGCAACGCTCCCAGGTTGATCCCCATGTAAAAGAGGGAGAAGCCGGAATCACGGCGCGGGTCGCCCTTTGCGTAGAGCTGGCCGACGATGGTGCTCACGTTGCCCTTGAGCAATCCGGTTCCCAGGATCAACAGCAGCAGGGCCAGGTAGAAAACCGGCTCGCTGGGTACCGCGAGACAGAACTCTCCCAGGGTGATAAAAATCCCTCCCAGGAGGACTGCGCGCCGCTGCCCGGACAGTTTGTCGGCGAACCACCCGCCCCCCAGCGTCGCCAGGTAGACCAGTGAGACGTAGGGACCGTAGATGGCGCCGGCTTTGGGTTTGTCGAAACCGAAACCGCCGTGGGCGATGCTCGACAACATGTAGTACATGAGGATCGCGCGCATGCCGTAGTAGCTGAAGCGCTCCCACATCTCGGTGAAGAAGAGGGTGGCGAGACCGCGAGGGTGCCCGAAAAAGCTGCGGTCCGACTGAGCGTCCACAAGGCGGGAGGGATCGATGCGCGATGCCATAGGGTGTCCGGCACCCGCAAGTGTAACAGGAAGGTGACCAGCGCCGGAGAGTTCCGCATCGTGGAATCTGACTGTCGAAAATATTGACACCGCAGAGCAGGCCAAAAGATAATGGGAACCAATTATGTGGGAGTTGTAACCGTTTACTCGCGTGGTGGGCATTTTCATGCGCGCCGCGGAAACGGGGAGCTTTAAAAAGCAGTAGATAGAGAGGTCTCGACCATGAAAGCCGGATTCCTGGCCGCCATTCTATTGGCGGTGTCGGTCCCGCTGTTTTCACAGGAAAACCGCGGAACCATCAGCGGCAGCGTCACCGACTCAACCGGAGCCGCTATAGCCAAAGCAAAAATTATCGCCAAGGAAACCAATACCGGGGTGGAAACCACGGTGAATTCGGAAAGTTCCGGGGCGTACACGATTCCTTTCCTGGCGCTGGGCGAATACAGCATCAGCGCCGAATCGCCGGGCTTCAAGAAATTCACGCAAACCGGCATCACCCTGAGCGCCGGCATGCACCCGGTGGTCGATATCCGCCTGGAAGTCGGTGCGATCACCGAATCGGTGGAAGTCCACGAGGACGCGCCGATTCTGGAGACGGCCAATCCGACTGTGGGCCAGGTGATCACGGGCGAGGAAGTGGAAAACTTCCCCGTCAACGGGCGCACCCCGATGATGCTCGCCAACCTGGCGATGGGTGTGATTTCGACCTACGAACCGGGTCCGGTGCGGCCCTTCGATAACGGCGCGCCGAACTCGATCTCGATCGGCGGAGCACCTTCGGCGCGCAACGAAGTGCTGCTCAACGGAGCGCCCAACGCGGGCTTCAGCAACCAGATGGCCTACAGCCCGCCGCAGGATGCGGTGACCGAAGTCCGCACCAACACGTTCCAGATGGATGCCAGCTACGGGCACACCATGGGCGGCACGGTGAACCTGATTACCAAGAGCGGAACGAACTCGCTGCACGGCGTGGCCTACATTTTCAACCAGACCTCGGCCCTGGATGCGAATTCGTTCTTCGGCAACGCGAAGGGCGTGGGACGTCCGTCGTACCACCAGAATCAGTACGGCGTCAACGGCGGCGGTCCGATCTTCCTGCCCAAGGTCTTCGACGGGCGCAACAAGGTGTTCTGGTATTTCGCGTGGGAAGGCATGCGCGATTCCGATCCGGCGACGTCGCCGCTGGAAACAGGCAACCCGGAAAACTTCACCACGGTGCCGACCCCGGCGGAGCGGCAGGGCGATTTCTCCTCGCTGCTCACGGTGAATCAGCGAAACCCCGCCGACAAGAACAATTACACGATTTACGATCCGACCACAGGTGTGATGGCGGGCACCCTGGTATCGCGCACGCCGTTCCCCGGCAACATCATTCCGCAGAACCGGCTGAACCCGATCGCGCTCAAGTACATGCAGTATTACCCTCAACCCAACACCCCGGGACAGGCCAACGGACTGCAGAATTTCGTGACCAACGCGATCGACAGCGACGGGTACGATAATGAACTCGGCCGGCTGGACATCAACGCCACGCCCCGCAACCGCTTCTCGATCGACGCGCGGCACAACTTCCGCAATCAGAACAAGAACGACTATTTCGGCAACCCGGCCACGGGCAACTTCCTGTACCGCATCAACCAGGGTTTCGGCCTGGACTACATCGGTACGATCACCCCGACCACGGTAGCCGAAGTCCGCGGCAACTGGACGCGTTACGAGGAGCACCACTTCTCTCCGGCGGACAGCGTGGATCCGGCCTCGCTCGGTTTCCCGAGCTACATTAACGCCAACGCGAAGTTCCCGATGCTGCCGTACGTTGTGGTGGGCAGCACGAGCATCTCGGCGGGGGCGCGCGCGGGGTTCGAGCCGATGGGCTACAACGGCGACGGCACAAACTACTCCGACAGTTACCAGATCTTCGCCGACGTGGTGAAGATCCGTGGCAACCACACGATGAAAGTGGGAACCGACGGCCGCATGTACCGCTGGAGCGCCTACACTTTCGGCAACCCGTCGGGGTCGTACACGTTTACCGGGAACTGGACCAACAGCCCGGCGGTGAGCAACACCACGGTGTTCGGACAGGATATGGCGGCGTTCCTGCTGGGCCTGCCGAACAGCGGTAGTTTCGATATGAACACGCAGAGCACGGTGCAGGGCAAGTACCTGGCGTTCTTCGTGAATGACGACTGGCGCATCAGGCCCAACCTGACCATCAACCTAGGGCTGCGCTGGGAGCACGACTTCCCCGAAGTGGAGCGCTACAACCGTACGCTGGACGGATTCGCACCCACGGCGGTGAATTCGATTTCGGCCGCGGCGGCGGCGGCTTACGCGCTGCACCCGGTGGCGCAGATTCCGGTCTCGCAGTTCACCGCGCTGGGCGGTCCGACCTTTGCGAGTGCGAACAACCGCAATGTCTACGACACCAAGAGCGCCATTTTCAGCCCGCGCTTCGGCTTCGCCTGGACGCCGCGCGCTCTCGGCAACAAGACCGTGATTCGCGGCGGTTTCGGCATTCTGGTGGATCCGCTGCAGTTGCCGGCGCCCTACCAGCCCGGCTTCAGCCAGCAGACCCAGATGACGGTGACCACCGACAACTACCTGACACCCGCCGCCACGCTGAGCAATCCGTTCCCGAACGGGTTCGTGCTGCCGGCCGGCAGTTCGAAGGGAGCCAGCACCAACCTGGGGCAGCAGATCTCGATTTTCAACCCCAGTGTGCTCAACCCTTACACCGTGCGCTGGCAACTCAGCATCCAGCGGCAACTGCCGTTCAACATGGTGCTGGAAGTGGCTTACATCGGCAGCCACGCGATGCACCTGCCGATCACACGGCAGTTGGACTACATCCCGCGCCAGTTCCTGAGCACATCTCTGGCGCGCGATACGGCCAACAATACGCTGCTTTCCGGTACCGTGACCAACCCCTTCAAGGGACTGCTGCCCAACACCAGTTCGCTCAACGGCAGCACGGTGGCGCTGCGGCAATTGCTGATTCCGTTCCCGCAGTATCCGGTGCCGGGAACGCCAGCGGCGACCAGCAACGGGATCGTGGAGGCTTACACCAACTCCGGCGCCTCCTACTTCCAGAGCCTGAACGTGCGCTTGCAGAAGCGCTTCACCAACGGCCTGACCCTGATGAACAACTTCATCTGGAACAAGCTGATCGACCGGCTGGCCTTCATCAACGACTCGGATCCGCTTCCGGAAAAGCGCATTTCGAGCGACTCGCGTCCGCTGCGCAACGTGCTGGCATCGACCTACCAATTGCCCATCGGCCGGGGACGCAGGCTCAACCTGCAGAACCGCGTGGTGGACTTCCTGGTGGGAGGATGGGGGATCAGCGGGATCCTGACCTTGCAGTCCGGTCCGGTCCTGGGATGGGGCAACTACATCTACTACGGCGGCCCGATCAACCTGAACACCCATCAGCCGAACGGGCTGGCGTTCGATACCACGCAGTTCAATACCATCGCCGCGCAGCAACTGGTCGACAACATCCGCTATTTCGACCAGCAGTTCAACAACCTGCGCCGCGACGCGACCAAGCAACTGGACGCGACCTTCAGCAAGAGTTTCAAGCTGAATGAGAAGCGCTACTTCCAGTTCCGCGTGGAGGCGTTCAACGTGACCAACCGGGTGACATTCGGCGGTCCGCAGACCAATCCGACGAACTCGGCGTTCGGCACCATCAGCAGCCAGGCCAACACGCCGCGGCGTATCGAGTCGGGCTTGCGGCTGGTCTGGTAGAACGCGGCAGGCAACTCCTGAAGGCCCGAAGGCCGGCCGCTCACAGGGCCGGCCTTTTTCCTGGCGGGCAAAGGGCCTATTTCAGCGTCATGGCGTCGGGGTCCCACAGGCAGACGCGCTTTTCGAAATAGCTCAGGTTGGAGAGCAGCGCCGGACCGGCGGCGCGGAAACCGAATACCGCGTCCTCGACGGCGGGTTTGTGGGAGCGCACAAAAGCCTGGAAGTTGCGGTGGTGATCGATGGCGTCCAGGTAGCCGCGCGGAGGCATGAACTTCTCTTCCGCGGTCATGCGCGTGGAATCGATCTTCGGACGCTGCGGATACTTCTCGCGATACTCCTTAAGGAACTGCTCCTGGGTCGCCTTGGGGAACGTGTCGATGGTGTAGCCGGGTTCGGTCTGGCGCGGCACCTTGGAGAGCGTGACGCCGCTGCCAATTTCGAGAATGCCCTCACTGCCGATCAGCTTGAGCCCGTCGTTTTCCGTGGCGCCATCCACCAGGTTCACGCGGTACATCACGTTAAAGGCGGGGAAGCGGCCGCGCGCGGGGTAATCGTAGAGCGCGATCTGCACATCGGGGACATCGCGTCCATCGTTCCAGAAGCGCAGTCCTCCGGTCGAGTACACGCGCTCGGGACCGGTGGCCTCGGTGAGGAAGTGCAGCCCGCTGATGAGGTGGACGAAGAGGTCGCCCGGAACGCCGGTACCGTAGTCGCGGTAATTGCGCCAGCGGAAGAGGCGCACGGGTTCGAAGGGGACCTTGGGCGCGCTGCCGAGGAAACGATCCCAATCGATGTTGGCGGGCGAGGCGTCAGGCGGGATCGAGTATTGCCACGCGCCAAGCGCGCTGTTGCGGTCCACCCACGCTTCCACCATGTTCAGCTGGCCGATGGCGCCGGCATGGAGCAGTTCCTTGGCCTTGGCGTAGACCACGCTGCTGACGCGCTGGCTGCCCACCTGAAAGACGCGTCCGGTTTTCTTCTGCGCTTCGATGACCGCCTTGCCCTGCTCGAGTTTCTGCACCATGGGTTTCTCGCAGTAGACGTCCTTGCCGGCGTTGAGGGCGTCGATCGAGATGGCGGAGTGCCAGTGGTCCGGTGTGGCGATGATGACGGCGTCCACGTCGCCACGGGCAAGCACTTCGCGGTAATCGCGGGTAGTGAAGACGTGATCGCCGAACAGTTCTTTGACGCGCTTGAGGCGCCCGTCGTAGACGTCGGCCGCGGCCACGAGTTCGGCGCCGCCGAGGGAGAGGGCATTGCGCGTATCGTACTGGCCCTGGCCGCCGGCGCCGATGAGGGCGTAGCGGATGCGATCGTTGGGGCTCACGGTCTGCTGAGCGCGCGCGGCGATGGCGCTCGCAACACCGGCGCCCGCGGCGGAGAGGAAATGTCGTCGGGTGGTCATGAAGACTCCTGGGTAATAATGTAATGCCAATCCCCTTTGGTCTGGGATAGAGCAACCCTCATTTGGCTGGCGCGGGCGGCCAGTGGGATTTGAAACGGTTGACCACGGCTGCCTGCCGGTCCGGCTGGTATTCGAGAATGGCGCCGTTTTCGACCAGCGTACGGGTCAATTGCGCGGTATCGACATCCTGCACGGCGGCGTTGGCGCGGACCGCCATGGCGGCGGCCACGCCCGCAGCCTGCCCGATGATCATGTACTGCGGCTCCATTCGCAAGGTGCTGTAGGCTACGTGTGAAGCCGAGAAGCAGACCGGCACCAGCAGGTTTTCGATCTCGGCCTTCTTCGGCAGCAGGATGCGGTAGGGAATCTGGTAGGGCTTGACCGCGACCTGCATATCGCCCTCGTTGCGCACGAAGCCATCCTGGTTCACGACCCGCTGCACGTTGTGGCTGTCGCTGTTGTAGGAGCCCATGCCGATGGGGTCGGGCTTGGCGAGGTCGGTCTGGATATCCTTCTGGGTCATGACGTACTCGCCGACCATGCGGCGCGCCTCGCGGATGTAGAGCTGGTTGGGGAAGTGGCCGTTATCGGGGAACTCGTCCCTGGCCAGGCCCCATTCATTGGCCTCCTTTTGCAGGGAAGCGGGAACTCGCGGATCGTGGGCGAGGAACCAGAAGAATCCCTTGGTGTAGTCCTCGTGATCCTTCCAGATCTCCTCGCGGCGCGCATAGGAGGCGTTCGGGTAGTCCCACGAGTGGCCGATGTAGTCGGTGGAGAACGCCCCGTTGTTGTTGACGTCGGCCTTCTGGTTGGGGATGGCGATTACGCTGGCGACCTCGCCGAAGTGCGGAGCGCGGCCCTGTGCCTTGGTGACGGCTTCCAGGTAGCGCGCCAGCAGTTCGTAGCGGGCCGCGTCGTAGTTCACCGGTTTGGGATATGGCACCTGGTTGGCCGGGTCGTGGGAGAGGATCAGTCGGAAATTGTAGGCCTGCACCTTGCGGTCGGCGGCGCCGGGCTCGCCGGCGGGGCCGGGGGAGATTTCGGGAAGCAGATGGCCGGCGGCATCGCGCGGGACCAGATCGACTTTGAACTGGTGGTAGGGCGTCTCGCCGCGCACGCCGGCGAGCGATTCGCCGTACTGCGCGGAGCCTTCGCGTCCCCAGGTGAAGGTGACGCCCGCCTGCGCCATGAGGTCGCCTTCGTAGGTGCAGTCGGCGAAGACGCGCGCCGCGTAGGTGGCGCCGTTCTCCATCGTGATGGATTCGATGCGGGTGCCGCGCTTGCGTACTCCGTCCTTCTCGCGCAGGCGGCTGTGAAAGACCACGGTGACGCCGGCATCGTGGAGCATCCGGCGGAAGATGGCTTCGGCAACGTGCGGTTCGGGCAGCCACGCGATGTCCTGCAGGTGCTGGATCATGTTGTAGGCGGTGCCGGCGCGCCAGTAGAATTCAAGCGCGTAGCCGCCGATGACTTCGCGGCGGCCGACGTCGGTGCGGGAAAGTCCGCCGGAGACCATGCCGCCGATGTGATCGCGCGGCTCGAGCAGGGTGACCCGGAGGCCCTGCCGCGCGGCACCGATGGCGGTCATCGCGCCGCCGGCGGTTCCGCCGTAGACGACCAGGTCGGGGTTCTGCGCACACGCCGCGGCGCAGAGCAACAGAGGCAACACGAGTTTCATCGGAAATACGATAGCGCGGCGCGGGCTACTGCAGCATCGGGAAGAGCTGGCGGAGGCGGGCTTCGTCGGGCTGCGTGCCGTATTCGCAAACCTCGAAGGCTTCGTAGTACTTCGTCTCGGTGCCCTTCTTCGCGCCGTACCACTTCACCAGCGAGGCGCGGACCGCGGGAGAAATGGGCCGCGTGCGCGTCTTCTTGAGCCACTCTTTGCGTTCGGCGGCTCCCGCGGGAACCTGGTCGAGTGTGCCGGCGACCCAGGGCAGCCATTCATAGAACTGTGACACGTGGGCATCGAGCGCGTCGATCTTCCGATCGATGACGGAGTCGAGCGACACCGCGATGTCCGGCCGGAACGGGTTGGGGCGCTGGAAGTTGTCCTCGTAATAGAGGAAGACGGGATTCTTGCGCAGGGCTTTGGCCTCGGGCACGATGTGCGGGACCACCACCATGTAGGCGGCATCCTGCACGAGGACGCCGGTGTAACGGTGGTCGGGGTGGTAGTCGTTGGGGCGCGGAGCAAGGACCACGTCGGCACCCCACTCGCGGATCAGGCGGATGATCTGGCGCCGGACTTCGAGGGTGGGCAGGAGTTCGCCGTCGTGATTGTCGAGCACCTCGTACTCGATGCCGAGGCGGCGCGCGGACTCTTTGGCCTCCGCCAGGCGGCGGCGGGCGAGCGCATCCCGGTCCATCGTCTGGTGGCCGGCATCGCCATTGGTCACCGAAACGAACTTGACGGCGTCTCCCCGGGCGGCGAAGAGGGCGGCGGTGCCGGAAGCGCGGATGTCGCAATCGTCGGGGTGCGCGCCAAAAGCGATCACGCGAATTTTGCCGTTCTCGGCCCCCAGCGCGGCGGCGGCCACTACAAACAGGAGTGCAATTGCTTTCATGTGCGGGAAACCTCCGGATTTTCATTATGCATGCGCGTGGGCACGGATGCGCCACCCCTGTATGGCGCGTGTTACTATTCCGTTTTGATTAAGCCCGTATTAATTTAGGGAGCAACCGCGTGAAAGTCTACGAAAGCAAGGACATTCGGAACGTCGGTGTGGTGGGCCACGGCGATTCCGGCAAGACATCGCTCACCGCCGGGTTGCTCTTCACCGCCGGAGCTACGAACCGCCTCCTCCGCGTCGATGAAGGCAACACGATCACGGATTTTGACGAGGAGGAAATCCAGCGCAAAATCACGATCTCTACAGCCATCGCCGTGGCGGAGTGGAAGAAGGCCAAGATCAATATCCTGGACACCCCCGGATACAACATCTTCATTAACGATACGCGCGCGTCGCTGGTCGCGGCGGATTCCGCCCTGGTCCTGGTCGACGGGGTGGCGGGAGTGGAGGTGCAGACCGAGAAGGTGTGGGGGTTCGCGAACGATTTCAAGCTTCCCCGGGCTATCGTCATTAACAAGCTGGACCGCGAACGCGCCGATTTCGGACGCGCGCTGGCGAGCGTCCAGGAGGTATTCGGACGCGCGGCGGTGCCGGTGCAACTGCCGATCGGCGCGGAACGGGACTTCAAGGGCGTGGTGGACCTGATTCGCATGAAGGCGTTCACCTATACGCCGGACGGCGACGGTAAGGGCAAGGAAGGCGACATCCCGGCGGACATGGCCGATGCCGCGGAAAAGGCCCACGAAGCGCTGGTGGAAATGGTGGCCGAGGGCAACGACGCCCTGATGGAAGAGTTTTTCGCCGAAGGCACGCTGCCGGTGGAGCATATCCTGGATGGGTTGAAGAACGGGGTGCGCGAACTGCGCATCTACCCGGTGCTGTGCGCGGGCGCGCTGCACAACGTCGGTACGGACCGGATCCTGGATTTCGCGGTGGAGAACCTGCCGGCTCCGAACGAGCGCGAGGCGTCGGAGGTGAAGATCGACGGACCCTCGGCTTTCGTGTTCAAGACCACGGCGGATCCCTTCGCCGGGCGGATCACCTATTTCAAGGTGATGGGCGGCTCGATCAAGAACGACGCCAACCTGTATAACGTGAACCGGCAGGTGGCGGAACGGCTGGCACACCTTTCCGTGCCGCAGGGCAAGACCTTGCAGGCGGTGACCGACCTCAACGCCGGCGACATCGGCGCGGTGGCCAAGTTGAAGGACACGCTGACGGGCGACACGCTGGCGGACAAAGCGGTCACGGCGACGTATCCGAAGGTGGTGCTGCCGGAGCCCTCGATCGCGTTCGCGATCGAAGCCAAGTCGCGCAACGACGAAGACCGCATGGGCAACGGCGTGAACAAGATCCTGGAAGAGGACCAGAGCCTGCGCTTCTACCGCGATCCCCAGACGCGCGAATTTCTGCTGGCGGGCAGCGGACAGCAACATGTCGAAATCGTTGTCAGCCGGTTAAAGAAGCGCTACGGCGTGGATGTAATGCTGCACCCTCCGAAGATCCCCTATCGCGAGACCATCCGCGGGACGGCGGACGTGCAGGGGCGGCACAAGAAGCAGACCGGCGGTCACGGGCAGTTCGGCGATTGCTGGATCCGGATGTCGCCGTTGCAGCGCGGGGCGAACTTCGAGTTCGTCAACAACATCTTCGGCGGCTCGATTCCGAAGAACTTCATCCCCGCGGTGGAGAAGGGCCTGCTGGAGGCGGCGGCCAACGGCTACCTGGCGGGATTCCCCATGGTGGACTTCCGGGTGGAGTTGTACGACGGTTCGTATCACGATGTGGATTCGAGCGAACTGGCGTTCAAACTGGCGGCGCGCAAGGCGTTCAAAGCGGCCATGCTGCAGGCCAAACCGGCGCTGCTGGAACCGATCATGAATGTGGAGATTCAGGCGCCGGTGGAATACGCGGGCGACCTGATGGGCGATTTGAACGGCCGCCGGGGGCGCATTGCGGGCATGGATACCAAGGGGAGTACGCAGTTTATCCGCGCCCAGGTACCCATGGCGGAAATGTTAAACTATCAGAATGATCTGACTGCCATGACGCAGGGGCGGGCGAGCTTCACCATGGAGTTCGACCATTACGACTACGTGCCCCAACTTCAGGCGGACAAGATCATCGCCGCGGCAAAGGCTGCCAAGGCGGGTATCGAGGAAGAAGAAGAATAGCTGTTCCCGAGGGACACAGTCCTGTGCGGTGTTGACGCACCGCACAGGGCCCCACCCGGAGAGTGGGTTGTGGCCGGTCGCGGGATGTTGTAGTCTTGAGGGTCCGCTTAGAGGCCCATGGAAGTGTAACTACGTTATTTTTACTGTGCGAGGCACTTGGATGGACGGTCGGACCACGGGTTGGTTCTCATATTTAACGCTCGCCGCAGCCATCTCCACTGCCGGTTGCGGATTTAACCAGCAATCAAGATTCCAAATGTCCTTCCTGCCGCCGGCCCCACGCAGCGGGCCGGCAGTCGAACTCCCCGAACCGCCTCCGACCGAACCCAACGTCTATCTCAAAGCCGACGATCCCTCAGTCCTCGCTGCCACCACCGCCGCACCCAGCATCCCCAGGCGGAAATCCGAAGCCGACATCACCATTCAGAACGCGGAACGCGCCTACCAGCGGGGCCGGAGGCTGTACCAATCCCGGGACCTCGACGGCGCCCGGCGCGAATTCGACCGTGCTATCGATGGGATGCTCGATGCCGGGGGGCAGGATCCATCGGATCGCGTGGAAATCGAGCGAAAGTTGGAAGAGATGGCCGATGCCATCCACCGTTACGACCTCGAAGACTTCGGGGCGGGCGCATCCGTGGACCAGCCGAAGTTCGAAAAAGCGCCTCTCGAAGACATCCTGCAGATGACCTTCCCGGTGGATCCCAAGCTGAAAGACAGGGTACAGGCGCAGGTGGCGGCGACGGTTTCGCAGTTGCCGCTTTCGGTAAACGACACGGTTCTCGGCTACATCAACTACTTTTCGAACCGCGGGCGGCGGACCCTGCTGGCGGGCTTGCAGCGGTCCGGGCGCTACCGGCCGATGATCCAGCGCGTCCTCGACGAAGAAGGCGTGCCGCAGGAATTGATTCACCTGGCGCAGGCGGAGAGCGGTTTCTTCCCGCGGGCGATGTCGCGCGCCGCGGCCGGCGGGATGTGGCAGTTCCTGAAGTGGCGCGGCAACGAATACGGACTGAAGCAGACCGCCTTCACCGACGACCGCATGGATCCCGAGATGGCGACGCGCGCGGCGGCGAAGCATTTGCACGACCTGTATCGCGAGTTCGGCGACTGGTACCTGGCGATCGCGGCGTACAACTGCGGACCGCTGGTGGTGGAGAAAGCGGTGGAACGTACCGGATACGCGGACTTCTGGGAATTGCGCGCGCGCGGCGTGCTGCCGGCGGAGACTACCAACTACGTGCCGATCATCCTGGCGATGACCATCATGGAGAAGAACGCGGCCGAGTACGGGATCGAAGGCTTCCAGATGGATGCTCCGCTCGAGTACGACACGGTGGAGACGCGCGGCGTGACCAGTCTGGCGCTGGTCTCCGACATCCTGGATGTGCCGGTTACGGAACTGGCGGAGATGAATCCGTCGAGTCTTCGCGGCAAGGTGCCGGAAGGGTACCCGATGCACGTACCCAAGGGCACGGCGGATCAGTTGATGGCGGTGGTGCAGCGCATCCCGGCGAATCATCTGGATGCGTGGAGAGTGCATAGCGTGCTCGCGGGCGAGACGCTGGCGGAAATCGGGCGGCGCTACAGCGTGACCGCGGCGAACATCGCGGCGGTGAATCAACTGGAGAACGAGCAACCGCAGGAAGGCGACCGGCTGCTGATTCCGGCGGCGCCCAGGGCGGAGCCGCCTGCGCGTAAGGCCACGCGGAGCGGGTCGCGCACGGTTACGGCGTCGCGGCGAGGGCCGGTGCCTTCACGCGGCGCGAGCACGCGCAGGACGGCCACCTCGGCGGCGCGGACACGCACGACCCGGCCTTCGGCCATCGTGGCGCGCAACACGAATTGAAACTGCCGATCACGAATTGCCCGTCTTCGAAAAAAAAGGTAGTCTAGGTTTGGTTGCGGCGTGACCGCTGGAGGCCGATTTCATGTCTGACGTTTTGAAATTCGCTCTGAACGAAGACGAGATGGAAGATTTCCAGGACTACGAAGACGAAGAGCAGTCGGAGACGGATGCCAAGTTCGACGACTTCGACGAGTTGGACGAGGAAGAAGAGGACGAGGATGAGATGGCCGTCTCGGTGACCACGGTGGTGATTGCCGAAACGGCGCCCGCGCCGGAACCGGCCGCTGCTGCCGAACCCGCGCCTCCCGCCGCACCCCAGATTCCCAAAAAGCCGGTAGTGAAGGCCTCCACTCCACGCAAGCCGCCGACCAAGCCGGCCGTGAAGAAGGCCGCTGTAAAAAAGAGCCCGGCCAGGAAAACCACGGCGAAAAAAGCCGCGGCACGGAAGCAGGCTTCCGTAAAGAAGGCGCCCGCCAGGAAAGCGGCTGCCAAGAAAGCACCCTTAAAGAAGACCCTTATGAAAAAAGCAACCAAGAAGGCAGCACCCAAGAAAGCAGCCAAGAAGGCTCCCGTGAAGAAGGCGGCGAAGAAGGCGCCGGCCAAGAAGGCACCCGTGAAGAAGGCGGTGAAGAAGGCGCCCGCGAAGAAAGCCGCGAAGAAGAAGTAAGGTTCAGGCGAGCGGGGCGGATGTTCGCGTCCACCCCGCGCCAGACACAAATTACTCGTTCACCACCTTGCGGCAGCGCCCGAACAATTCGATCAGCGCTTCCGCATGTTCCTCGGCCGAGCGATTCGCGGGCTTGCCGGAGAAGCCGGCGGTTGCCTGCCCGGACTTTCCGTAGCCGGTGGTGACTGCGATAAACTTCATCAGATCCAGAGCGATCTCGTCTTTACTGCGCCCCGGCGGGGTCTGCGGATTCTCGCTCGGATTGTTGGTGGGGGTTGCGGTATCGGCCATATCGATTTCCGTCGTGATGACGCTCCTCGTGTTAAAACTCTAGGGTACTGCATTTTCTTCGCATGCCCCTCACTGCGGTCCGGCACTTGCGCAAAATGCGAGGAGGCGCCCAGGCCCACCTGCTGGAGGCCGACGACGGCCATTGGTACGTCGTCAAGTTCCGCAACAATCCCCAGCACCGCCGCATCCTGGTCAACGAATCGGTGGCGGGCACGATTCTGGGCTACCTGAACATCTCGGCCCCGGAGACAAAGGTCATCGAAGTCACCCGGGAGTTCCTGGCGGCGAACCCGGAACTCTGCCTGCAACTGGGCACCCGGCGCGTCGCCATCGAACCCGGCTGGCAGTTCGGCTCGCGCTTCCCGGGGGACCCCGCGCGCCTGGCGGTGTACGATTTCCTGCCCGACGTTCTGCTGGGACAGGTCGTCAACCTGCACGACTTCCGCGGCATCCTGGTCTTCGACAAGTGGACCGGCAACGCCGACGGACGGCAATGCGTGTTCCACCGCGCGATGGTGCGCAGCGGAAGTGAAGGCGGCGGACGCCCGGGATTCATCGCGCGCATGATCGATCACGGCTATGCGTTCAACGGGCCCAACTGGGACTTCCCGGAATCGGCCGTGCAGGGCCTCTACGCGCGCCGCGTCGTGTACGATAGCGTGCGCTCGCAGAGCGATTTCGAGCCGTGGCTTTCCATGGTGATCCATTTCCCCGAAGAGGTGCTGGACCGCGCCTGGCGCAACGTTCCGCCGGAGTGGGTGGAGGGCGAAGAGGACGCGCTGCTCCGGATGCTGGAGGCTCTGTATGCGCGGCGTTCGCGAGTGCCGGAGTTGATCGCGGCGGCGCGCGGTTCGCGCGTGAATCCATTTGCGAACTGGACCTAGGCGCCTCGCGATTGCGAACGGAAGCCGGCGGCTATGGAGCTAGAATGAGGGAGTGCTGCACCGCTACGTACTCCACAACGATCAGATTCAACCGGTGACGGACCTTTCGCTCTCTCCCGGACAGGTGGGCCTGCTTGCCGGATGGGGCGTGTTCAGCACGCTGCGGGTGGCTGGCGGCGTCCTGTTCGCCTGGGAGCGGCACTGGGCGCGGATCCAGCGCGACGCCGCGGCGTTCCACGTCGCGCTGCCGCACGATCCCGAGATCGTGCGCCGCAAACTGGTGGAACTGGTGGAGGCCAACCAGGCGCCGAACTGCACGCTGCGGCTGGTGATCGTGCGCAACGGCGGAGGCATGTGGGCGGGACCGTCGAACGGGCGCGAGAGCGACCTGATCGCGCTGACGGCGGATTCGAAGGAGTGGGGCGAGGGCGTGAAACTTGCCTACGTGCGCGAGGCGCGCCATGCGGCGTGCCAGTTCGCCGGCACCAAGATTCTCTCCTGGGCGATGAACCTGACGTGGCTCGAATCGGCGCAGCAGCGGGGCTTCGACGAGGTGATCCTGCTCAACGAGCGCGGCGAAGTATCCGAGTGCACGTCGGCGAATATCTTCATCGCTAACGGCAACGAGGTGTGGACGCCGCCGTTGAGTTCGGGGTGCCTGCCGGGCATCACCCGCGAAGTGATCCTGGGAGAGGTGCACGTGCCCGGAATTCGCATCGCGGAAAAGACGCTGCTGCCGGGCGACCTGGAATTCGCCGACGAGGTGTTCATCACGTCCACTACGCGCGACCTGCTCCCGGTGCACGTGATTGAGGATAAGAAGATCGGCCGGAAGGACTACGCGCGCCAGTCGATGACGCGCGCGTTCCGGGAGTACCTGGAAACCTATATAGCGTCGCGCAGGGAGAGCGTGGCCAGGTAGGCCGGCTCCGCGGCGGAGTGGCCCGCCAAAAAAGAAAAGGGTTCCAAGTGATCTGACTTCCAGCCTGCTCTCCGCCGGCATGCACGGCACCGAGCATCGCAACCGGAAGCACCGGACGCCCTGCTCCTCGGCTCCCCCGCTACCGCATTACCGGCCACGGGATCAACGCTTCCGAGCACGCCGCAGACTGCTTCCGACCGGGACCGGAGGCTCGTAACGGCCTTTCGCTCGCCCGCGGCGGTTGCTCCATCTCGAAGCCCCCATCCACGGGGTCAAAGCTCCTGACCTGCTACTTCGCTTCCTCGCCGTACGCATTTGCTGCCCGTTCGGGTCTGCGCTCCACGACCGCGTCCGGTTTGCCCCGGACCCGGCCGTCTCGCCGCGCGAACCCCGTTGCAGCGCCTGCGACGGCTCAGAGTAGCTGCTTCGCCGGCCCGCCTCCCCTTTGGGAGAGTTACCTCCCTCGGGATCGACGGCAAACCGCGCCCGCCGCCACTCGGCCCACCGTCCGGATCCGCCCGATCTCCCTTCGCTCCCCGCTGCCGCTTCTTTTCAGCTTCGGCAACGGATCATCGTTCCAGGTCCGCTACGTTTCCGCCGGTCTGCTGTTCCTCAAACCTCTTGGAACCTTCTTCACTATGCCCTGGAACGCCTTTGGCGTCAAACACTTTCCGGCAATCTTGCACGGCTTTTCAACAAGATTTATCTAATTGTAATATCAATAAGTTACGGGGAGACGGCGTTGCAGTTCCTGTGAAAAAATCACCCGGCCGCAGGATTGTTTTACTTGAGTTTGAGGATCATGCCGTTATCGGTGGCCAGCCAGAGATCGGTGCCGGATCCGGCGAAGGTCACGCGTCCGGCCTCGGCGCGATAGTCCACCTTCATCTCCACCCACCCTTTCAGGTCACGGCTTTGAAAGACGCGCACGCGCCCGGGCGTGACGCTGCGCACGGCACCCCGCACCTCGATGCCGCCGAGATACGCGCTGCCATCGCCGCCGAACCAGATGTCGGTGAGCGCGTAGCGCTTGTCGCGGAAGACGGTCTCGCTCTTGCCGGTCTTCCAGTCCAGACGATAGGCCTCGGACGGGTACCTGAAGGAATCGGCGTACTCGATCAGGCCGAGTCCGTTGCCGTCGGGTTGCAGGCGCACGCGGGAGACCTGGCCGATCAGCGATGCCGACGACGCCACCCAGGTCTTTCCTCCGTCCACCGTGGAGAGAGCGTAGCCCAGGTGCGGCGTTTCCCGGTGGCTGAGGGCGTCCTCCGGATCCAGCCAGGTGGGGAAGAGAGAGGTCCATCGGTCGATCGGACGATTGAAGCCGGTGATGAGCCCGTAGCGGGCGTTGCCGAAGGCGATCCAGGTGTAGGCGGAACGTTCGGGCGCGCCGGGCAGAGTGGACGCCGCCGCGACCGGCTTCCATTTGCGGCCTCCATCGAAGGTTTCGAGCACGGTCTTCTTCATGCACGCGGCGATCCCGTGGTTTTCGTCCCAGAAGTGGACCCGCAGGGCGGGCGCCGGAGGCTTGGTGAGCTTGCGCCAGTCGCGGCCGCCCTCGGTGGTCTGCCAGATCCCTTTCTCGGTGACCATCCAGCCCAGGCTGTCGTTGAGGAAGAACAGCGAGACCGGCACCTCCTGAAGCGGTTGCCGTGCCCAGGTAGCGCCTCCGTCCGAGGTCACCACCGCGACGGGTTTCTGATGGGTCCCCTCGCGAATCACTCCCACCGCGATGCCGCGCTTCGGGGAGAGAATTGCCATGTCGCCGATCAGCAGGACGCTCTTGGCCTGATCGTAGAAATACTGCATCTGCCACTGCTGGCCGGCGGCCACCGCCGGGGCCAGTACGCACAGCAGGCGGAGGAGTTGGGATGCGGACATGAAGGGTGTTTTCAAGGTTTCATGACGACCGGTCCGGAGGAGAGGACCAGTTCGACATGGTTGGCCGATTCCAGGGCGCTGGCCGGCATGCGGGCGAGCAGCAGCATGCACCCGACCTGTTCGCCCACGGTGGTAAGCACTTCCATCTCGTTCCCCGTGTGCTGGTGGGGCATCTTGTGCTGCACGTTGATCACGCCGACGACGCGGTTGCGCGCGATGACGGGCGCGGAAAGGAACGACTCGTAGGTGTCCTCGGGAAGTTCGCCGAACATCTTGAAGCGGGCGTCGCGATAGGCCTCCCGGGAGATGGCCAGCAGGCGCCGTTCGCGCGCGACCCAGCCGGTGAGACCCTCGTTGGACCGCATGCGCAGTTTGCCGATGGTGGATGGGTGCGGCGTATTGGAAGCGCACAGCACCAGGTCGTCGCCGTCGAGCAGGTAGACCAGGCAGGAATCGCATTCGGTGAACTGCACAACCAGTGTGACAATGCCCTGCAGGACTTCCGCCAGGCTCATGTCCCGGACCATGAGCCGGCTGATCTTTTGGAACAGGCTGAGCTGCGCTTCGGTGCGTTGCAGCCGTAACTCCAGATCTCTGCTCTTCGGCATGGCATCTACATTATAGCTTCGGCCTCCCCGAACGGCTTGGCCGGATGGCCCGAAAGACAGCTCCGCGCCGCTACCTCCGGGCAACGGTGTCCGCCGCCTGTAAATGCCCTACAATTTTAGGGGACGGATTTCTAGCGAGATGAGCGAAGCCGCAAGCGAGCACGGGCTGAAGCAATGGAACGTGCCCGAGTGCCCTTTCACGATCGAGTATGCGCCGCGAGTGTTCGATGACATCCGGCTGGCCGTGGTGGACGCGTTCTGCTCCCTGCCGCGCGGCGGAGCCGAGATTGGCGGCGTGCTCATGGGGCGTTGGGAGAGCGGGCGGTTGACGATCACCGGGTATGCGCCGCTCGATTGCGAACACGCCCACGGCCCATCTTTCACCCTCTCGGCAAACGACGAAGCCCGCCTCCGCGCGCTGATGGACCGTTCCACGGCCGACTTCCCGGGGCTGCTGCCGGTGGGATGGTATCACTCGCACACGCGGAGCGACATCTTCCTCTCCGAGGCGGACCTGGCGATCCACGAACGCTATTTCCCCGAACCGTGGCAGGTGGCGCTGGTTCTGAAGCCGCACACGCTGCAGCCCACGCGAGCCGGCTTCTTCTTCCGCGGGACATCGGGGCAGATTCACGCCGCCGGGACATACCAGGAGTTTCTGATCGAAGCGCTGCCCATGTATGCGCCTCCGTCGGGCGCGGCCGCGACTCCGCCGCCGCTCGAAGAGCGTCCGCGAGTAGTGCGGCTGGAGCGCAATCCCACGATTGGAGTTCCGGCTGCGGACCCCGAGCCGGCGCCTCCGCCGCCTCCACCGCCACCGGCACCGCGCCTGGCGCGGGAGGAACCGGAACCGGTCCCAGAACCGCTGCCCGCGGCAGCCCCCGCGACATCCGCGCCAGAACCCGAACCCCCGCCGCCGCATTTCCTGACGGAGCAGGCGGCACCCTCGCGACCCTGGGGGAAGTGGCTGCTGATCGTTCTGGTATCGGGGGCGGCGGGCGGCGGAGCGTATTCCACCCGCGCCGCCTGGCTGCCCAGGGTGCTTTCGGCCGTGCAGTCGGCGCCGGCGATCCCGGGCACGGGGCAGCCGCTGGGGTTGAGCACGCTGGATCGCGACGGCCAGCTTCAGATCGGCTGGGACCGCAATTCGATGGCGGTGCGCCGGGCGGTGGACGCGACCCTGGAGATCAGCGACGGCACCATGCTGCCGCAGTCCATCACGCTGGACCAGGAGCACCTGGAAAACGGCTCCTTCACCTATGCGCGGCAAAGCGAGCGGGTGGACGTGAAATTGACCGTGCATCCGCCGAACGGCCGGCCCGTTGCCGATTCGACCACGTTTCTAGGCAAATTGCCGCCGCACCCGCCGGCCACCGCTCCGGTGGAAGATCCCGCGGCTCGCCAGCAGCGCGAGGCGATCAGCGAAACCACCAAACAACTGAAGACGGACCTGGAGCGCGAAGCGGCGCGCACGCGGCGCCTGGAGAACGACCTCAAGAGCGTCCGCGACGAGCTTCACAAAGAGCAGCAGCGGCGCATGGTAAATCAGGCCGGTACCGAGAAGCAATGAGACTGGAGCAGGCGAATGACGCTACCCGATGAGTGCCAATACGGCTACGTCCGCGGCGTGAACCTCGGATTCGAGGCCGCGATTGCCCGTACGGAGGCCGCGCTGAAGGCCGAAGGCTTCGGCGTGCTTTGCCAGATCGATATCCGCGCCAAGCTGAAGGAGAAGCTGGGTGTCGAGTTTCCGCCCTACGTGATCCTGGGCGCGTGCAATCCGCCCATCGCGCACATGGCGCTTCAGGCCGAGATCAACCTGGGGTTGCTGCTGCCCTGCAACGCGGTGGTCTACGAGCGCGAAGGCCGGGTGATGGTCGGCGTGGTGGATGCCGCGAAGATGCTCTCGATCGTAGGCAATCCAGGGATGGAGCCGATGGCGCGGCAGGTAAATGAAAAGCTGCGGCGCGCCGTGGATGCCGTGGCCGCGGCGTAGACTTCACCTGCGGAGATCAGCACTGATCTTCGCGCTTTTCCGTCGGTGGGTACCAGCGTGCTGGCGGGCTGCGAGTCCAGGTGCGCGCTGTCATCCGGCGTGTACGCCGGATACGCCTGCCCCGTGAGCCCGTCCAGC
>JAFDVU010000125.1 GCA_018268835.1 Acidobacteriota bacterium | reverse complement strand
GTGTACCGCGTGGACAAGAGCGGGCGCATGGAGGTGCTGACGGACGAGATCGACAAGCCCAACGGCATCTGCTTTTCGCCCGACTACAAGAAGCTGTACGTGTGCGACACCGGCGACGCGCGCAACATCCTGGTGTTCGATATCGCCGACGGCAAACTGCGCAACCGCCGGGTCTTCTCGGATATGAAGGTGAAGGGATATAAGGCCGGGCCGGACGGGATCCGCGCGGACGTGGACGGCAACATCTGGGCGGGCGCCAGCGGCGGCGAGCACGTGGACGGCGTGCACGTGCTTTCGCCCGCGGGGCAGTGCATCGGGATGGTCCGGCTGCCGGAGATCTGTGCCAACCTCTGTTTCGGCGGCGTCAAACGCAACCGGCTGTTCATGGCTGCGAGCCAGAGCTTGTACTCGCTCTACGTGGGCGCGCGCGGCGCTCACGTTTCGTGAGGCGAGCGGTCTGCGGACCGAGGCAAAAGTCGCTCCCTGACGGTCGCGGCTCCGTAACTTGCTCAACTGCGGAGCCGCGCACATTAGCGGGCAGTTAGTCTAGCGGACGTTCTCTTTTTCCTTGTCCTTGACGGCGCGCAGTTGCGCGTCTTCCAGGTGCCGGGCTTCGGTATAGGTGTAGCTCATGCGCTGGATCACGGTCCAGTTGGAGAGCACCGCGATGACCCACAGAACGGGCGCCATCTTATCGAAGAGCGCGCCGATGATGATGAGCACGATGCGTTCGGGACGTTCCAGGAAGCCGACCTTGCACTTGGGGATGGCGTTCTCGGCGCGCGCGCGCGAGTAGCTGATCATCACGCTGCCGGTCATCACAATGGCGGTGAGCACGATGTACAGGTAGCGGTTGATGCGCGCGTAGTAGACCAGCAGGCCCATAAGCAGGGCGAGGTCGCTGTAGCGGTCGAGCACGGAATCGAAGAAGCCGCCGAAGCGGGTGACCTGGTCGGTGGCGCGCGCCACGCGGCCATCCACCATGTCGAAGACGGCGGCTCCGAGCACAACCAAGCCCGCCGCGAAGAACTTTCCGACTCCGAAAAGGTACGCGGCCAGGATGTTGATTACCAGGCCCAGAAAGGTGAGCACGTTCGGGTGGATCTTCGAGAGCGCCAGCCACCGCACGATGCGGTTGATGATGGCTCCGAAGAACTTCCCGATGGCTCCTGTGAAAGTCATAAGCTACTGCGCTGTGTCGTGCATCGTGGTCAGCTTCAGGATTTCGAGATCCTTGACGCCGCCCGGGCTATGTACCTTGACTTCGTCGCCGACCGCTTTGTTTAAGAGCGCGCGCCCGATGGGGGAGGTGGTTGAGATCCTGCCGTTGCCCGCGTCGGCCTCTTCGCTGGTCACAAGGTGGTACGTGATCTCTTCGTCTTTATTGGTATCGAGGACCACGACCGTGGAGCCGAGCCCAACCTTGTCGCGCGGGATCTTGGTGAGGTCGATCATGGCCATATCGGCGAGGCGTTTGCGCAACTGGCCGAGACGGGCGTTGACGAACCCCTGGCGCTCCTTGGCGGCGTGATATTCGGCGTTCTCGCTCAGGTCGCCGTGAGCGCGGGCTTTCAGGATCTCTCTCGGCAGCTCGACGTTCAACTCGTACTCGAGCGTAGTGATCTCATCCTGAAGTTTCTTCTTAAGATCGTTCATTCCCTCGGAGGTACCCCAAGGTCACATTATAGCGAACGGGGCACTATCCGACGGGTACGGTGACGGTCACGCTCTGACCCCCGATGGAGAGGGTCAGGGCCTGGCTGCCGGAGGGCGCGCCATCGGGGACGAGCACGTTGACCTGGTAAAGCCCGATGGATCCCGGGGTGAGTCCGCTGAAGAGGACCTGCGCGGGCGCGGCACCGATGGTGACCGTGGGGGACGCGGTGGTGTTGGCCAGCGGCGTGGTGGGCGGCGTCGCCTGGCCGGTGGCCGGCTGCAGGTCCAGCGGGCCGAGTCCGTTGGCGTAGATGACCAGGCCGGCGCCGCGTTTCGCCGGGTTGCTGGAGTTGATGAGCGCGCCGTTGGCATCGGTGATGGCGAAGATGCCGGGGGAGTAGGTTGTCACGGGAACGGTCACAAGGCCGGTCCAGTAGTTGGTGTCGAAGGTCCAGATGACCTTCATCTGGGCCGAGGTCTGGCCGGCGAGTTCCCAGGGCACGAAGACGTTGACCTGTCCGGGGCTGACGAAGTGGATGCGCCCGGGGAAGGTGCCGTTGGCGCCGTCGAAGCTCACCGATACGGATGCCACCGCCAGCGGCAGGTAGGGCGTGCTGAACACGGCACTCGGTGCGGTAGAGAGGTAGCTGCCGTAGATGGAGATGTAGGAGCCGGGGGCGATGCCGGCGCCGAGTTTCTGGCTGGCGGCGTTGACGATGCCGCCGGCGGAGATGGCGGGCGCGGGCCGGGCGTAGCCGTCGAAGGTCTGCGTGAGCCCGCCCACGGAAGCGACGAAAAGCTGGTCGCCGAGCTGGGGCCCCAGGTCGACGAGCCACGCCGCGGTGCCGATGGCATCGGTGCTCTGGCTGCCGCCTTCGATCTTGCCGCCGCCGCTCTGCATGCCGAACGTAGTCGGGTAATTGGGAACGGGCACGCCGTTGGTATCGGTGACCCGCATGGCGAGGCGCCATCCGGTGTCGCCCGGGAAGCCGAGGAAACCGCCGCCGATGAGCGCCATCACGTTGCCCGGCGTGCCGTTGCCGACGAAGTAGGTGTACGGCAGGTGCAGGGCGGGACCGGCGCCGGTGACATCGACGAAGCCTTCGTAGGAGCCCGCGGCGGGCGGTGTGCCGGTGAGCGCGACCGTGACGGCCTGGCTCGCGCCCGCGGCCAGGCTCACGGACGAGGGAGTGACCTGCACGCTGGAGCCGCTTTCGCCGGAAAGCGAGCGTACCGCGAAGTTGAAGGTGGCCTGCGCCGGGGAAACGTTGGTAATGGTCAGGTTGCGGTTGATGGGCAATGAGGACGGATTAAGCGCGCCGAAGGAGATGGCAGCGGGATCGAGCGTTGCGGCGATGTTGACCGCGTCGGCGACGTTGAGCAGTCCGGCACCGGCGTCCACCAGGTGGGCGCCGCCCTGCACCGCGCCGAAGTTGGCGGTGTTGACGACGGATGATTTCAGTTGCGCCGGTGTGAAGCCCGAGTGATTCTGTTTGACCAGCGCGGCGGCGCCGGCTACAAAGGGCACGGCGTAACTGGTACCGCTGACCGTGGTGTAGCCGGTGGAGTTGTACGCGTCGCCGTTGGGATCGTATTTTTCGGTGGCGGTGTAGACGCCCACGCCAGGGGCGACGAGTTCGGGCTTGAGCGCGAAATCGCGGGTTCCGGCGAAGTTGCCGATGCTCGGTCCGCGCGAGGAGAAGGGCGCGACCTGGCTTACCGCGGGATTATCGCCGGCGGCGAAGGCTGGATCGAGCGTGACCGCGGCATCGGGGTTGGAGGCGAGATAGCTTTTGAACGCCTTGCCGTCCGTATTGCCGATGGTGATCACAGGAATCGCTGCGGGACGGATGAAGAGCGTCGGGGGCAGATCGTCCACGCCGTCGGTCTGGTAGAGAATCGCCGCGATGGCGCCCGCTGCCTGGGCGTTGTTGAGCTTTTGGTAGATGTAGCAGGTGCCGCGCTGGATGAGCGCAATGCGTCCGGTGAGCGAACCCGCGGGCAGAGGGGAGCAGGCGAGGCCGTTGTCACCGGTGACCGCGACGTCGCGCGCCTGTCCGCTGAGAGGCGATTGCGGACGCGTGCCGTCGCCGAACAACCCGCGCACGTTGGTGCCGCCGTAGCGTACGGTCTGGTAGACGATGTGGCTGTTGAGAGTGGCGCCGACGGTGATGGCATCGGGCGCGGTGCCGGGGCTGTGCAGCGAGTTGCGCGTGGGCGTGTTGGCGCCGGAGTTGCCGCTGTTGCCGGCGGCGGCGACTACGGTCAGGCCCTTGGCTACGGCTTCCTTGATGCGTTCCGCGCGGATGTCGCAGTAAGCCGTTGGGTCGTTCGTTTCGCACGTGCTGCCGGTATCGAGCGGGCCGAATTGAGCCGGATCGCCCTCGTTGATGGAAAGGGTAACGATGTCCATACCGTCGTTGACGGCGTCTTCCAGCGCCGCCTGCACGGTGGAATCGAAGGTGAATTCGTTGATTCCGGGGGAGCCGAAGATCTTGTAGTTGCCCAGCCAGGCTTTGGGGGCAACGCCCTGGATGGCCCCGAGCGGCGCCGTGTTCTGCACGCCGGCGGCAATCATCGCGATAGCCGTGCCGTGGCCCATGCGGTCGCGCGGGCTGAGATCGTCGGGTGTGGTGGAAGCTGGATTGGTGCCGACCAGCGTGGTGACGTAGCTGCGCGCCACGATCACCTTATTGCTGGTGTAGCCGGTGTCGCCCTTGGGGAAACCGGGGGGCGCGGTGAAGCCGGCGTCGTTGAAGCCGGGATGAGTCTGGTCGATGCCGGTGTCGATGATTCCGATCTTCACACCGGCGCCGGCGTTGCTTGCTCCTCCCACCGCGCTCCACGCCGCGGGCGCGTTCACCAGGTTGACGGCGGCGTTGAGGGCGGGGCGCACCAGCGGCAGGAACTCCACGTGGCGTACGCCGGGAATCGCGGCCAACGCGGCGGGGTCCGCGTTCGCGGCGTCCACGTAGATGGCGTTGGCTAGCAGGGAGAACGTCCCGTGCACGGCGACGTGGCGGCGGGCGAGTTCGGCGAGCACCGCGCGCTGCGCGGCTTCCACCTTGCGGCGCTGGGCCAGCGCCGCCGAACTGTGAAGGGCTTCACGGGAGGACACGGCCTGCGCGACGGAGGCGTCGCGGAGGATCAGCGCGTACTCACCGGTACGCGGACGCGGTTGGGCGAAAGCCGCCGGAACCAGCAGCAGCAAAGCAGCGGTCCGATTCATTCAGGGTCACCTCGGGCGAGTAGAAGGACGTAGAGCGGGACGCTGGGTTTCAGTATCGAACGTATTTTCGGCCCGGGCGCGTAGGATTTCATCCGCTACGTCGGCGGCGGCGCGCATTTCGCGGACTTCGTGGACGCGCACGATGTGGGCGCCGCCCAGGATGCTGGCGGTCACGGCGGCGGCGGTGGCGAAGCGGTTCTCCTCGGGATCGGGATGCGCCAGAAAGCTCTTGCGCGAAGGACCGGTCAGGATGGGCAGGTCCATCCCGGCTAATTCGTGCAGGCGAGCGAGGATCAGGGAGTTCTGCTCCTTGCGCTTGCCGAAGCCGAGACCGGGGTCGATAACCAGGCGGGTCTTGTCGATGCCGACACCGCGGGCACGGCTCAGGGCTGCGTCCAGGTCGCGCGCGATGGTGGCCATGGGGTCCGGCATGGGGCCGAGTTTGGCCCAGGTTTCGGGGCGCCCGCGCATGTGGTTGAGGACGAGTCCGGCATTATGATTGGATGCGACACGCGCGAGCTGCGGCTCGAAGGTGAGGCCGCTGGGATCGTTGATGATGGCGGCGCCGAGTTCGAGGGCGCGCTCGGCGACCTCGGCCTTGTAGGTGTCCACCGAGATAGGGATGGTGATGCGGTCGCGCAACCGCTTGAGCACGGGAACGAGGCGCTGCAATTCCACCGCGGCGGTAATCCGTTCGGAACCGGGCCGGGTAGATTCCGCGCCGATGTCGATGATGTCGGCGCCCTGCTCCTCGAGTTCCACCGCGCGGGCGAAGGCGCGGTCGGGGTCGGAGTATTTCCCGCCGTCGGAAAAGGAATCGGGTGTCACGTTGAGGACGCCCATCAGCAGGGTGCGGTCCCCGAGTCGGAGTTCGTGGCCGGCGAGTTTCCAGAAATAGTTCTTGCGCACTCACTTTAGGGTCGCATGTTTGGCGAGTGCGCGGAAGTGCAAGCGCCTACTCGACGGTCAGCGTAGCGGGCGGGCTGGACCAATTGCCCACCCTAATCACCACGGGTTGCGGACCAGGCGCGGCGCCGGCCGGGACCAGGAAACCGATCTGTGCCGTGCCGATCTGATTCGGCGCCAGCGCGGCGACCTGCACGAAGGCCTCGACCCCGCCCACCGTCACGCTCACGGGCAGCACCGGCTTGGCCTGCCCGGATACGGCGGTGGAGGGCGCGTAGGCGGTCTTGAGCGCGGGTGTCACTTCGCCGATGCCGGTGACGTACATGGTGGCGAGAGCGCCGGCTTTCGCGCTCGGCTTGGGGAAGACCGCGCCGTTCGCGTCGGTAAAGATGGCGGGCGCGGCGGGCGCGACCTGGAACAGGTATCCGGCCACCTGGCCGTTGTTGTTGATGCCGAGCACGGCGGGTCCGGCGCCGGCGGCATAGGGCACCTGCACGTTCAACTGCGTGGGCGAGGCGTAGACTACCGGCGCGGGCACGCCGTTCACTGTGGCGGTGACGCCGGAGTTGGCGAAATCGATCGGGCTACCGGTGGCGAGTTTCGTGGCGCCGGCAAGCTGCGACCCGAACACGCTGATCATGCCGCCTGGCGCAGCGACGGGCTTGTAGCTGGCGGCGTTACCCATGCTGCTGATGCTGATTCCCGACGAGTTCGGTCCGAGGACCAGCATCACCGGCACGGTCAGGGTCTGGGGCGAGGCGCTGTTGGATTGGAAGACCAGCAGCGCGCGATAGGCGCCGTTGCCGAAGCCGGCTCCTCGCGCGGTGAGCGTAAGCTGCGCGGGACCTTTTCCGGAGAGCGGCGAGACCGTGAGCCATCCGGTGGTGCGATTCCCGGGCAGGACGGTGACGCTCCACTCGGCCGACTTGTCGCTGACCCCCAGGTTGAGGGTGGCCTGCGTGAAGCGCCCGGCATCGCGCGCCTCCATGGCGACGGATTGCGGAGTCGCCGAGAGCGTCACGGGATTGGCGGGCGGCCCGGCGAAGGTGACCATCACCTGCTGGGTCTGGCCGGTGGAGAGGTCCACTTCGACCGGATCGGCCGCCGGCGGCTTGATGCCGGAAACGCAGACCGTTCCCTGGAGCGAACTCCAGGCTTCCAGCCGCCCGGTGCCGAAAATGGACGTGACCTGGCTGGTGTAGTCCACGCCGCCCACATAGAAGCCTGTGATCAGTCCGAGGCTGCCGCCCCAGTCTTCCACGTTGACCTGGACGGGCCACGGGCAGGAGGCGTCGGCGGTGTTTTGATTGATCACCAGCGGCGCCGCCGTTTCCAGGAAGTAGGTGACCGCCGGGATGGGCATGTACGTGACGGTGGCCTGGCGCGTCCAGGTGTTGCCGGAAGCGTCGATGCCGGTGACGGCGAAGGTGCGGCTGGAGGGCGTGGTGAGGTCGTGGACCACGAGGCTGCCGGAGATGGATCCGTTGGCCGGGATGGTGGTGCCGGAGAAATATTTGGAGAGCGGCTGATCCTGCCCGTCGATGGTGAAGCCGGTGAGCATGGCGCCGGTGCCGGCGGTCTCGCGGATGGTGAGCGGGGTCTGCCAGGTCCAGCCCAGCGGGTCGGGCGCGCTGGGCCAGACCGCGGAGGGAGCGGTGAAGCTGATGTTGGCGGTGCCGGCGGGAACGGTCACGGTGAGGGCTTTCCCGGCGCCGCCGCCGCTGAAGGCCACGTCGCCGCTGTAGCTGGCGACGATGAGGGACGAGCCGGAGCCGATCAGGTAAGCGGGTACGGAGATCTCCGCCGTCTGCGAAGCGCCGCTCGCGGCGAGCGCGACGGACCCGAGGGAGACGTAGTTCACGCTGAAATCCACACTGCCGGTGGGCGTACCGCCGTTGGCCGAGGTCACGGTGGCGGTGAGTTTGAGCGTATCGTTGAGAGTGATTCGCGAGGCGCTCAGGGTGAGGGTCACGCTCACCGGGCTGGTCTTGGAGTTCCAGTTCACGAACAGGTTGTTGGCGTCGATGGAGCCAAGTCCGGTGGCGAGATCGAAACCGGGGCCGGCGGCGTAGCCGTACTTCCCTTCGATGCAATCCGGGCTGCCCAGCGTGCAGGGGACTACGTTGTCGCCGCTGGTGATGTCGTGGAACGCGTTGGGCGCGCTTTGCGCGAGCCGGTACAACTGCGGGTTGATGTTGCCCAGTCCGGGCCTGGTCTGCGCGCCTTTGACAACCTGGTTTTGATTGAGCAGCGCGACGACGCCGGCAAACGAGGGTGTCCCGGCGCTGGTCCCGCCCACGGCGGCCAGCGAGCCGTGATACACGACGATGTAGGCGTCGTGCCCCGCGGCGCTGAGCGCGACATCGGGATACTGGCGGAAGGCGGAGCCGGTCACGCCGGCGCCGACCTGCCAGGAAGGCTTGGGATAGATGCGGCTGATGCCGCCGCCGGTGGCCCCAAGACCCGAGGTGCCGGATTCGTTCCATGCCTTCTCGGGAATGTAGGCAAGTGCCGAGCCGTTCGCGCTGGAGTTCGCGGCGCCCCAGTAGGTGCCGCTGGCGTCGTCGAACGTGGTGCCGCCGACGGCAGTCACTTCGGGCAGCACAGCGGGAAACAGCGCCACCAGGCCTTTGCTGGCCAGCGGAGCGCTGCCCTGGCGGTCGCAGTTCGCGGCGCCCGAATCGCCGGACGCGGCCAGCACGGTGATGCCCTGCGCGTTGGCCTGCTGCATCATCGCCCGGTAGACCAGCGGCGAGGCGTTGATCTCGCAAGTGCCGTAACTGACGCTGATCACCGGCGCGATGTTCAGGTTGATGGCGTAGTTCATCGCGGAAAAGGCGCTCGCGCCGTAGACGTAGTAAATGGTCGCCTTGGGTGCGACGGCGCCGGCCCATTCCAGGTCGAGCGCGCCTTCGAGTTCGGAACTGGTGTAGCCGGGATCGGTGCCGTAGGGAATCATCTTGGGATCGTTCGCCGGCAGGCCGTGGCGCGTCTTGAAGGTACGCAGATCGTCGATACTGACGGCGGACTGCCCCACCACCACGATGCCTTGCGCGGTGCCGTCCAGCCCGGCTTTATAGAGAGGCGCGATGTCGTAGATGGTGGCCAGGTCCTCCGGCACCAGGTAGTGGCTGTTGCCGAGGTTGTATTCGGGAAGGGGGACCGGGCGGGCTTGCGACTCGGGCAGGAAATCATCCAGCCCGATGAAGCCGCCGGCAATGCCGGCGAGCGCGGCCGGCACGCTGGGCTCGGTGGCGTTGGCGAAATGCTCGCCGTCCGCCGCGACAAAGCGATGGATCTCCGTGCGCAGCGCCATTCCAACCTGCCGCGCGGTGCCGCTGAACGCGACCCAGTTGCGGCCGCGCGCCTGCCGGCTGACCGTGAGCCCCTGGCTCCTGAGCCAGGCGATTACCTTGGATTCGTCCGCGGGAGTAAGTCCGAAGCGTGCTCCGTACTCTTCCGGTGAAAGCCATTGGTGGTAGAGCGGAGAGTTGGGGTTTTGCTGGCCGGCGAGAAACTGGTCCAGCTCGGCCTGCTGCGCGGCGGAAGGAAGGAAGGTCAGCACCACATCATTCATCGCCATCAGCGGATCAACCGGGCCGCGGTCCGCATCCGGGAGCGCGAGCCGGTGCAGATTGCCCTGTAACCGGCGTGTCACGCGGGCATCCACCGTGGAGCGGATGCGGTCGGCGGGAGCAGCCGAGGCCAGAACCGCAAGTAATGAGACGAGGCAGAGTTTCTTCATAAACAGACCGTTGAGAGTACTAACCGTCGCCGAGTAAGTCAATTGGCCAATGGTGATACCCGGTCCAGCGGGATGGTGAGGGTTCCGGCCGGCCCGGCGCTGTCGCGGATCAGAAGGCGCAAACGGGCGGCTCCCACCGGAATCGGCAGAGTGCGTTGGAAGCGCAACCCATGCTGCAGGGC
This sequence comes from Acidobacteriota bacterium, assembly GCA_018268835.1. Lineage (GTDB taxonomy): Bacteria > Acidobacteriota > Terriglobia > Bryobacterales > Bryobacteraceae > Solibacter. The sequence goes on along the minus strand of JAFDVU010000125.1, from coordinate 13,346 downwards.
GGCGTCGTGAACCCGTGGAAACAGGTCGAACGCGACTTCCTGGTGCATGCCGTCGCCGGCAAAGGCGCCGGCGGCATCGAGGAAGCGGGCCACCAACTCCACCGAGCCTCGCCAGCGGCCCGCGGATTGGTTCAGCGTGAGGGTCGTGGGATCGAGCATGACGGCGAGATCGAGCGCCCCCGGGCGGCGGGTGGCCTGGACGGTGACGGGGAGTCCGGAGGAATCGGTGGGGGAGGCGAGCAACTCGGAAGGAGAGGGAGGCGGTGCGGCGGCGAAGTAGGTGTCGCGGTAGCGCAGAGTGGTGCCGGGCTGGCGGACACGGATGCGGATGTGGTGCGGAGAGTCGGAGGACGGCTTGTCGGGCGCGTAGAAGCCGAGCGTGTAGCTCACGCGCTGGTCGTCGAGCGCGGCGCGCAGGCCGGGGCCGAGATCGTTGCGGTTGACCCACGCCGTGCCGCCGGTGCGCTGGGCGAACAGGCGCATGGTGGCGATGTTGATGTAGGCGCCGCTGCTGATCGAGAGTCCGCGGGCATCGATCGGGTACACGGCGACATCGGCCTGATTGAGGGCGCGGACGGCACGTTCGATTTCGTCCGAGTAGGTGCGCTCGCCGGGTTTGGCGCCGCGAACCACAGAGCCGTCGATCGACGTGGGGATGCCAGCCGAAACCCAGATCAGGCTCTTGCGTCCTTGTACGCCGGCAAGGTAACGTCCGATGGCGGCGAGTGCGGCCAGTGTGTCGCGGATGCGGAGGTCCAACTCGCGGATGCGTTCCTCCATCGAGAGGCGGGCCCATGGCGGGCCGTTTGGCGGAGCGGGATCGAAGATCTCCGATTCGATACCGCGCAGGCTGGCATCGTAGGGCGAGGCGGCGTCGCCCGCCGCAGCCGCTGCTCCCGAGCCGGCGGCGTTGAGGCGGCGCAGAAATGCCGCGCGACCGGCGCCGAAATCCTCGATGCTGCGCAGATTTCGATCAAGAACGAAGAGGGCGATGCGGTCCGTGGTGTCGATCTGGGCGAGCATCTGCAGGACCTGGCGGCGCGCCTGGGCGCGGTCACCGAACTCGGTATTGCGCCAGTCCAGCAGGATCACGCAATAGCCTCCGCGCGGGAACCTGTTGGTGAAAGTGCCCGGCGGCGGGGCGGAGGGAGCGGTGCGGGCCGGGGCGGTGTCGGCGAGGAAAACTGAAATCGGCCGAGCGACGCCGTTGTCCGTCAGGGTGAAATCGTCGGCGCGGAGGTCCGTGAGTGCCCGGTTCGATTTGCCGGTCGCGACCACGCTGACCTGAACCAGCCGTGTGGTGGAGCGGATCACCTGCTGCGCGCGGGCGGCGGGCAGGGTCGCGGCAGCGAGCAGCAGGACGGCGCGGACAACCATCGCGTCCTAGGTATAGCACGGTGGCCGCGATTGTGCGGCTGCGTACGGCGCATGGTGAATTCCTCTTGACGTGACCAGATGGTCACGTTATTATCGAGTCACGTATCAGGAGGGTTTCCAACCATGACGATAGAAGAAGCGACGCTCGATGTCACGCAGCACATCGAGGTGAAAGCGGCGATCGGCGACGTGTACCGGAGCGTGCTGTACCGGTTCGGCGAGGGCAACGTGAATTCGAAAGGCGAACCCCTGCAGGCGATTCTGGAGCAGTGGCCGGGCGGGCGATGGTTCCGCGACCGGGGGAACGGCATCGGCCATTTGTGGGGGCACGTGCAGGTGATCAAGCCGCCGGTGCTGCTGGAGTTGAGCGGGCCGATGTTCATGTCCTACCCGGCGTTGAATCACGTGGAAGTAAAGCTGGAGGAGATCGCCGGCGGGACGAAGGTCACGCTGCGGCACCGGGCGATCGGCTTTCTGGAGCCGGCGCACAAGGCGGGGGTAACCACGGGCTGGCAGCACATCCTGGGTACAATTGCGGGAGACTGCTCGCCGGCGGCCGCCGCGAAATGAGCCGGATACCCGATGCCTGACGAACTCGACCTTGTTTGGAAAGCCCTCGCGGATCCCACCCGGCGGGCGATCCTGGACCGGTTACGTTCCGGTCCCAAAACCACCACCGAGCTCGTGGAGGCATTTCCCAACCTGAGCCGCTTCGGCGTGATGAAGCACATCGAGGTGCTGCGCGAGGCGGACCTGGTGCAAACCCGCGACGAAGGCAGGCAGCGGGTGAACTCGTTGAACGTGGTTCCGATCCGCCGCATTTACGAGCGGTGGGTCGGCCGGTTCGAGGAGCTTTGGTCGAGCCACCTGCTCCGTGTCAAGGAAGATGCGGAGCAGGCCGGCGGACCGGCGCCCTCGCCCAGGCGGCGCAGGGACTGATTCACTTAGGCAGGGACACAGCACAGGAGAGCTGCGTCCGGCCGCACTCAGAGAGGAGCAAATCATGACGGCAACAGACGTGATGCACGAAGTCGTATCGAGAGAGGAATGGCTGAAGGCGCGTACCGCGCTGCTGGAGGCCGAGAAGGCGCTCACGCGGCGGCGCGACGAACTCGCGCGTCAGCGACGAGAACTGCCGTGGGTGCGGGTGGAGCAGGACTACTCGTTCCACGGCCCGGCGGGGAGGGTGACGCTGGCGGATCTGTTTCAGGGGCGCAGCCAGCTCATCGTCTACCACTTCATGTTCGGTCCGGACTGGGAGGAGGGCTGCCCCGGCTGCTCGTTCGTGTCCGACCACATCGACGGCATGCTGGTGCACCTGGCGCACCGCGACGTCTCGCTGGTAGCGGTGTCGCGCGCGCCGATCGACAAGATCCAGGCGTTTCGCCGGCGCATGGGATGGCGGTTCCGCTGGGTGTCGAGCGAAGGCAGCGGGTTCAACCGGGAATACGGCGTCTCGTTCGAGGCGGGCGACAAAGTGGACGGCAAGTTGCCGTACAACTACGGGCTGAATGCCTTTCCAACCGATGAAGCGCCGGGGCTGAGCGTGTTCTTCAAGAGCGCCGGCGGCGATGTGTTCCACACGTATTCCTGCTACGCGCGCGGCCTGGACGGGCTGGTGGGCACGTACAACTACCTGGACCTGGTGCCGAAGGGGCGGGACGAAGACGGCCTGCCGCGTCCCATGGCGTGGCTGCGGCATCACGACCGGTACGAGGATGCGGGGGCGTCGCCGTGCGACTGCGAACGGAAGACGGCGTGAACCCGGCGTGCTGCGGGAGAGGGAGTGCGGTCCGGCGCCTGGCGCCGGCCGCGCTTCTGGTGCTGATTCCGAAGTGTCCGGCATGCCTGGCGGGGTGGCTCGCGGTCGCGACGGGTTTCGGCATCTCGATGACGGCGGCGGGGTGGCTGCGCGCGGCGCTGATCGCGCTCTGCCTGGCGCCCCTTGCCTTTTGGGCCGCGCAGCGGGTTCAGGCCAGTCTTGCCAGCGCCTTCTGCGCGGCGCGGCTCCACGGGGCGACGGTGCGGCGGAGGTAGCGCGGCGCGGTGCGCGCGGCTTCGATGGCGCGCAGATAGAGGTCGCGCGCGGCGGCGGAGTCGCCCAGGTTCTCCATGGCCTGACCGTAATCGTAGAGGCCTTCGGGATCGTAGGGGCGGCGCTCCGTGTAGGTGGCGAGCTCGTTGCGCGCGTCGTTGTACTGGCGCGCGGCGAGATAGATGGCGGCGAGTTCGCGCAGGGTTTCGCTGGAACTGTGGCGCTCGTCCTGATCGATCACGGTCTGGAAGTGGCCGAGGGCGTCGCGCAGGCGCCCCTGCCGGCGGGCGATACGGCCGAGTTGGAAGTGCGCGTCGGTGAGGGTGGGGTCGATGGCGACGGCGCGCTGGAAGCGGTTGATCGCTTCCGTGTACTGGCGGCGCTGCTGGTGAATCAGGCCGAGCTGATACTGCGCTTCGCCATCGTGCGGATTGACGGCCGCGGCTTCCAGCATGCGGCGGTAGCTCTGGCCGCGGCGCAGCGTATCGCCGAGTCCGGCGAATTCGCCGCCGAGGAAATACCACAGGTAGAAGAGCAGGAAGGGCGAAGCCAGGTAGCGCAGGATCATCATGAACGGCCCGAGCAGGACCACCAGCAGCGGGATCCAGGAGAGCGCGACGATTCCCGCGGCGGCGGCGTTGGACGAACCCAGCACGGTGCGCACGGCGAAGAAGACCAGCAGCGCGAAGTACGCCACCGCGATTCCCAGGGCGATTACCGGCGGCAGGAATTGCAGCAGCAGCGCGAGCGGGATTTCGGTCGCTGCATAGGCCATCGCGACGCAGGTCAGCAGCGGGGCGTAATCGCGCTGGATCAGCATCCCGGGGCTGCCGGCGCGCGCCAGGATCGAAGCCAGCAGCAACAACCCGGGGACGTAGACCGCGGCCACCAGCAGCGCCGGCATGAAGTAGCCCACTCCGAGGCCGGGCGCGAAGAAGTTCAGCACCGCGGTGGCGATGATGGCCGCGATGCTGGCAAAGAGGAGGCTGCCGCGATCGAGGATTGCGCCCATCGCGGCAACCGGGTTGATCCAGACTCGGAAGAGCAGGTTCATGGCGCCGGGTCAGAGGGCGAAGACGCCGCGGATCTTTTCGAGGAAGGACGCGACGCGCGCGCGCGGGTCGCCCGAGCCGAGTGCTTCGAAAGGCAGCACGCCGCGATAGCCGCCCCGATCGATGATGGCCTTGATGCGCGGCAGGTCCGTCGGCGTCTCCTTGGCGCCGTACCACACGCTCTGCTTGATCTGCCACGAAACGGCGTAGGGCAGCATCTTCTCGATCTCGCTATAGGGATCGCCCTCGCGCAGGCTGCCGATGTCCAGAATGTCGGCGAACCAGGGTGAATCCACCGCCTGAATGAGGCGGATGGTCTCGCCGGCGGTCTTCAGAAAATCGTTGTGCTGCTGAAGTCCGAGGATGACGCCGTGCTCCCTGCCGAAGGCGGCGCAATCGCGGAAGTGGGTGGCCATCCACCCGAGCGCCTCGTCGAAGCTGTGGCCGGCGGGACGCGCGGGTCCGGAGAAGACGCGGATCACCGGCGCGCCCAGCTTCTGCGCCACCACGATCCAATCCTTGACGAGCTTGACGGATTCGGCGCGCGCGGCGGGGTCCGCGGTGGCGAAGTCGTTGCGCACGCCGGTGCCGGAGAGTTGCACGCCGTTGACGAAGGCCAGGCGTTTCAGCTCGTAGATGTAGTCGTCCGGCGGAACCGCCGGGTAGCCGGGGAAGTAGTAGCCGGTGGCGTCGAGCGCATCCACGCGGTGCTCGGCGCAGAAGCGGACTACGTCCGCCAGCGTCATGGTGCCGGCGCGCAGCGGCTTATCGAACGAGTACGCGTTGAGAGCCAGGCGCAGGTGCACGCCGGGCACGCGCGCGGGACGCTGATCGGCCAGCAGCGGCGCGGCGGCCAGGCACGAAAGCAAGGTTCGGCGGGTCATGGCGAATTCAATGATATCGAGCGGCGCGGCGCACGCGCTACCGCGTGGCGTACTTCTTCCACATGTCCGGATCGGCCAGCATCTTGATGAAGAGTCCGCCGACCACGGAACGCGCCTGGAAGCCCTGTTGCTTCGCGGTCTTCGTGTCGTACCAGTCGGTGAGCGGGACGCGGCTGGGCGAATCGTTGGCGAACTGCCAGGCGGGCGCGACCAGGGCCTCGAAATCGGCCTGGTTGTCGGCGAGGGTGGCGGTCCACAGGATCCAGTCGAGCTTGGTGTAGTCGCGGCGGTTGTCGAGCGGCAGGCCGTACTGGTTCTGGGTGCGCTTGTAGAAAGCCATCTCGCGCCGCGCGATCTCGGCCGGGAAGAGATTGAGCCCGAGGATGCGGTCCCACACCAGGTTGTACTTCTGGCTCCAGGTGCCGGGCTTGTCGAAGGCGAGCTTGTAGTGGTCGCCGTCGATGGCCAGGTCCTGCCACTTGCGCGCGAACTCCTGCGCGGTGGCGCGGTACTGCGCGGCTTCGGCCTGGTGTCCGGTCAGCGCGGCGAGTTGCGAGTAGGCGCCGAGCGCGAGAATGGCCTTGATGGAGAGGTTCGCGTTGTGCGCGAGGTGGCCGGCGAAATCGTCCGTGGAGAGCTGATTTTCCGGATCGAGGCCCTTGCTCTTGAGATATTCGGCCCAGCGGGTAACCTCGGGCCAGTAGGGCCGGGTGAAGTCGGCGTTGCCCTCGATGCGCGCCAGCGCGGCCAGCAGGATGATCATGTTGCCGCTCTCTTCCACCGGCATCTGGTTCTCTTCGGTGCGCTCGCCGCCGCCATAGACCTGTCCGTTGGCCTGCGGGTAGGTGCCGAGATCGTGCGGCGCGAAGGGGAACTTCCAGCGTCCCATGCGGGCGTAATCGAGCACGGGCTCTAGCTGCGCGCGCAGCAGCCGCGGGCTGAAGAGCAGCGTGATGGGCGCGCTGGGATAGATCACATCCACGGTGGAGATGCAGCCGTTGGAGAAGTTCTCCTTGGGGAAATAGAGCGCGGTGCCGTCGGCATCGGCGGCGAGCTTGTGCGCGGCCAGCGCCTGCCGGTAGGCGAGGACGGCGAGGTCGGCGTACTTCGCGCCGCCGGCCTTCTTGAGATCGGCGACGAGTTCGCTGTCGAAGCTGACGGAGCGCTTGAGGAGCGAATCGTGATCGCGGCGCGCATCGCGGATGAGGTCGAAGGCGTCGGCGCCGTTGCGGCGCCACCAGGCGCGCTCCTTGCGGTAGAAGTACTCGATGCTCCACAGGTCGTCGTAGGCGAGCATCAGGTAGCGCGAGACGGGCGTGGAGGAGACCCTGCCGAGCGCGATCGCGCAGGCCAGCACGGGGCGTGCGGCGAGATCGTCGGACTCCGGAAGGCGGCCGTTCGAATCGAACGCGGCGCGCGCGGCGGCGCGGTTGCCGGTGAAGGCGCTGACGCCATCGGCGCGGTCGGCGGCGAGGTAGAGGTAGCCCCAGTCGATCCGCACATCGTCGCCGCGGCGCGCGAGGACGGGTTGCTCCTGCGAGCCGAGCCGCAGCACCGGCATGCCGTCGAGTTGGAAGCGGGCGGAGAGCACGGCTTCGTCGGGGGTGTTGACGGCGAGGTCGCTCGCGGCATCGAAGTAGATGGCCACGTCGTGCGCGGCGCCGTCGCTGGAGGCCGCGCTCCACTCGATGTAGGTGAGGGGGCGGGAGAGCGCGTCGAGATCGGAGGGCAGGGCGGGGGTGAAGAAGGTGAGGGTGAGATTCACGCCCGCGCCGGCGAAGCGGTAGATGGTGCGGGTGGGCAGGACTTCGACCGCGGTCTGCGGGAGCGTGGCGGCGGGCCCGCGCTCGCGGCCCATGACGCGGTACGTGGCGCCGTCGATGCGGGCGAAGCCGGTGATGGTGTTCGGCTTTCCGGTCCAGTGGCGGGTGCCGTCGCCGTTGAGGTGGTCGGCGGTGCTCCAGATGCTGAAGTAGGGATCGTGGGCTACCAGGGGAACGGCCGGCGCGCGCAACTGGGCGGATGCCGCGGCGGCGCAAAGGGTTATGAGGACAAGCGTTTTGCGCATCAGAACAAAGTGTAACGCGCGGCACGACAAAGGGCTTAAAATCAAGGTATGGCCAGAGGTTGGGAAAGTAAGTCGGTCGAGGCGCAGATCGACATGGCCGAGTCCCGGAGCGCCACTGCAACAGCCAGAAAACTGACACCGGAAGCGCTGGAAGTCGTTCGCAAACGCGAGGGCCTGCAACTCTCCCGCACTCGCGTACTTCACGAGCTGGACAGCGTACAGAATCCGCGATACAAGGCCGTTTTGACGAAGGCACTCGCGGACCTCGACACGCAGATCGCCGCCCTGAGCGAGGCATAAAACCCGCCTTTCCCGCACCGGCCGCGGCGGATCGCCGGTGCCGCGCAGCACGTACGGGGATCGTGTGGCTGGGCTATGATAATCCAGTGCACCGGGTGGGGGTCTGGGCGGCGGCGATGCTGGCGGTTCCCGCGTTGCACGCCTATTCCGTCCTGAGCCACGAAGCCATCATCGATACCGTCTGGGATCACGAGATCCGTGCGCTTCTGCTGAAGCGCTTCCCCCTGGCGACGGATCCGGAACTCGTGCACGCGCACGCCCACGCTTACGCCGGCGCGATCATCCAGGACATGGGCTACTACCCCTTCGGCAGCCACTTCTTCAGTGACCTGCTGCATTACGTGCGGAGCGGCGATTTCGTGGTCAACCTGATCCGCGAATCGCAGACGCTGGACGAGTACGCGTTCGCGCTCGGAGCGCTGGCCCACTATGCGGCCGACACGCAGGGGCATGCGGTGGCGGTGAATCCGTCGGTCGCGCTCCAGTATCCGCACCTGGCGCGCAAGTACGGGCGCAGCGTCAGCTATGAAGACGATCCCACCGCGCACATTCGGGTGGAGTTCAGCTTCGACGTGGTGCAGGTGGCGCGCGGCAACTACGCTCCGCAGGCTTACCACGACTTCATCGGGTTCGACGTGGCGGGTGACCTGCTGGAGCGCGCGTTCGAGCGCACCTACTCAATGAAAATGGCGGACGTTTTCGGCGATCCGGACCTGGCGATGGCGACGTACCGGCGCGCGGTCAGTTCGATCGTGCCGCAGATGACGCGCGTGGCCTGGCACCTCAAGAAGGACGAATTGAAGCAGGCGCGGCCCGCCATCACGCGGCGCCGCTTCGTCTACAACCTGTCGCGCGCCGCGTACCGCAAGCAGTGGAGCGGGAAGTACCGCGGGCCGGGCATCGGCGCGCGCATCCTGGCGTTTCTGATCCGCATTCTGCCGAAGATCGGTCCGCTGAAGGCGCTGGCCTTCCCGACTCCGACGCCGCGCACCGAAAGCCTGTTCGAACTGAGCTTCGACCGCACGCTGGACGAGTATCGCCGCCTGCTGGCCGCCGCCGGCAGCGGGCAACTGGTGCTGCCGAACCGCGATTTCGATACTGGAGCCGAGGTGCGCCCCGGCGAGTACCGGCTCGCCGACAATGCGTACGCCACGCTGGCGCGCGACCTGGCGGCGAAGGATCCGGCGGAGGTGGAGCCGGCGATCCGCGCCAATGTGCTCGAATTCTTCCGCGACCTTGACCTGCAGTACGCGACAAAAAGGAACGCGAAGCTCTGGCGCCAGACGGTGGAAGCCGTGGAAGCGTTGCGGGCCGGGGCAGGGAAGACGGAGTAGGGGCGCCTGCCTGGCAAGGCGGAGCGGCTCGAACCCGTGAAGGCGGGAACAAGAACACGTCGGCCGGCATCCAATACCCCGGGGTCTTAAATTATGCTGACGAGAACGGCGGCGATCGCTGCCGCATTGGTGGCTGTTTGCGCCGGACGGGGGCAGCCCACGGCGGCGCCGGGATTCGAAGTCGCGTCCGTGCGGCAAACCGCGCCCGATCAGACGCAGACGCGGCGGCGCGCGACCGTGGGCGCCGACCGGATCGAGTTCCACAACGTCACACTCTGGTACTGTCTCAGCTTCGCTTACGGCATGAAGAGCTACCAGATGTTCGGGCCGGACTGGCTGCGCGCCGCGCGCTACGACATCGTGGCCAAGGGCCCGGCGGGCACGCGCCGCGAGGAACTGCCGAAAATGACGCAGACCCTGCTGGCGGAGCGGTTCAACGTGCAGGCGCACGAGGAGACGCGCGAGATACCGGCGCTGGTGTTGACGGTGGCAAAGGAGGGGCCGAAGCTGAAGGAGGCGGCGCCGGAGTCTGGGGACGGCCAGGGCGGCGCGCAGGTGGGCATGAGCGCGTCGGAGAGCGGCGGGGAGCGGCTCGACGTGAAGGGCGGCACCATGACGACGCTCGTCAACACCCTCACGGGGTTGCTGGGCCGCCCGGTGGTGGACCGGACCGGACTTTCGGGCCGCTACGATTTCGTTCTGGACTTCTCGCGGTCCGAGACGGCGGGGCCGAACGCGACGGGCGGGTACAATGAGCCGCCGCCGCTGCCGCCGCCTCCGCCCGGAGCCGAGCCGGGCCTTTCGATCTACACCTCGATCCAACAACTGGGGTTGAGGCTGGTAGGGCAGAAAGTGCCGGTAAAGGTGCTGGTTGTGGATCGCGCAGAGAAGGCGCCGATCGAGAACTGAGCGCGCACGTATGTGTACCCGGCGTGGGCCGACAACGGGCGGATCTCGGCTGCAAACAGCCCTGCTCTTTACGCCCCAACGCAACGCCTGGGTAGTGTCCGGGGAATTGGCGAGACTAATGATGAGTGTGCATCTGTGTCCATCGGTGGCCAGAATCGACCTCGACCGCCATATAATCGAAGGACCATGCGTATCTCTCTGTTCCTGAGCGGTGCCGTCGGCGCACTCCTCGGCCTGATCGCGCCCGCCGCGGCCGCCCAGGCGGTGGACCCGGCGCCGCCCGCCGGCTTCACCAGCCTGTTCAACGGCAAGGACCTGTTAGGGTGGCGGGGCCGCCCCGGCTCGGGCGGCGTGTTCAGTCCCTATGTCGAGGCGGCGTTCACCCCTGAGGAGCGCGCGGCCAAGCAGGCCGAGTGGAACGCCGACCGCGACCTGCACTGGCGCGCGGATCCGGCCAAGGGCGAACTCGTCTCCGACGGAAAGGGTGTTCACCTCGCTACCGAGAAAGCGTATGGCGATTTCGAGTTCCGCGTCGACTGGATGCTGACGCAGCCGTGCGGCGATTCCGGCGTGTACCTCCGCGACTATCCGCAAGTGCAGATCTGGGACCCCGCGTGTCCGCGCGAGCAGCGCAACGGAGCCGGCAAAGGCTCCGGCGGCCTCTGGAACGATAACGCCGACAACCCCGGCAAGTTTCCGCTGGTCAAGGCCGACAACCCGATCGGGCAGTGGAACAGCCTGGCCATCAAGATGGCCGGCACCCGCGTGTGGGTCAAGCTGAACGGGAAGGACGTGGTCGTCGGCCAGGTGCTCGACAACTTCTTCGACCGCTCCAAGCCGGTGCTGCCGGCGGGTTCCATCGAACTGCAGACGCACGGCTCGGAAGTACGCTTCCGTAACGTATACGTCCGCGAGATCCCCGAAGCCGAGGCCAAGGCGCTGCTCGCCGGCGCCGGTGGCGCACGCTGACGGGAGAAGCCGGCGTCCAACCGGGCGCCGAAGCGCATCTCCTATCGCGGCTTCGGCTTGCTCCTGCCCGCGAGATTGAGCGCCACGGCGGCGCGGATGAGGTCCTTCAATGCCGCCTCATCGATCTTCTCGCCTTCGTGGACGTCGATGGCGCGCCGTACCTTCCCGTCGAGGCTGGAGTTGAACAGGCCCGACGGATCCTTCAACGCAGCCCCCTTGGCAAAGGTCATCTTGACGACGTTCTTGTACGTCTCTCCGGTGCAGACGATGCCGCCGTGGGACCAGACGGGCGTCCCCATCCACTTCCACTCTTCGACGATCTCGGGGTCTGCCTGGTGAATCATATCGCGCACTCTGGCGAGTGTCTTCCCACGCCAGTCGCCAAGTTCCCTGATCCTCTCGTCGATGAGCGCGGAGGCGGGTTCCGCCGCGGCGGGTTTTTTCAAGTGTCCTCCAAGTCTCGCAGCCATTTCAAGCGTATGCCGGGGTAGCCTGCGGGCGGCGCCAGAAGATGTACGAGAGTCCCCAAAGCACGCCGGTCGCGGCCGCCCAGCCCCACGCTTCCGGGCCATCGCCCACCGAGAGATGGGCGAGGATCGCCGAGCCGAGGTCGATGGCGAAGCCGGCGTAGGCCCACTCCTTGAGCCGCGCCGGCACCGGCGCAAGCATCAGCACCACGCCCAGGAACTTGGCCCACGAAAGCTCCACCCGGAAATAGGCCGGGAACCCGAGATGGGTGAACGCCTCCGCCACCTGCGGCAGGCGCAGTCCCGCGTAGGCGGTGAAGCTCATCTGCAGGCGGAAGAGCGCGGTGACTATCCAGAAGAGGATGCGCCTGGTTTTGGGCCCCGCGGTCGATTCCATGGTTCTTCCTTCTACGTTTCAACGCGCCGGGCCGCCGGATGGCCAACCGGGAGCGTCTACGCCGAACTGCCTGGCATACTCGTTGTTCAATCGCTGCCAGTCGAACTTCATGGCCTCGGCGCCGACGATGCGTCCCACCGGCCCACCCGCGAGGAACCGGTCGAGGACGTCGAAGCAGATGTGCCAGCCCGCGGCGCCCCACGAGATGAAGCGGCGGTCGATCTTGTGCCAGAGCGTGAGACGCGTTCCGGTATCGAGCGGCTCGAGCTCCCAGCGGATATCGCCGTACTCCAGCATCCTGGGCGCATCGGCGCGCGTTACCGCAGTTTCGATCGGCGCGGGCGTTCCCACCCAGGTGAGATTCACCGTGCCGACCGCGCCCAGGCTGCCATCGACTTCGAAAGGCGCCCATTCGCGCAGATGCGCGGGGTCGGTCAACGCCTGCCAGACTTTCTCCGGCGAGTGGCGCAGGTCTCTGACGAGAACGAGCGTCCACTTCTCGCCGTCCTTCTGGATCCGTGCCCCGCGGGCCGGACCCGGTTCGTACTGTTCGCGATTGGTCATCTGTTTTCCCCTCGTCTTCCCTTTGGTCTGTCCGGCGCGCGGACGGCCGCGCCCTCAGCTCGCGGCCTTGCGCACGATGGCGGAGAGCCTGGTCTCGGTCGCGTCGTCCATCGCCGTGAGGAACCATGCGGATGGACGGAGCTGGTTCGGCGCGTCCTCCTCAAGGGCGTGGTTCGCCTTGTCGCTCAGGCCGAACGTCATGTATTTGTCCGCGCGGAAGAAGCAGATCACCTTGCTGTCCTTCGCGTACGCCGGCATGCCGTACCACAAGGTCGGCTGAAGCGCCGGTTCGCTGCGCAGTATGAGCGCGTGGAGGCGCTCGCCCAGGGCGCGGTAAGGCTCCGGCATCGCGGCGATCTTGGCCAGGACCGCGGCCTCGCCGCTCGCCTCGCCCTTCTTCCCCGCGGCCGCCCTCCCGGCCCGGCGCGGTGCCTTCTCCGTGCGATCCTTCATCTATTGCCTCCTGGGCTTTCTTTTCGCGGTCGCGGGCTGGTCCATGCGGTCGAGGTGGCGTTCCAGAGCGTCTACGTGGGCGGACCAGAAGCGGCGGAACTGCGCCAGCCAGGCATCCACCTCCTGAAGCGGTCCCGGTTTCAGACTGTACAGACGGCGCTGTGCATCGACCGTGGATTCCACGAAACCGGCCTCGCGCAGCACGCGCAGGTGCTTGGACACGGCCGGTTGCGGCAGACGAAGCTGACGCTCGATGTCTCCCACCGACTGTTGCGACGAAGCGAGCAGGCTCAATATGGCGCGGCGGTTCGGCTCCGCGATGATTTCGAAAACGGACTCCACTCCCTTGATATACTCCGCTGGGTATATGCGTGTCAAGGAATATGCAAACGAGCGCCGGTCCGCGGCTCCAGCCGGCGTGCGCGAACGCACGTTTCGCTCTGGAGTTTTACTGGGTGCGCGTTCAGGCTGTTGGGCACCGGGCGGGCTCGCGCCCGCCTTTGTAGGCCGGGAGGCCTACAATACTTAATCCTGGCC
>JAFDVU010000124.1 GCA_018268835.1 Acidobacteriota bacterium | reverse complement strand
ATGCAGGGCATCATGAGCGAAACCAAGCAGCGCCTGGAAAGCTCCGTGCCCTTCGCCATGGAGCCGGTGGTTTATCGCTTCGCCATCAACGAGCACGGCACCCAGGCATCGCTCCTCGCGGGCGCCGGCGCGCTTATGCCGGCGCACTACTACACGCTCATGGTGCCCGCGCTGGTGCGCCGCGAATCGCGCGACCTCTCCCCGGCGCGGCGCGCCGAACTGGAGCGCTTCACGGCCGCGTGCCGCAACGGCGGCGAATTCCACGGCATGGTGGATCACCTCTTCGATCACCTGCTGCCGCGCGCGCAATCGCAGGAAGCCGGGGGAACCCTCGCAGGATTGCTCGAGGAGTACGGCTTCGACCGCATCCAGCACGAGCAGATCCAGGCCGACCTGCGCGCCGGGCGCATCGGCCTTGCGCAGAATCGGCTGCCCGTGGCGAGCCTGATCGAAGACGCGCACCCCGATGCGCTCGATCCGCACCACGGCGATCTCGGCCTGCGCGCGCTTCGGGAACAGCGCGTCGCCGTGGTCTCGCTTGCCGGCGGTGTGGGCAGCCGCTGGACCAAGGGCGCGGGCGTGGTCAAGGCGCTCAACCCCTTCTGCAAACTCGGCGGCCGCCACCGCAACTTCATCGAGGTCCACCTGGCCAAGAGCCGCCGCACCTCGCGCGCGGCGGACGCGCCGCTGCCGCACGTCATCACCACCAGCTACCTCACGCACGATGCCATCGAGCGGCAACTGGCGCGCGAGAACAATTACGGCTATACCGGCCCGCTCTACCTTTCGCCCGGACGCAGCATCGGGCTGCGCATGATCCCGATGGAGCGCGACCTGCGCTTCGCCTGGGAAGAGATGCCGCAGCAACTGCTCGACGTGCAGGCGCAGAAGGTGCGCGAAGGACTGCACAACGCCCTGATCGGCTGGGCGCGGTCCATGGGCGAGGGCGCGGATTATACGTTCAACCTGCCACAGCAGTGCCTGCATCCCGTGGGCCACTGGTTCGAAGTGCCCAACCTGCTGCGCAACGGCGTGCTCGCGCGCCTGCTGGCGGAGCATCCCCGCCTGACCACCCTGATGGTGCACAACATCGATACCGCCGCGGCGGACGTGGATACCGCGGTCCTCGGCCAGCACCTGGCAAGCGGCGCCGCGATGACCACCGAGGTCATCGCCCGCCACCTGGAAGATCGCGGCGGCGGACTCGCCTGCGTGAACGAGCGTACCCGCCTGGTGGAGGGCCTGGCGTTTCCCAGCGAGGAACTCGAATCGCGCCTCTCCTACTACAACAGCGCCACGTACTGGATCGATATCGATGCAATGCTGCGCGTCTTCGGCCTCACCCGCGAGACTCTGCACGATGCCGAACGCGTCAACGAGGCGGTGCGCGCGCTCGCCGCCCGCATGCCCACCTACATCACCCTCAAGGACGTGAAGAAGCGCTGGGGCAAGGGACAGGAGGACGTCTTCCCCGTGGCGCAGTTCGAAAAACTGTGGGGCGATATGACCGCTCTGCCGGAATTCGACTGCCGCTTTCTCGAAGTGCCGCGCGTGCGCGGGCAGCAGTTGAAGGAACCCGCGCAGATGGACGGCTGGCTGCGCGACGGCTCCGCGGCGCACACCGAATCGCTCTGCGATTGGCCGGAGTAGCCCAGACCTCCAGCCTGCCTTTGGATCGAACCGGAAGCCGTCGCCGCGGCCGCGGCCGCGAACTTGGGCCGGCGGCGAGTGTACGGCATTCCAGGACCAGTGCAGGCGAACTTCGGCCGCCTGCGGGGCAGGCCAGGAGGCCTGCGCTACGCTACTTCACCGGAAGGGGCCGCCACGAGATGTTACGGATTTTCGCGGTCGTGTTGTAGGTCGCGATGCCGAATGGTTTGGAAAGTTCGATCTCGCCGGGCCGCAGGCCCACTTCGCGATTGGCCAGCGGCACGTCGATGACGAGTTCGTCGTCGATCCAGGCGCGCACGCGGTCCGTGTTCACCGCGAACCACAGACGGTACCAGCGCCCGTTCTGGAAATCGCGCGAGGTGGACGTATCGTTCTCGCTCGCGTCGTTGCCGTCCAGACTGGAAAGCCCGACGACGCTGCCGCCCCAGCCGCCGTTGATCCAGGTGAGGAAGGAATCGTTCACCGGGAATGTGATGCCGGCGAAGAAATCGCTGCCCTCGGCGCGCTGCGCGTCCATGCGGACTTCGTAATTCGCGGTGGGCAATTTGCCGGTGTAGTTGACTCCCGTCATGTAGCCCTTGCCGATTACGATGCATCCGTCCTCCACCTTCACGGTGCCCTTGCCCGTGAAATCGGTCTGTTTCCAGCCGTTGAGGGTCTTGCCGTCGAACATGGGTTGCCACGCCGGTTCCTGCTGCCCCGCGGCAGCCGCGGCAAGAGCGAGGAAGACGAGGATCGCGCGCATCATGCGTCCATTATGGCGCGATACACGCCGAGCGTCCGCTCGATGGTGCGCTCCAGGGTGAAGCGCTGTTCGTAGGCGCGCCGCCCGGCCTGGCCCAGCCGTGCGCGCAACTCGGCGTCGCCGAGGAGGGCATCCAGCGCGGACGCGAGCGAGCGCGGGTCCCCGGGCGCGACAAGTAATCCGGTGACGTCGTCCTCCACCGCCTCGCCGACGCCGCCCACGTTGCTTGCCACCACCGGCAGTCCCGCGCGCATCGCCTCCAGCACGCTGCGCGGAAACGCCTCCGAGCGCGTCGGGAGCACGAAGACCTGGCACGCCGCCAGCGCCGCCTCGGGATCGGAGCGGTATCCGCGAAACGTCACGCGCCCGGCGATGCCCAGGCGCGCGGCCAGCCGGCGGGCGCGGTCTTCAAGGGGACCATCGCCGATCAATTCGAGCGACCAGGCGCGCTCGCGCAGCGCCGCCAGCGCCTCCAGTAGCGTGGTGTGATCCTTGGGCGCGGCAAACCGCGCGACGCAGCAGATGCGCGCGGGAGCGGAATCCGGCGTTGCGCGAAACCCGGGAGGCACTTCGCTTACGCCGTTGTGCACCACGTAGAGGCGCTCCGGCGCGGCGAGTCCGGCGGCCAGCGCGATAGCACGCTCCGCTTCCGAAACGCAGATGACGGGCGCGTCCCAGCGCGCGGCGAAGCGCTCGGCGAGCGCGAACACGCCGGACGCCGCGCCGGTAAATCGCCCGGCCACCGACAGGCCGTGCGGCGTGTAGACCGCGCGCAATTCCAGGCGCGCCGCCGCGGCGCGTCCCAGCCAGCCGGCCTTGGCCGTGTGGGCCGAAACCAGGTCGGGCGCGAACGCGCGCAGCGCGGCAACCAGTTCGCGGTACGCCGCGACGTCGCGCACCGGGTCGACCGCGCGCCGCAAGTGGCGCAGGGCGCGGAACGGGACGCCCGCCGCGGCGAACTGCGCCGTGACCGGACCTTCGCCGCCCACCAGCACCAGCGCCTCATGGCCGCGCTCGCGCATGGCGCACGCCAGGTCGCGCACGTGGATGCTGGCGCCGCCCACGGCGTCCGCCCGCGTGATGACGTACGCGATCTTCATGCGGCCGCCTTCCGCGACAGAATCACGAAGAACGCGAGTTTGCGGAACAGCGCGCGCGCCGCCCACGCCGCCGACGGGAAGCGGAGCGCGGACGCGATCCACCCGCGCCTGGGCCGGTCCAGCAGCCGGTAGCGGATGTAGTCGAGCTCCCGCGTCTCGCTGATGAAGTAGCGCCGGTAGGCGGCGAAGATCTCGCGGCGCGAGCGATAGCGGGTGTAAAGGTCGATCCAGCGCAACTTGTCCGTGGCCCACTGGCGCGCGGTCGGCGCCTGCTCCTTCCACGTGCCGAGGCCCAGCGCGCGCAGCGCCCACGTGTAGTAGAAGCGCAGGCGGGAGTCCTTCCGAAACCAGTGGGAGAACGGAATCCCGATGTGGCCTTCGCGCCAGACGTCGCGCGAAGGAAAGACGCTCAGCACCAGTCCGCCCGGCCCGAGAACGCGATGGATCTCGCGCAGCGTCGCATCCAGGTCTTCCACGTGCTCCATCACCTGGTTGTTCACCACCAGGCCGAAGGCCGCGTCGGCGAACGGAAGCACGCCGCCGCGCATTTCGTGAATCGCGCCGCCGCGGGGCCGCGTTTCGGCGCCCGCGTAAAACACGTCCGCGCCGCGGATGTCCAGTCCGGCGGCGATCCCCGCATCCACCAGCGCACCCGCCCCGCAGCCGTAATCGAGGATGCGCGCGCCGGGATGTTCGCGCGCATAGCGCCGGGCGAAATCGAGCACAAAGCGGTTGGTGACGTCCATGCCGCTCACGCTTCCTCCGCGAGGGCCGCGCGGTAGAGCCGCTCCCACTGGTCCACCACGGCACGCAGATCGAACCGCGCCAGCGCGTACGCGCGCGCTTCGCGGCCCATCGCCGCGCGCTCTTCGGCGGACGCCGCCGCGAGCCGGGTCATGGCGGCGGCGAGTGCGTCGGCATCGCCCGACGCGACCAGGTAGCCGGTGCGCTCCGCCAGCAAAGCTTCGGGGACGCCGCCCACCGCGGTGGCCACGCACGGCAGTCCGCAGGCCGCGGCTTCCAGCAGGACCATCGGCAGTCCTTCCACGGAGGACGACAGCGCGAATGCGTCGGCCGCGTTCATCAGCGCGGGCAGGTCGCCGCGCGCGCCGAGGAAGCGCACGTTGGACGGCGCGGCCGTGCGCAATGCCGCTTCGTCCGGCCCGCTGCCGGCGATCAGCAGGACGGCATCGTGCTGCCGCTCTAGCGCGCGCAGCAGCAAGGGGTAATTCTTCTTCCACATCAGCCGGCCCGCGGCCAGCCACACGAATTCAGCGCCGAGTCCGAGCGCCGCGCGCGTTCCCGCGCGCCACTCCGCGTCCGGACGGAAGCGCTCGGTATCCACGCCGTTGGGAATCACTCGCGCGCGCTCCGCGCTCACCGCGTGCGCGGCCACGTGACGGCCGGCCGCCGCCGTGGAAACGAACACCGTGATGTCGGCCAGCGCGTCGGTCAGGCCGTACGCCAGGTCGCGCATGCGAACCGCGCCCGAGCGGCGCGAGCTTTCGGCCAGGCTGTGGACGGTGGAAATCACCGCGGGGACCGGCAGGAACAGGCGCGCGATGCGCGCGGCGAGGTTCGCGTGGTAGAGATGCGCGTGCAGAAGATGCGGGTGGAAGCGCAGCAGGCTGAGCGGGTGAAAGCGAGCCGCCGGGATGCCGGCCGCGGTGAGTTCCTCCGCCAGCGGACCCATGCGCAGCGCGAACACGGCGACCTGCCAGCCGCGCGCGCGAAGCAGTTTCGCAACCTGCACCGTGTGCAACTCCGCGCCGCCGCGATCGAGTCCGGTGATGAGCAGGGCAACCCGCATCTATTCCCGCCCTTCCGCGATCTTCTCAAACAACGCGGCGTAGGACGCGATCATGCGCGCGGCGGAAAACTCGCGTGCGCGTTCCCTCGCGCGGGCGCCCATGGCCGCGCGCCGCCCGGGGTCCGCCGCGAGCGAGGCCAGCGCCTCCGCAAGCGCCCCCGGATCGCACGGCGGCACGAGCAGCCCCGTACGCCCGTGTTCGACCAGTTCCGGCACGCCGCCCACCGCGGTCGCGACTACCGGCAGTCCCGCGCCCATGGCCTCGATCACGGCCACGGGCAGGCCTTCGTAGCCGGACGCCAGCGCGAAGACGTCGCAGGCGCGCAACAGGTCGGCGATATCGTCACGCACGCCCAGCAGATGCACGCGCCCGCCTGCATGGCGCCGCACTTCCTCTTCGAGCGCGCCCGCGCCGGCCAGCAGCAGGCGGCAACGCGGATCGTTGGGGACCGCTTGCACCAGGTCCAGCGGATTCTTCTGCGGATCGAGGCGCGCCACGCTGGCGATGAGAATGTCTCCGGCAGCGAAGCCGTTGGTGCGCCGCCACTCCTCGCGCGTCACGCGCGGCGGCGCAAGATCCACGCCGTTGGGGATGATCGCCGCGGGCTCCGCGCGGTACAGTTCGCGAAATGATCGCGCCACCTCCGCACCGATCGCCACGAAGCGCGCGCCGCGCCGCAGGGCGATGCGATGCAGCAGGCGTCCGGCGCGATCGACTTCACGGCCCGCGAGGTTGTGCACCGTGTGCACCACGGGCGCGGCGCTCACCGGCCAGGCGTACCGCATCACGTAGGAGTGCGTGTGGACCACCGCCGGGCGGAAGGCGCGCATCGCGCGCCGGAGCGCCGGGTACATCCGCGGATCGAAGCCGGGCCGCTTGCCGAGATGCGATGTGCGGACCGCGGCCGCCGCGAGTTCGTCTTCGAAGCCCCCGGGAGACGCATCGTACAGCGACACGACTTCGCACTCGAAGCGGGCGCGATCCAAGCCCGCCGCGAGCGTGACCGCGGTACGCTCGGCGCCGGCCCGCTTCAGCGTCGCCAGCACTTCAAGAACGCGCGTCTTCATCGCTTCCGCCTCGCGCGGGACGCCACGCGTCCGCCCACCCGGTGGCGATCATCGCCATCAACAGCCAAGTAGGCTTGTAGTGCTCCCAGGTGAGGGTGCAAACGCCCACCGCCCACGCCGCGCCGGTCACCAGCCACAACCAGCGCTCCAACGGCGGCATGGTCCACGCGTACAGCACCAGCGTCCCCAGCAACAGTACATATACTAGGAAGCCGGCCGCGCCGCACTCCACCAGCACCGAAAGGAACGTGTTGTGCGCCACGTATTGGAAGCCGGCGACGGTCGGTTTGCCGAGCCACGGTTCCACCGCCTTCGGGTACGCGCCCGAGCCGACGCCGAGAATCGCGTGGCCGCGCAAAGCCTTGAGCCCGCTCTTCCAGATGCGCGTGCGGTCGTGCAGCGTGCCCTGCGTGATTTCGCTCGGGATGGTTGCCAGCCGCTTGCGCTGCGGCGCCGGCGCAAAGCGCATCAGCGAGAGCGCCAGAGCGGCAATCAGGACGAGGCTGACGACGCGGAAGGTCGCATCGGCGGCGCGCCACGCGAAGACCGAAAACGTGAAGGCGACAAAGGTCGCGATCAACGACGCGCGCGACGCAGTGAGCAGGATCGCCGCCAGCAGCACCGGCACAATCGCGAGATACAGCCAGCGCAGCGCCGAGCGTTCCTTCAACGCGAGATACAGCGCCAGCGGGACCGCCAGCGCCAGCACCAGCCCGAAATCGTTCGGGTCGAAGCCGGATGCCGCGTAGCGCAGGTAGTAGGTCTGTTCGTGATGCAGGTAGCGCCAGAACGCGAGGCCGCACGCCGCCGTGGCACCGAAGATGTAGGCCTGCATCAGGTGTGTCTGCCGGCGTGGACCGCGGCACGAATCCCAGATCAGCCAGAACATCGCGAGCAGTTCCGCGAAGGTCCGCATGCGCCGCAAGGTCGCGCCCGGATCCAGGCTCCACCACCACGTCGCCGCCGACCAGGCGACGAACATGGCGGCGAAGATCAGCGCGGCGTTGAGCCGGCGCAACCGGCGCGCGCGCAACGCCGCCAGGCCGCCCGCGGCAAAGGCCACCATGCCGAGGAGGCGCGCGATGCTGCCCACCTCCGGCACCCACACGCTCTTTTCCCACGGGATGGTGAAGACGAAAGCGCACAGCAGCGCCCAGGCCGCTCGTTCGAAAGTCTTCAAGAGCGGTTCTCCACGCGGCGAAAGGCGCGTGCCAGGATGGTGAGTTCGCCGGCTGCCTGCACGCCGGCGGCGATGGCCAGCGCGACCGGTGCGCCCGCCAGTCCCAGGCGCGGCACCAGCAGCCACGACGCCGCCGCGCAGGAGGCGGTCACCACGCACGAGAGCGGCAGTTGCGCGTCGAAGGCGCGCACGCTGGTGATCACGTAGCCCAGGGTTCCCGCGACGTAGATCGGGATGGAGGCGGCCATCACCGCGGCCAGCAGTCCGGCGTACCGCGCGAACTCCGGGCGGTAGAGGATGCGCAGGAGCGGCGCGCCAAGCACCAGCGCTCCCGCGACGCCGCACGCGCCAAGTCCCGCGGAGAGCGCGGTCAGCCGCACGGTGAGGCGGCGGAATCCGCGCCGGTCCCCGGCGGCGAAGAAGCGGGCCAACCGCGGAGTGGCGGATTGCCCCAGAGCGTTGACCACGGTATTTCCGCCGGCCAGGAAACTGGCTACCCCGGCGAAAACTCCGAGTTCGCGCGTCCCTAGTTTCTGTTCGATCGCGTAGCGCGGCAGGTTGGTGTTGAGCGTCACCAGCATCAGGACCAGGCCGAGCGGCAGCGCGGTCCGCAGGATGGCGAGTTGCCCCGTCCGGCCGGTGCTTGCCAGTGGCTCGCCGGTGTGGATGTCGAAGAGCAGCAGCGAGGCGATGCGCGCCGCCGCCAGCGCCATGGTCGCCGCCACGATGCCGCCCGTGATCCACAGCGCCGCGCCCATCGCCGCCACCGAGATACCCGCGCGACCCATCATCGAAAGCGCGATGCGGCTCATCCGCTCGTGGCGCTGCAGCGCGCCGTAAAACGCGTCGCTCACGTTCTCCGCGCTTTGCGCCACCCCCACCGCCAGGACCACCGGGATCATCGCGGGCGAGGGCGAGGCGATCGCGGCCAGCAGGGCGATCGCCAGCAACCCGAGCGTGGTCGCGCCCAGCCGCACCGCCAGGTAGTCGCCGAAGGGATGCTTCGCGGTGACGTCGGTCGCGATCACAGCCCGCAGGTTCAGGTGCGAGAACATGGCCACCGGCGCGGTGATCGCGATGGCCAGCGCGTACTGGCCCAGCATTTCGCTGCCGCCGAGTTTGGCCAGCAGGCTGAGCAGCGCCCACTGGCCCGCGGCGTAGATCGCGTTGCCCGCGAAGGTCCACACGAAATTCGAGCGCAGTGAGGCGGGCTGGGGCATCGGCAACATTTTAGCGCGCGGTTGTTCCCGCGCTAATCTTGGCACATGGACGAGCTCAACGGAAAACTCGCGCTGGTGACCGGCGCCAGCCGCGGCATCGGACGCGCCGCCGCCCTTGCTCTCGCGCGCGCCGGCGCCGATCTTGTGGTGCACTACCGCGCCCGCGCGGAAGCCGCCCGCGAGGTGGACGCGGCCGTACGCGCGCTCGGCAGGCGCTCGCTCCTGGTGCAGGCTGACGTGGCGCGCGCCGCGGAGATCGAGCGTCTGGCGCGCGAAGCCGGCCCGGTGGACATCCTGGTCAACAACGCCGGCATCGCCAAACCGCAACCTGTGGAAGCGATCACCGAGGCCGATTGGGACCAGGTAGTGGACACCAACCTGAAGTCCTGTTTCCTGCTCACCCAGGCGCTCCTGCCCGGCATGCGCGCGCGCCGCTGGGGCCGCATCATCAATCTCTCTTCGGTCGCGGCCCAGGTGGGCGGCGTGGTGGGCCCGCATTACGCGGCGTCAAAGGCGGGGATGCACGGGCTCACCCACTTCTATGCAAGTCACCTGGCCAGGGAGGGGATCACGGTGAACGCCATCGCGCCCGCCTTGATCGAGACCGAGATGGTGACCTCGAACATCAAGGCGACGCCGGACCGCATCCCTGTCGGCCGCTTCGGCACGGTGGACGAGACCGCCGAAGTGATCGTCATGCTGGCGCGCAATGCGTACATAACCGGACAGACCATCAATGTAAACGGCGGGTGGTATCTGAGTTGAGGCCCCCGCTTGGAGTAAGATAGTCTCCCGTGGGGCCCTTGCGGTACGCCGGTCCGTTACCGGGATTGCTGCCGATCCACGAACACGAAAACGAGGTGCAGCGATGAAGTGGCTGCCGGGACTCGGAGCCGCGCTGCTGGCGCTGGCCGCGGGCACGCCTTCGCCCGTCCTGTTTACGGATGTGACCGCGCAAGCGGGCATCAGGTTCGTACACAACGCCGGACAGAGCGGCAGAAAGTATCTGCCGGAGACGCTCGGCGCCGGATGCGCCTTCTTCGATGCCGATGGCGACGGCTGGCCGGACATCCTGCTCATCAACGGGAAGGACTTTGTGCCGCGCGGACGCCGTACGCTGCCGGCGCTCTACCGCAACAACCACAACGGCACGTTCACCGACATCACGCGCGGCAGCGGGCTCGACGTGGAGATGTACGGGATGGGGGTGGCGGTGGCCGACTACGACAACGACGGCCACGAGGACGTCTACATCACGGCGCTCGACGGCGACCACCTCTTCCGCGGGTTGGGCCGCGGCAAATTTCAGGACGTGACGAAATCCTCCGGCATACAGAACGCGAACTTCGGCACCAGCGCCGCGTGGCTGGATTACGACCGCGACGGCAAAGTGGATCTGTTCGTCGCCAACTACGTGCAGTGGACGCCGAAGACGGATCTGTGGTGCTCGCTCGACGGCGTGACCAAATCCTACTGCACGCCGGAGTCGTACAAAGGCACGCGCTCGCGTCTGTATCACAACCTGGGCAACGGGCGATTCGAGGACGTGGGGATCGGCGACGCCACCAGCAAGTCGCTCGGCGTTACCGTACTGGATTACGACGGCGACGGCTGGCCGGACCTCTTCGTGTCCAACGATACCCAGCCCAACAGGCTCTACCACAACATGCGCAACGGCACGTTCCGCGAGGAGGGCATGCAGGCGGGCGTAGCCTACGGCGAAGACGGCGTGGCGCGCGGCGCGATGGGCGCCGACGCCGGCGATTACGACGGCAGCGGCCGGCCGGGCCTGCTGGTGGGCAACTTCTCCAACCAGATGCTGGGGCTTTATCACAACGAAGGCAACGGGCTCTTCGTGGACGAAGCGCCCTCCTCCACGGTGGGCCGCGCCAGCCTGCTCTCCCTCACGTTCGGCACCTTCTTCTTCGACTACGACCTTGACGGCAAGTTGGATATTTTCGCCGCCAACGGTCACATCGAAGACCAGATCGGCCGCGTGCAGCCCAAGGTCAGCTATCGCGAGGCGCCGCTATTGTTCCACAACCTGGGCAAGAGCCGCTTCGAGACCGTGCCGGCGATTTCGCAGTTGATGGTGGCGCGCGGCGCGGCCTACGCCGATTACGACGGCGACGGCGACCTGGACGTGCTGATCTCGACCAACAACGGTCCGGCGCACCTCTTCCGCAACGACGGCGGCAACCGCAATCACTGGCTGAGCGTGCGGCTGGTGGGAACAAAATCCAACCGCGACGGAATCGGCGCAGTGGTTCGCGTGGGCAGGCAGTGGGGAATGGTGCGGAGCGGCTCGAGCTACTGCTCGCAGAGCGATCTCGCGCTGACCTTCGGGCTGGGCGCGGAATCGAGCGCGAACGTGCAGGTGGAATGGCCCAGCGGCGCGAAGCAGTCCTTCGCAAACGTGCCCGCCAACCGGCGGATCGTGATCGAAGAAGGACACGGGATTAAATAACGGCGCTACCGGCGCCAGCCTGCTATATTGGTGCGAAATCCGGGTCTTCGAGGAGTCGCCCCATGAAAACACGGTACGTTCTGATCGCGAGCAGCCTGCTGGTGCTGATCGCCGTATCCATCCGCGGCGCGGACGCGCCGGCCGCGCGCGCCAAGGCCAATTACGAACTGGCGTCACGCTGGACGCCGGCCAAGACAGGCAAGCTCGTGTTCGATCTCACGGTCACGCCGCACTGGCTGGAGGGCGACCGCTTCTGGTATTCCTTCGAGAACTCGAACGGACGAAAATTCTACCTGGTCGATCCGGCGAAGCGGACCAAATCGCCGGTCTTCGACCCGGCGAAGCTTGCCGCCGCGCTCACCTCCGCAACCGGCCTGCCCTACGATTCACAGCACCTGCCCATCACCACCATTCGGTTCGTGAAGGGCGAGCAGGCGATCCAGTTCGAGGTCAACGTGCCGCGCGACGCCAACATCCCGGGCGAGAAGAAAGCCGCCGCTGTCAACACCACCACGAACAACAACAACCAGCAGAATCAATACGAAGACGACGCGGCGGCGGACGTGCCACAGCAACTCGGAGGCCGCGGCTCTTCGCTCTACGGTCCGCCGCCCGGCCGCAACCAGAAGCAACTCGTTTTCGAGTACGAATTCGCCGGCAACAAGCTCACCCTGCTGGAGGATCGTCCCGCGCGCAAGCCCACCTGGGCCAGCATTTCACCCGACGACAAGAACATTGTCTTCGTGCGCAACCACAACCTCTACATGATGGACGCGGAGAACTACGCCAAGGCGCTCAAGAATCCGAACGACCCTTCCATCCAGGAAACGCAGCTCACCACGGACGGAGTGGAGGACTTCGGTTACGGCGGGCGCGGCATGGGCGGCCAGGATCAACAGCAACAGCAGCAGGAACAGCAGCAACAGGAGCAGGGGCAGGAAGGCCGGCAGCAGGACAACGCGCGCCAGCGCCAGGCGGCGGGCAACATCTCCTGGTCGCGCGATTCGAAAAAGTTCGCCCTCATCCGCCGCGACTCGCTGAAAATTCCGAAGCTGTGGGTCATCAACGCGCTGGCCAATCCGCGGCCCACGCTGGAAACCTACAGCTACGCCATGCCCGGCGAACCCAACGCGCCGCAAGCGCAGCTCGAAGTGTTTGACGTAGCCGCGAAATCGCGCCTGGTCATCAAGGCCGAGGCGTTCAAGGACCAGACCCTGTCGGTGGAGTCGGACCGTCCGGGCGCGCGGCTGCGCGAGCGCGAGAAGACCGAATCGCTGTGGACCGGTCCCGGTTCGGACAGGATCTGGTTCCAGCGCCTGAGCCGCGACATGAAGCGGCTGGACATCTGCGTGGCCGATACCGCCAGCGGCGAAGTGAAGCCCGTCATCCAGGAGCGGATGAACGTTTTCATCGAGAGCAAGCCGCTGAAGGTGATCAACGGCGGCAGCGAACTGGTGTTCTGGAGCGAGCGCAACGGATGGGGCCACTACTACCTCTACGGCGCCGACGGCACGCTGAAGAACGCGGTCACGCAGGGCGAGTTCGTGGCCGAGGACATCTCCTACATCGACGAACAGAAGCGCGAGATGTACTTCACCGCCAGCGGACGCGAGGAGGGAGAGAACCCCTACTACATGCACTTCTACCGCGCGAAGCTCGACGGCAGCGGCATGAAACTGCTGGATCCCGGCGACGCGTCGCACGCCATCCAGATGAGCGACTCCGGGCGCTACTTCATCGACAATTTCAGCCGTGTGGATAAGGCGCCGAAGAGCGTGCTCTACGACGCGGGCAGCGCGGCGACGATGCCGCTGGAGACGGTGGACGTGGCGCCGCTGCTCGATGCCGGCTTCAAGTTCCCCGAGCCCTTCAAGGTTAAGGCGGACGACGGCGTGACCGATCTCTACGGCGTGATGTACCGGCCGTTCGATTTCGATCCCGCCAGAAAGTACCCGATCATCGCCTACGTGTATCCCGGTCCACAGCAGGAGAGCGTGACCCAGGTCTTCTCACCCAAAAGCAACCAGGTACTGATGGCCAACATGGGGTTCATCATGATCGAAATCGGCAATCGCGGCGGCAACCCGCACCGCTCGAAGTGGTACCACACGTTCGGCTACGGCAACCTGCGCGATTACGGACTCGCCGACAAGAAGGCCGGCATCGAGCAACTGGCGGCGCGCTATCCGTGGATCGACATCGAGCGCGTGGGCATCTGGGGCCATTCCGGCGGCGGCTTCATGACCGCGGCGGCGCTGCTCATCTACCCCGACTTCTTCAAGGTGGGCTGGAGCGAGAGCGGCAATCACGAGAACAACATCTACAACAACACCTGGAGCGAGAAGCACAACGGCATCAAGGAAGTCACGGATAAGGACGGCAAGGTAAGCTTCGAATACTCGATCGATAAGAACAGCGAGATCGCCAGGAACCTCAAGGGCCACCTGATGCTGATCACCGGCGACATCGATAACAACGTTCACCCGAGCAATACCTATCGGCTCGCCGACGCACTGATCAAGGCCAACAAGCGCTTCGACATGATGGTGCTGCCCGGGCAGCGCCACGGCTACACCACCGATGCCGAATACGTGACCTGGCTGCGCGCGGATTACTTCGCCAGGCACTTGCTTGGCGATTTCGATCAGAGCGTGGACATGTGGGAGATCAACCGCGAACGCCAGCAGGCGGACAAACCGCAGCCGGGCGGCGCGACCACGGGGCGCGGCGGGCAGACGACCCAGACGCAGCAGAACGGACGCGGCGGACGCCGCGGCGGCGAGTAGCGCGACCCCTTAGTGGGTCATCGCGTAGACCAGGTAATTGACCCCGTAGCGGTAGGCGAGCGCGGTCATCTTCTCCGGATACTCGGGCGCGTCGGCGTATTCCCAGGCGTCGCCGATATCGGTGTTGTAGTTGATGGCGACGACCAGGCGGCGATGGTCGTCATACAGGGCGCGCCAGGCGGGCTCGCTACCGGGCGGCTGTTGCACGGTAACCTGTCCGTCGTAGCCGCGGCGGAGGTGGCGGGTGCCGGGAATCCAGGTGAGGTCCCTGGGCCCGATGTCGTAAAGCACGTGCATCACGGCATCGTCGAGCGCGATATCGTTGATGGGCTGCCCGGGGAAGACGCGGTCCATGGTGCCGCGGAAGATCTGCCAGGCATCATCGCCCCACATGTCGTCGGTGACCAGGAAGCCGCCGCGCAACAAGTATTCGCGCAGGCGGTCCGTCTCCGGCTTGCTCAGGTTCCACCAGCCGCTCTGGGTCACGTAGATCCAGGGGTGGTCCCAGATGCGGTCGTCGGTCAGAGGGAAGTGGCGCGGTTCGCCGGTATCGATGCGGGTGAGGCGACGGACGCCCATGCTGAAATGGTCATCGGAATCCGGCCAATCGACAATCCACCAGCCCGAGCCCTCCGCGCCACGGGAGGCAAAGCCGAAGCCGCGATGGTAGCGGGGATCGTCGGTGTACTCCAGGCGGATGAAGTGGAATTCACCTTCCTTGGGGAAGACGGGGCGCGGGCCTTCCTGCGTGCGGCCGAAACCAAAGCCGCGAAAGCCGCCGAAGCGCTGGCAGAGCGCGGCTCCGGAGCAGCAGAGCAGGATCACGGCAAGCGGCACGAGGCGCGCGCGCATAGAGCCATTCTAGTCCCGCCGGCCGCTTCCCACGGGCTGTCCGCCGGCCGCGTCTAGCTTGCCTTCAGCAACAGCCGGCGCCGCTTGGGCAGTTCGCAGCCGTTTTCCCGGTGCACGTAGACTACCAGGCTCGTCTTCATGCGATCGCGGCGCAGCCGGCAACCGCGCCGCTGGCGCAGGTAAACCAGGAACCCCAGATCCACCATCGCCAGCAGGCCGAGTATCAATGCATCCGCCATGCCCCGATTTCATCACGTACCTGGTTCCCTGAACAGAACCGCTCGTAAGGGGGCCGGTATAGGACTCTCTGACCCGAATCAACTCCCTTGCTGGTACTTTTCCCGCTTTTCGCCTTCGTCTTCGCCTCCACCGATAAGTACCGGCGGTGCCAGATGTTAGACTTTCAGGTGAATGCCCAAAGCCACCCATCTGGAATGTAGTGTCTGCAGCTTGCGGTATGCCGCCGATGCCGCGAACAATCTCTGCACCTGTGGGGGCCCCCTGCTGGTTCGCTACGATCTCGACGTGGTCCGCTACCGCTGGCTGCGCCGGGACGTCCCCAACGGACCCTCTTCCATGTGGCGCTATGCGCCGGTTCTGCCTCCCGCGCCCGCCAACGTGGTGACCCTCGGTGAAGGCTGGACCCCCCTGATCCCCACCAGGCGCCTCGGCGCCCGTATCGGGGCCGAAGCCCTGTGGGTGAAGGACGAGGGGATGAACCCCACCGCCTCGTTCAAGGCGCGCGGCCTGTCCTGTGCCGTCTCCATGTGCGTCGAACTCGGCATCAGGAAAGTGGCCATCCCCAGCGCGGGAAACGCCGCCAGCGCCATGGCCGCCTACGCCGCCGCCGCCGGCATCGAAGCCCACATCTTCATGCCGCATGATGTCCCCCAGTCCAACTACATCGAGTGCAAGGCCTACGGCGCCCACGTGACGCTGGTGGACGGCCTGATCAGCGATTGCGGCAAAATCGTCGCCGAACGCGGGCCCGCCGAGGGTTGGTTCGATGTCAGCACGCTCAAGGAGCCGTACCGCATCGAAGGCAAGAAGACCATGGGCTACGAAGTCGCCGAGCAGATGGGTTGGGAACTCCCCGATGCCATTTTCTATCCCACCGGCGGGGGCGTGGGCATGATCGGCATGTGGAAGGCCTTCGACGAGATGGAGCGCCTGGGCTGGATCGGCAGCCGCCGCCCGAAGATGGTCGCGGTCCAGGCCGAAGGCTGCATGCCCGTGGTCCGCGCCTTCGAAGAGCAGGAACCGCGCAGCCGCTTCTGGGACGGCGCCCAGACCTTGGCCAGCGGCCTGCGCGTCCCCAAGCCGCTGGGCGACTTCCTGGTGCTCAACGCCGTGCGCGAAAGCGGCGGCACCGCCATCGCGGTCAGCGACGAGGAGATGCTCGACTGGGGCGCGCACCTGGCCGCCGACGAGGGCATCTTCGCCGCGCCGGAAGGCGCCGCCTGCGTCGCTGCCGCGCGGAAGTTGATCGCGTCCGGCTTCCTCAAACCCACCGACCGCATCGTGCTTTACAATACCGGCTCCGGCCTCAAGTACCTGGAAGCCTACTCGACGCGTTTCCCGCGTTCCGCCTCCAGCGAACAGGATAAACTCGGCGGCCTCATCACCCCGCGATGAAGGATCTCGCCCCAGTGGGGTCGGCCTCCCGGCCGACCGGTTGTCCGCGATGAAGGATCTAGCCCTTCGCGCCCTCGACACGGTCGCCCGCCGCGGCGTGCAATACGCGGACGTGCGCGCCATCGAGTCGCGCGAGCGCGAAGTCGCCACCAAGAACGGCAAGCCCGCCCACGTCTCCACGAGCGAATCCGCCGGCATCGGCATCCGCGCGCTGGTAAATGGCTGCTGGGGATTCGCGGCCACTGACGATCTCACCCCAGCGGGCATCGATTCCGCCGCCGCGCTCGCGCTCGAAATCGCCGCCTCCGGCAGCCGCGCGCCGAGCCGGATCGAACTCGCGCCCGAAGAAGCCTACCGCGCCGAGTGGGTTTCGCCGGCCGCGATCGATCCCTTCTCCATCCCGATCGACCGCAACCTCGCCACGCTGCTCGCGGTCGATCGCGAACTCCGGCGCAACCCCGCGATCAGCCTCGCCGAAGCGTCCATGCACTTCGACCGGCGGCGGCAGATCTTCGTCTCCACACTCGGCAGCGTGATCGACCAGACCCGCACCACCTCCGGCGCCGGTTACTCGGCGCTCTGCTACCGGGAGGGCGAAATCCAGAAGCGCTCTTATCCCAACTCCTTCGGCGGCCAATATCAGCTCAAGGGCTACGAACTGGTCGATGAACTGCGCCTGCTCGAGCACGCGCCGCGCATCGCCGAAGAAGCCGTCGCGCTGCATTCGGCGGACCAGTGTCCCGAAGGCGAGTTCGACCTCATCCTCGACAGCTCCCAACTCGGCCTGCAAATCCACGAATCCATCGGCCACCCCATCGAACTCGACCGCGTGCTCGGCAGCGAAGCCAACTACGCCGGCATGAGCTTTCTCACGCTGGATCAGTTGAACCACCTGCGCTACGGCTCGCCCATGGTCAATGTGGTGTGCGACGCGCGGTTCGAACACGGTCCCGGACTCGGCACCTTCGCCTTCGACGACGAGGGCGTGCCCGCGCAGTCCGTTCCCATCGTCAGCGGGGGACTCTTCACCGGGTACATGACGTCGCGCGAAACCGCGCGCGCCGTGGGCGGCGCTCGCTCCAACGGCTGCATGCGCGCCGAAGGCTGGTCGCGCCTGCCGCTCATCCGCATGACCAACGTGAGCCTGCTGCCGGGCGCGCAATCTCTCGAGGACGTCTTCGATACTCCGCGCGGCATCTACATGGAGACCAACCGCAGCTGGTCGATCGACGACAAGCGCTACAACTTCCAGTTCGGTTGCGAAATCGCGTGGGAGATCCGCGCCGGCAACCGGGTTCGCATGTTGAAGAACCCCAGCTACAGCGGCATCTCCACCGAGTTCTGGAACGCCTGCGAAGCGATTGCCGGGCGCGAGCACTGGACCCTGTGGGGCGTGCCCAATTGCGGCAAGGGGCAGCCGGAACAGGTGATGGGCACAGGCCACGGCGCCAGCCCCGCGCGCTTCCGCAAGATCAAGGTTGGGGGCGCCTATGCCGGATAACGCAGCCCTCTTCGAGCAGATCGTGGACGCGGCGCGCGCGCGGGGTGTGAGCGAAATCGAAGCCATCATCGCCGGCGAGGAGCAGGCGCTAACGCGCTTCGCCAACAATGTGATCCACCAGAACGTGGCCGAGCGCACGATCCATATCTCGGTCCGCCCACTGATCGAGGGGCGCACCGCGCGCGCATCCACCAACCGCACCGATCCGGCCTCTATCCGCGCCGTGGTGGAAGAAGCCATCGCGGTGACGCGGCTCACCGAGCCCGATCCCGAACTGCTCCCGCTGACGGTTCCGGCCGCCGTCGCGCCGGTGGATCGCCACTTCGAAGCCACCGCGCGCTCGACGCCGGACGGGCGCGCCCGCGCCGTCGCCGAAGCCATCGATGTGGTGCGCGGCCACGGGCAGACCGCGGCCGGCATCTACTCCACCGGTGAGAGCGCGCTCTCGCTGTTCAATTCGCGCGGGGTCGCGCTCGACCACCGCGAGACCATGGCACGCTTCTCCATCACCGCGATGGACCGCGACAGCTCGGGATGGGCCAAGGCCAGCGCCTGCGACGCCCGCGCCATCGCGCCCCGCGAGCTCGCGCTCCGCGCCGCGGAGAAGGCAGCGCGCTCGCGCGCTCCCCGGGAAATCGCGCCCGGCCGGTACACCGTGATCCTGGAACCCGCCGCCGTGCTCGATCTCGCCGGGCAGATGGCCATGGACTTCAGCGCCACCGCGCTGCGCGACGGGCGCAGTTTTCTCAACGACCGCCTGGGCACGAAGCTCTTCGGCGACAACATCAGCGTGTACGACGACGCGCGCCATAATGGCCAGTCCGGGGCGCCTTTCGATGCCGAGGGCGTGCCGCGGCGCCGCCTCACGCTGGTGGAGCGGGGCGTCGTGCGCGAGGTTGCCTGCTGCCGCCACGCCGCCGCGCTCGATAGCGTGGAGCCCACCGGCCACGGCTTTCCGCTGCCCAATGAAACCGGCGAAGCGCCCATGAACATCGTCTTCAGCGGTGGAGAGACTCCGCTCGAAGACATGATCGCCACTACCGCGCGCGGCATCCTGGTCACTCGACTGTGGTACATCCGCGAGGTGGATCCCTACGAGAAGATCTTCACCGGGATGACGCGCGACGGCACCTTCCTCATCGAAGACGGACGCGTCGCATGCGGGCTGCTCAACTTCCGCTTCAACCAGAGCCTGATCGAGATGCTCTCCGGCGTGGAAGAGCTTTCGCCCGCAGTGCGCGCTTCCGGCGAGGAGACCTTCGACATGGTCGTCCCCGCCATGAAGGTGCGCGACTTCAACTTCACCGAAGTGACGCGGTTTTAGCTACTCCGCCACCACCTCGAAGCGATGGGCCACGGGCTGCGCCGCGGTGCGCTGTTCTTTGATCACGTCGCCTTCGAGTGAGTCGAGCGAGGCGAGCGCCTGCAGCAGGTGCGGCTCGGCGTCCTTCTCCATCGGCACCTGCACCTGGCGCCAGCGCGCGAAGTGCAGGTTGTTGTGCCGGAGTGTGAGCGCGTGTACCTGCATCGCCTGGCGCATCATCGGGGTGGCGAGCGTCGCGAGGTTGACGCCCTCGGCAAGTTGCTCGGAGGTGAAGTCGCCCACGGATTCGCCGTCGATCTTCAACGCGTATTTGCCCGCGGCGAGGCCGCGCACTTTGAGCGGCTCCTGGTTCAGCGCCTCCATCACGTCGCTGGAGCGCACCGCGAGCGAGATCGCCGCATCGTGCAGGTCCACCGGCATGGGCAGCGCGTCGTCGATTTCCGTCCAGGCGAGGCCCTTGCCCGCGGCGGTCACCTCGGAGACGCTCGCGCCGCGCTGCCGCACCGCCGTTTTACGTGCCGCGTCGAGTTCCACGTCGCTGACCAGGGAGGGCGCGTGCCAGCTTTTGAGCAGCGCCTCGGCCATCAGCAGGTGGCCCGCCGGACCGGGATGGACGCGGTCGGGGATCAACTTTGCCGCGGCCGCGGCATCGATCTCTTTCGCCTTGCCCAGCGCGGCGACCACGCCGGTATTCAGGTCCGCGAGCCCGAGTCCGTCCTCCTGCGCGAGTTGCTTGAGGAAGTCGCCGTAGCGGACCAGCACGGCGTTGTAGCCGCCCTCGAAGTTGGGCGCGCGGGTCACGTCGTCGTAGGGCGAGGGCTGAATCGCAGTGATGCGGATGCCGGGAAACTGGCGCTTCACGGTATCGACGATGTGTTTATATCCGGTGGCGAATTCGTCGAAGATCGCCTGGTCGTACGCGCGGTAATGCCCGTCGTTCATTCCCAGCATGATGGTCATGACGGTGGGACGGTAAGGCAGCACGTCGCGCCACAGGCGCACGTCGATGGGCCCGCCGCCACCGCCGTTGACGCGGTCTCCGCCCCACCCGGAGTGGGTAAAGGCCACGTCCATCCTGGGAAAGCGTGTGACCACGTAGGTCTCGGTGAAGGTCGTGTAGAGGCGCTGATCAGTGATGCTGTCGCCATAGAAGACGACGCGGTCGCCTTCATGCAGCGCGAAGTTTTGCGCGGATAGAGACGCGGCTGCCGCCGCGGCGAGGAGGAGGATTCGGAGTCCGGACATCGCGGACATTGTGACACAGTGGGCCGCGGGCCGCGAGCACGCCCGGCAGGCGGGAACGGCGCCGCCCGCGTGGGCTACTTATGTTTGGTCCAGTCCCAGAAGGGCTTCTGGATATTTTCGAAATCGTGGAACATTGCCGAGGGGCCGTTGGGACCGGCGGAGATCGCGGGCCGGCTTTCCATGGCCGAGAAGCGGGTCATGGCCAGCAGCGCCCCGCCCGCGGCCAACGGGTTTGCCGGTGCCGCGGCCAGCGAGAGTGCCACTCCCGCGAGGGTGAATGCGAACTTGTAGTACACGTCCTTCACGGCCTTTTCGACGCACCGGTTGTAGCGGGCCAGTAAGAGATCCATACGGCGCACGGCATCCTCGGGCGGGGTTCCTTCGACGATCACCTTCTGTTGCCAGTCGTACATGGCGAAACGGTGCTCCTGGAATTCGGGCAG
The DNA here is from genome assembly GCA_018268835.1 of Acidobacteriota bacterium. Lineage (GTDB taxonomy): Bacteria > Acidobacteriota > Terriglobia > Bryobacterales > Bryobacteraceae > Solibacter. Next base: position 2,060 of record JAFDVU010000124.1, on the reverse strand, counting down.
GCGCGCGACCTTCACGGCTTTCTTCAGGGCCTCTTCTTTGTCTCCCTTCGGCACGGCGAACTTCTGTCCCAGCAGGTAGGCGAGAAACGCCTTCTTATCCGCCTCGGTTTCCTCTGGATAGTCCTTCCGGAACGCGTCCGCGGAGTGGTAGGCGGCCACCACATCGACGCTTTCCCCGGCCAGCACCATGCCGGTCATGTGGTAGCCGTTGACCTTGACTCCCGCCTCCCTCAGGCGGTCCATCTCGCGTTGATAGACCTGCTGACGTTCGGTGTTCCAGGCGATAGGTTCGGCGAGGTCGCCAAGCAGATCCAGCCGTTGTTTCTGAAGCCCCGGCTGCCATTGCTCCTTTTCCCAGCGGCGGATTTCGGCCTCGTCCGGCGGCACCGGCAGCATCAGTTTGTCGTAGAGAAGAACGTCGGCGGCAAGCGCACCGGCGTCGATGTGGTCAATCACCGAAAAGGCGCCCCATCGTTGACTGTCCATGCGGACCTCCGGTAGGACATGGTACACCGGGACGGCCGCGGCGGAGCGGTGAAACCGAACGATGATGTATGATCGCTTCCGGAAGGAAGTTTCCCGCATGCCCGGAATTCACCGCATGAGTACGCTGCTTCTGGCTGCCGCCGCGGCCACTGGTTGGGCACAACCGGCGCCGCCGGCACGCGAGATCCCGCTGTATCCCGGGGTCGCGCCCGGTTCGGAGAACTGGCACTATCCGGAGAGAACCGCCGGAACGCCGGAGCGCCCGCAGGCGCAGAATATCGTGCGGCCGGTCCTGCTCTATTACCCCGCCGATAAGGCGAGCGCGGCCGGCACCGCGATCATCGTGGCGCCGGGTGGAGGATTCCGCACTCTGATGATGTCCTATGAAGGGGTGGACGTGGCGAAGCGGTTCAACCAGATGGGCGTGGACGCCTTCGTCCTGAAGTACCGCACGATTTACGTGGACCCCGCCGCGCCGGCCGCGGCCGGGGGACGAGGACCCGCCGCCACGGGTCCGCAGGCGGGGCAGAATCTGCGGGAGATCGCCGGCGCGGACGGTCAACAGGCGGTCCGCGTGGTGCGCGCGCACGCCGCGGAATTCGGCGTGGCCGCGAACCGCATTGGCATGATCGGCTATTCCGCGGGAGGAGCGGTGTTGCTCTCCGCAGTCTACGGTCCCGCCGATGCGCGACCCGATTTCGCGATGCCCATCTACGCCGCGGGCGCGAGTTCCACCCCGCCGCCGGCGGGAGCGCCGCCATTGTTCATCGCGGTGGCGGCGGACGACCAGGCCGTCGGATACCAGGGATCGATCGATCTCTTCGAGGCGTGGAGAAAGGCCGGGCTGAATGCCGAACTGCACGTATTCCAGGCCGGCCGCCACGGCTTCGTCACCAAGGGCGGCGGCGCGGATCACTATCTGGACCGGGTGGAGGAGTGGCTGAAGCTGAACGGCTGGCTGACGAAGCCGGCGGTCGTGCCAGCGGCGAAGTAAGAGTGGTACTAGAGCCGTAGCGGAGCAGGTCCGGCGCTTTCGTCTGGTATTCTGATGGCTGCACTCGGGAGGGAACAGAGGGTCAGCCATGAGACTTTCCACGATAACTGTGTCCGTACTATGCGGACTGTTCGCCACGCAGGGCGCCTTCGCCGTCACGGCCACATTCACCCACAGCAATGAAACCGTGACTTTCACCGGCCTCGGCGGCAGCGGCGGCATCGGCCAAAGCCGCGTGAGCTGGGGCAACTGCGTATTCGACGGTTCGAATACGAAGTGCACCCTCTCGGCCACTTACACGGGAGTGGGCGGCGGCGGAACCCTGGACGCGGTGCTCACTTACCCCGGCAACGGCCCCTCTCCGCTCACAGCCATTTCCAACAGCCCGGGCAGCGACTTGATCCATTTCGGCCTCTCCGCCGGCACTTTCGTCGTCAGTCTGACCGAAAACACCGGAGCCACCATCACCTTCCTATCGCAAGCGATCTACTTCCAGTTCATCAATGCCTCGTGCACGGGCGTGAGCACTTGCGGCGCAGGCCAGGTAGGACTTACACCGAATTCGACCATCACCGGAGCG
>JAFDVU010000123.1 GCA_018268835.1 Acidobacteriota bacterium | reverse complement strand
CGCGATCGCGGCGTTCGCTCAGCCGAAGGTTTCGCCCGAACGAGAGGCGGCGATGAAGTCGGACCTGGCCGGCCAGATCGACGCCATGAAGAAGCAGGCGCAGGTGATGGTGGACAGCGTCTTCAGCTTCGGGGAGCTTGGCTTCCAGGAGTTCGAAACCTCGAAATATCTCACCGGGATTCTGGAGAAGGAAGGGTTCAGGATCGAGCGCGGCTTCGCCGGGGTTCCGACGGCGTGGGTGGCGAGCTGGGGATCGGGCAAGCCGGTGATCTCGCTGGGCAGCGACATCGACGACATCCCGCAGGCTTCGCAGAAGCCGGGCGTGGCGTGGCACGAGCCGCTGATCGAGGGCGCGCCGGGCCACGGCGAGGGGCACAACTCCGGCGTGCCCCTGAACATCATCGCGGCGCTGGCGGTAAAGAAGGTAATGGAGCGCGAGCACCTCACGGGCACGATCCGGCTGTGGCCGGGGGTGGCGGAGGAACTGGTCGGCACGAAGGCGTACTACGTGCAGGCCGGCATGTTCAAGGACGTGGACGTGTGCCTGTTCACGCACGTGGCGGCGAACCTGGGGGTGACGTGGGGGGCCGCGCAGAACCAGAACGGACTGGTGAGCGTGGAGTACCTGTTCAAAGGCGAGAGTGCGCACGCGGCGGGAGCGCCGTGGCGCGGGCGCAGCGCGCTGGACGCGGTGGAGTTGATGGACGTGGGCTGGAACTTCCGCCGCGAGCATTTGCGGCTGGCGCAGCGGTCGCACTACGTGATCACCAACGGCGGGGACCAGCCCAACGTGGTGCCGCCGAGCGCGAGTGTGTGGTACTACTTCCGCGAAGCCGATTATGACCACATCATGGACATGTGGCGCATCGGGGACAACATGGCCAAGGGCGCGACGCTGATGACCGATACCACGTACACGGAGCGGCTGCTGGGGACGGCGTGGCCGGGACACTTCAACCGGCCGATCGCGGATGCGATGCAGGTGAACATCAATAAAGTCGGGCTGCCGCAGTGGTCGGACGACGATCAGAAACTGGCCAAGGCGCTGCAGCACGAGTTGAAGCAGCCGGAGCGCGGGCTGGCGACGAAGGTGATGACGCCGCGTCTGCCGCGTGAGGAGACGCCGCAGGAGGGCATAGACGGGCAGGGCGTGGGGCCCACGGGCGGCGGCAGCGACGATATCGGGGATGTGTCGTGGAACGTGCCGACGGTGACGCTGCGCTTCCCCTCCAATATTCCGGGTGGGCCGGGGCACAATTGGGCGAACGCGATTTCGATGGCGACGCCGATTGCGCATAAAGGTGTGATCGCGGGGGCGAAGGTGCAGGCGATGACGATGCTGGACATCCTGCTGCATCCGGACCTGGTGAAGTCGGCGTGGGACTACTTCAACAACGTGCAGACGAAGGATGTGAAATACAAGAGCTTCCTGCGCCCCGGCGATAAGCCGGCGGTGTGGCTGAACCAGGGCACGATGGAGAAGTACCGCGGCGAAATGCGCAAGTATTATTACGACCCGGCGAAGTACGATACGTATCTCGAGCAGTTGGGGATCAAGTATCCGACGGTGCGGTAGGCGCGGCTACAGCGTCTTCTCCATGCGGAGCAGGCGGCAGGGGAGTTTGCTGGGGACATCGCCGGGCCACGGCTCGCTGCCGGTTTCGACGTAGCCGAGTTTGCGGTAGCGGGGCGGCAGTTCCGTGCGCAGGTCGACCACGCGGATATCCATGAAGCGGGAGCCGTGCGCGCGCGCGTAGTCTTCGACGGCGGCGATGAGGGTGCGGCCGATGCCGGCGCCCTGGCGCGCGGGGTCCACGGCGAGCATGCCGAAGTAGGCGCGCTCGCCGCGCACTTCGACGTAGACGGCTCCGGCGTAATCGCCGGCGATGAAGAACGCGCCCGTGGCGAAGAGGGCGCGGACGCCATCGACGGAGATGCGGTCGCTTTCGACGAAGAACTCCTCGGCGGGGCGGAAGGCACTGTTGATCACGCGCGCGATGGCCTCGGCTTCGCCGATGGCGGCGATGCGGACGGGGATCATCGCGCCATGGCCTTGGGGTTGAGCAGCGGCGGGTGCTCGTCATCGGCGAATTCGAAGCCGGAAAGGTAGGCGAGGCGGAGGATCCTGGCCATCTTGGAGAAGTTGATCCGGTCCACGGTGTCGGTGACCTGGTGGTAATCGGGATGGAAGCCGGTGAACCACCACACGGCCGGGATATCGTGCAGGAGGAACGGGTACTGGTCGCTGCGGAAGAGCACGCTGTTGGCGGAATCGCGGTCCCACTTGTAGTTGAGCTTGAGGCCGATGGATTGGTTGTTGCGCTCGACCACGGCGCGGTAATCGGGGCTGTAGTGGGTGCCGATGAGGGCGAGTTCGTTGGAGGTGTCCGGGGAGATCGCGGTCTGTACGCGCGGGTCGGCGGCTTCGTTGCGGCCGATCATGTCGAAGTTGATGACGGCGCGCGTCGAGGCTAGCGGGCGCAGCGGATGGGAGACGTAGTAGTACGAGCCGAGCAAGCCGCGCTCCTCGGCGGCGAAGACGATGAAGAGGAGGGAGCGGCGCGGCTTGACGGGATTGCGCGCGAAGGCGCGGGCGAGTTCGACGACGCCGACGGTGCCGGAGCCGTTATCGTCGGCGCCGTGCAGGACGCCGAGCGGGCCGGTGCCATCGTGATCGAAGTGGGCGCTGAAGACGATGGTCTCGTTGCGGAGCGCGGGGTCGCTGCCTTCGATGAGGGCGGCGACGTTGTAGGAGTCGGCGCGGCGGCGATCGGAGATGACGGGGCGGAGTTCGGCGCGGGTATCGGGGATGGCGAAGGATGCGGGCGCGGGGCCGGCGTTGATCGCGCTCTGGACGGCGGCGGGCTGTTTGCCGGCGGCATCGAAGAGGGCGGCGCCGATGCCGGTGGAGATGGTGAACAGGGGAATCGCGGGGCCGCCTTCGGCGAGCGCCTCGCTGGGGATGCGCGGGCGGGTGAGGGCGAAGGCGCCGCGGGAGCCGCGTCCACGGCCGCGCTGGTGGCCGGGGTCGGGCATGGCGAGCACGGCGACGGCGCCGTGGCGCTGCGCGTTGAAGGCCTTGTAGGTGTTGTTGGCGTAGCGCGTGTTGCCGCGGCCGTTGAAGATGCTGGTCTCGTCGTCTTCCCGCGGTTCGTGGTTGAAGAGGAGAACGACCTTGCCTGTTACGTCGATGCCGGCGTAATCGTCGTAGCCGAGTTCGGGGGCGGTGATGCCGTAGCCGGCGAAGACGATGGGGCCGGAGACGGCGACCTCGTTGGGGAAATTGCTGACGGCGTCGGGAGCGTGGTACGCAGTGGCCTTGCCGGCGTGCTCGATGACGAGGCTGGAGGCCATGCGGTCGGCTGTGAATTCGATGAGGGGGACGGGTTGGAGGTAGGAATCGCCGGCGGCGGGCGTGAGGCCGGCGATGGCGAACTGGCTGGCGATCCACTGAATCGCGACTTCGCTGCCGGTTTCGAGCGAGCGGCGCCCGGCGAGCGCATCGGAGGAGAGAAAGGTGAGTTCGGCTTTGAGACGCGCGGGATCGATCGAGTCGAGGCCGGCGGCGGTGCGCGTGCGCATCCCGTTTTGTGCGCAGGCGAGTCCGGCGGCCAGCAAGAGGCCAACGAAACGCATGGTTCAGTATAACCGCGCGGCGGGTTTCAGGCCGCGCTTGGGAAGAACCCGGATTGCAATATCCGGTTCATAACGGGTATTGTCACCAATGCATTTCAGAGACTTCACCTTTTGAACAAGGGGGCGTTACTCGTGAGACTGAAGCCATCAGTGGTATCCATGTGTTTTGCGCTTGCTGTTCCTGTTGCCGCGTCGGCCACGGGCGTTCCGGTTGCCCAGGACGCGTTTGTCAGTCCGGGCTCGGCCAGCAACTATGGAGCACTACCCAACATCAACGTGGGGGGCCCCAGTTCGTTTCAGGGGCTGGTGCAGTTCGATCTGAGCACGCTTCCGGCCGGCACCTCAGGCAGCAGCGTTGCCAAAGCTACCCTGATCCTGTACGTGAACAAGGTCGGCGCGCCAGGCTCCGTGAACATCGATGTGGCCAACGGGCAGTGGACGGAGAGCGGCGTTAACGGCACCAATGCGCCCACCGCCGGTGGGATCGTGGCGACAGCCGTTCCAGTCACTGTGGCGAATACATACCTGGCGATCGATGCTACGCAGGCGGTCAGGAACTGGCTCGATCACATCGCGTTGAACCAGGGATTTTCCATTCAGCCCGGCTCGCCCGGCGTGTCTGTGTTTTTCGATAGTAAGGAGAGCGCCGGCACGAGTCATCCGGCGGAGTTGCAGATCACGCTCACCGGTCCCGCCGGTCCTCAGGGCGCGACCGGACCAGCGGGTCCTCAAGGCGCGACCGGTCCCGCCGGTCCAGTGGGTCTCACCGGACCCCCGGGACCGAACGTGCTACAGGCCGGTTCGGCCGCGGCGCCGTCGCTGAGCTTTTCGGGGAACTCGAACACTGGACTGTTCTCGGCCGCGACGAATACGGTGAACATCTCGACCAACGGCGTCAATCACCTCACGGTCCGCCCGGACGGGGATCTGGATATTACGGGCAACATCAGGCAGAACGGCACGCCGATGGCCCAGGCATTCGGCACAAACTCCTCCTTCGGGCTTTCGGCTCTGCCGGCTGGCTCCGGCAGCTACAACACAGGCGTCGGAAACGCCGCCTTGACCGCGGATACCACCGGTCTCCAAAACACAGCGATCGGGGCCTACTCGCTCCCCGGCAACACCATCGGCGTTAATAACACCGCTGGCGGTGTAGCTTCCCTGGAGAGAACAGTCAGCGGAAGCGGTAATACTGCGTTTGGTGTTTCCACGCTCGCGTTTCTCACCAACGGCGGCAACAACACGGCGTTGGGACTGAACGCCGGCTCCAGCCTGACCAGCGGCAGCAACAATGTCTACGTCGCGAACGTTGGTGCGGGCACCGACTCCGGAGTCATGCGCATCGGCACGGCCGGTACGCAGACCTCGGCCTTCATTTCGGGAATCCGAGGCGTCACGCCCGGCAACAACGACGCCGTGCCGGTTGTGATCGATTCCAACGGACAACTCGGCACCGGACCTGTGAGCCTGAGCGGCGCCATCTCGATGCAGCGTGCCGACGTCACGTTGTCCGGCAACTCGTACGGCTATTGGTACGTCGCCTGCCCATCCGATCACCCGGTGCTGATCTCCGGCGGCTGCGGGCATCGCGACTACAATTCGGCCGAGAGCGACATCACCGTAAACTACAGCGGACCGGACCCGGCAGCGCCTACGACCCAGTGGCGCTGCCTGGCCACGAATTCGAACGGCTCGAGCCGGGCGATTTTGATCTACGCCGTCTGCTCGCGGTGATGCCGGCTTTTCACGGCCCGGCACATCCGTTACAGTAGGCTCATGCAGCTCGGAGCAGTCACCTACAACGTCCTGAAGGACATGGACCTGGAGACGGTCATCCAGACGCTCGAAAAGACCGGGTTCACCTGCGTCGAACTCCGCACCACGCACAAGCACGGCGTGGAACCTTCGCTCTCCGCCGCCGAGCGCGAAGCGGTCAAGGCGCGTTTCGAGCGGAGCAAAGTGCGGCTGCTCAGTTTCGGCACCACGTGCGAATTCCAGTCGCCCGACGCCGAAGAGCGCCGGCGGCAGATCGATACCGCGAAGCAGTTCGTGCGCCTGGCGCACGACACCAACGCGATCGCCATCAAGGTCCGCCCGAATGGCCTGCCCAACGGCGTTCCGCGCGACGCCACCATCGCGACGATCGGCGAAGGGCTGCGCGAAGTCGGGCAGTACGGCTATGTCCACGGCGTCGAAGTCTGGCTCGAAGTCCACGGACGCGACACTCAGACCCCGCCGCTTGCAGCCGCCATCATGCGCGCCACCAGGCACGACAACGTCGGCCTCTGCTGGAACTCCAATCCCACGGACGTGGCGGAGGGTTCCGTGAAACAGAGCTTCGAGTTGCTCCGTCCCTGGCTCAAGAGCTGCCACATCAACGAACTCATCAGCGGTTACCCCTATCGTGAACTCTTCGCCCTGATGAAGCGCTCCAACTACGACCGCTGGACGCTTTGCGAGGCCGCCGAGAGCAAGGAACCCGAGCGCTTCCTGCGCTACTACCGCGCGCTGTGGACGGAGTTGCAGCGCGGGTAGGCGGCCGCTACGACCTTGCGCCTTACAGGTTCCACCAGTAAGTCCACTTCAGTACGATGGCCCGGTTGCGGGTGGAAAACAATCCGGCCTGCCCGGGCTGCAGGTAGTCCGGCAGATAGTTCTCGGTCCAGACGAGAAACACGTCGGAGGCAGGCTTGTAGCGCCACTGCACGCGGCTGTTCACGTTCAGGTTTCTCTGCTGCTCGTTGTACTGGACGTACGTCGTGAAATACAGGGTGTTCGTGAGGGTGACATCGAATCGCGGGCCGACCAGCCAGAAGCGGGTGTCGCCCCACGGCTGCGGCAGGCGGAGATCGTTGTAGGTGACGGTGCCGGCCAGACTCACGTACGGCTGAAACCGGTAGCCGACGGTTCCGGACAGCGTCCGCTGTGCCCCGCCCGCATAATAGCCTCCCACCTGGGAAGAGAAGGCGTATCGCCAGACGCTCTGCTGGCGGGACGTGTAACTGGTGCTCCAGAACTTCCAGCGGTGCTCACTGCCGACCTGCAATTGCGGGCGTCCCGAATTGGTCGGGTCGAAGGGCTGGAGCAGGCGCACGTAATCCGCGCCGGCGGAAACCGAAAAGACGTCGCCGCTGCGCAGGGTCACGTTGTAACCCAGCGTCGTCTCGTAATCGCTCAACCTCCCGTTCCAATCGAAGAAGTTGCTGCTGTTGAAGGTCGGGCCGTGGCTCAAGATGGGTCCGCTCTCCGGCAGGAACGTGTAGCCGGCGGTGGCCAGAGCGCGGCGATAGCCGTTGCGCGGCACGTAGCCCGCTTCGGCGACGTATCGCGGATCCACGTTCTCGGTCTGTCCGTTGATCAGCCAGCGGCGGCTGAAGTACTGAAGATTTCCGGCATAGACATTCCCGCCACCCTGATTGCCCGATGTGAACGATCTCAGAAACAGCGCTTTGCCGGTCCACAGGTTGTCCTTGGATGCCAGGTTGTACTCGAATCCGAGATTGCGGTTGTGCCCGGACGGCGCCGCGGGCACCCCGGCACGGGTATATTGGAACGACTCCTTATCGACCAGCAGGACGCCAAGGTTGGAGCGTGAAAACATGCGGCGCTGCAGGGCGAACACGGCGAAGTTCTGCGGCGCGACACTGCCGTCGCCCGGAACCCCGGTCTGCATGTCCATCACGCCCAGGCGCCAGTCCTTGTTCAGCTTCCCGCTCAGGCGGGCGCCGAAACGGATCGGCACTCCATTGAGGCCGATGCGGCGGCTGAAGAACGGGCGGATCGTGGCGTAACCGAAATTGGTGAACTGGTCTCCGTTCTCCAAAAAGAACTGCCGCTTCTCCGGAAAGAACAGTTCGTACCGGCTGAGGTTCGTGACCTGCTGATCCACATCCACCTGGGAGAAATCGGGGTTGACGGTGAGGTCCAGGTTCAGCGCCGAACCGAACACGACCTTGCCGTCCATGCCGATGTCGCGCCGCGTGGATAGCGGCGTGTGCGCCTCGTAGTCGCGGCTGATGCCGCCGAGCGCGTACGGGATCACGGCGACGTTGGGTCCCTGGGCGGGAGGCGGCTCGTCCCAGATCAGCACACCGGCCAGCGCCAGCGCGGCGGTGGGGAACTGGCGGCCGATGGGGGTCCAGGAAGACTTCTCCGTGGTCTTCAGGTCCAGCCGGCTGAAATTGACGCCCCAGCGGGTGATGCCGTTCTTATAGCGGATGCTTTTGAACGGAATCGCGATCTCCAGTTCATAGCGATCCTTGTAGGTCTTCACCGCGGAGGTCCACCGGTTGTCCCAACTGAGGTTGGCCTTGCCGCCTTCGTAGAGGAGCCCGTCCCACTGCGCACCGGCGGCGTTCACTCCGAAAGTGAAGCCGTTGGTCTCGTCGTCGAAGGTGTCCAGGAAGAAGATGAAGTTGTCGTTCTTGCCGAACGACCAGTCCCGCTTGAGCGACTCCACCATGAAGGGCCCGGGGATGTCGCCGAAGTAGCAGATCGCGCTCAGGTACAACTGGTGGTCGTCGTAGGCCATGCGGACGTCGGTCCGTACTTTCGCGCGGCCGGTGTCCATCGGCAGGACCATCCAGAAATTGCTTGCCACCTCGGCCGAGTCCCAGGCCGGTTCGTGGGCGCTTCCGTCGATCACGATCGGCGAGGGTGCGCGGTGGATGTGCAACTGGTACGCTTCGTTTTTCTTTTGCGCGTCCGCCACGCCGGCGACGGAAGCGAGGCAGGCCCAGAACGCGATCGCGCGGGTGCATGCTCTCGCGGCCGGCCGAAGCCTGCTGAAACCGGAGATCTTCGGGCGTGCCGGGAAGGTGGTCGTCATCGGTGAAACTATCGAAGCTATCAGACGGCGGGGGCTGGAGGGAAGTGCGCCGGCTGAACGGGTGCTTAACGGATTTGGGGGACCACAGCGCTCGCTCACGCTCGCGGCTCGGTAAGTGGCGGACCACTTCGGTTAAGCACTCCGGTTGACCTTTCGCCCCTACGGCAGCGCCCCCGCGCGCGGCCAGCCGTCTTCCCAGACCATGGTCGAAATCATCAGGTGGGGACGCCCCGTCTTGCCGTCGTAGGCGTGGAAGACGAGGTAGTCGTGCCCGCGATCGTGCAGCACCGCTTCGTGCCCCGGACCGCGCCACTCGGGCGTGGTCGCCGCGATCACCGGCGATCCGCCGCCTGCGGTCATCGGCTTGCCGTCCTTATCCACGTACGGCCCGGTGATTCGCCGCGCGCGCCCCACCACCACGTTATACGTGCTGTTCACTCCGCGGCAGCACCTGTCGAACGAAACGAACAGGTACCAGAAATCGCCGTGCTTCACGATGAACGGCGCCTCCACGCTGCCGCCGATTGGCTGCTGGCGCGGGCGGCTTGCCAGCGAGTAGAGGGTCGTGTCCTTCTCCGATAGCTTTCCCGTCGCCGGATCCACGCGCCGCATCTTGATGCCGCCCCAGAAACTCCCCCAATTCAGCCAGACGCTGTGCGCGTTCTCGACCACGAGGTTCGGATCGATCGCGTTCCAGTCGTCCTCTTCTTGGGTCGACCGAAGCACCATGCCCTGGTCCACCCACTTGTAGCGCGGGTCGCTCGGGTCCAGGGTCACGTTCGTGGCCAGCCCGATCGCTGAGTTGCGGCTGCCGAAGGTGGAGAGCGCGTAGTAGAGGTGATACGTCCCGCTGTAGAACGAAATGTCCGGCGCCCACGCACCGCGCGCGCCCGGGATTTCCTTGCGGCCCCACTCCGGGATGGCGGGCAGCGCCATGCCGGCGTCCTTCCAGTGGATCAGGTCCGGCGACGTGCGCATGGGGACGATGCCGGCGCCGCCGCGTCCGCCGCCGGTAGAGAAGACGTAGTACGTGCCCTTCTGCCGGATGATGACCGGATCGTGCACGCCTTCGGTGGCGCCCCGGAGTTTGAGCACCTCCGGCGGATTCGCCGCGGCCGCGCCCGCGGCCATGGCTCCCAGCAGCAGTAACGCACGCAGCATGACACCACCCATGGTATAACCGCACCATGCGCAAAGCCCTCGTGCTCGCTCTGGCCGCGGCGTCGCTCGCCGCCGCCGCCGACACCCGCCCCAAGGTCCGCGCCATCACGGCGTTCATCCGCATCGACGCGAACAACTACCGGGCGCAGGTAGCGGAGGCCGCGAAATTCCTGAACGCAGCGCGGGCCGAATACCAGGCTTCGGGTTTCGAGGTCCAGACCATCCGGATCGTCAGCCAGCCGCTGGCCGACTACATCCGCGGGATGAAGCACGAAGACGCCGTGTCGCTGGTGCGCAGCTACGGCGAACTCGCCGCGAAACTCGGCGCGCGCCCCAACCTGGGCGCCCTCATGCTCGATCCGGACGAGGACCGCTTCGCGACCGATGTCGCGATCGACGTCTTCTCTTCCACGGATGTCAACGGCAGCCTCATCGTCGCCACCAACGCGGGCATCCGCTGGAAGCCGGTGCGCGAGGCCGCGCGCGTGATCGCCGCCGTGGCCAGGAAGAGCCCGCGGGGCAACGGCAATTTCAACTTCGCGGCCGCGGCGATGGTGCCGGCCTACACGCCGTTCTACCCGGCCGCCTGGCACGATGGGCCGGGGCGCGCCTTTTCGGTGGGACTCGAAGGCGCCGGCATCGTGCGCGAAGTGTTCGCTGCGGTCCGCGATCCCGGGCTGGCCGAGGACCGGCTCGCCGCCGCGCTCACCAAGCACCTGCTGCCCGCCGAAGCCGCGGCCGTCCGCATCGCCGCGCAGACCGGCTGGAGCTACGAGGGCATCGACCCCACACCGGCGCCGATGGGCGACAACTCGATCGCGGCCGCGATCGAAGCCTTCACCGGCGCGCCCTTCGGCGCGGGCGGGACGATGACGGCAGCCGGCATCATCACCCGCGCCGTGAAGTCCACGCCGGTCAAGCAGGCGGGATACGCCGGCCTCATGGTGCCGGTGCTGGAAGACAACCTGCTCGCCAAACGGTGGGCGGAGCGCACGTACAACATCGATTCGCTGCTGGCGTACTCGGCCGTGTGCGCCGGGGGACTGGACACGGTGCCGCTGCCCGGCGACATTGCCGAAGAGCACATCGCGCGCATCGTCGGGGACGTCGCGTCGCTCTCCTGGAAGTGGCGCAAGCCCCTGGCCGCGCGCCTCCTGCCCGCGCCCGGCAAGAAGGCCGGCGACCATGCCGAGTTCCTCGATACCCGCATGGCCGCGACCGTGCTGCAGCCGCTCACGGGCAAGTGAGAGAGCGCGCGCGGCGGACGTCCGCGTGATAGGATGGGCGCCAGTCCGGGAAAGCCGGAGGCGATCACCGTGCGACTGACAGCGTTGTTCCTTGCCGTCCGCGGCCTGTCGGGCCTGTTGGCGGCGGCGGATGTGCCGCCCGCCGTGAATATCTCCTGGGATGTGGTGAGCCGCGTCTCCAGGACCACGCCGACACTTCAGGTGGTGGTGAACCCGCCGCTGCGCCGCGGGTCGAAGATCCACGACCGGGTATTTGAGGCGCTGCGCGACCTGGCGCCGGATTACGCGCGCTACGTACCGTGGCTACCGTATCCGCGGCTCGCCGTGGCCGAATTGCAGCCTCCCGCGGGCGGCAGGTCGTCGTGGGATTTTTCGGTGATCGATCCGCTCACGGTGGATTTTCTGGAGGCGGTGAAGGGGCATCCGGCGGTGCTCAATTTCAGCACGACGCCGGCATGGATGTGGACCACGCCGGAGCCGGTGACCTATCCCGACGATCCCTACCAGGTGGTGTGGAACTACACGCAGGGCAGGGAACTGCGCGATCCCTCGGCGCGGGAACTCGGCGAGTATTACGCGCGGCTGGTGAGCTGGTATACGCGCGGCGGGTTCGTGGACGAGTTGGGCAAGCGGCACGATTCGCCGCACCACTACAAGCTCGACTGGTGGGAAGTGCTCAACGAACCCGACCTGGAGCATCGCCTGGGACCGGAGCAGTACACGAAGATCTACGACGCGATCGCGGCCGCAATTCACGGGGTTTCGCCCGGGACGAAGTTCGTCGGAATTTCGGTGGCGGCGCCCAGCCGGCTGCCGCAGATGTTCGAATACTTCCTGAATCCGCGGAATCACAAGGCCGGCGTGCCGCTGGACGCGATCAGCTACCACTATTACTACTCGCCGGCGACGGATGAGCCGGTGGAAGCGCAGCAGTACACGGTGTGGGACCAGACCAACGGGTTTCTGAATTCGGTGCGCTACATCGAAGCCATCCGGCAGCGGCTGTCGCCGGGGACGATCACGATGATCAACGAGGTGGGCGCGATTTCGGCGGACGACCGCAAGCAGGGGCAGCCGGGGCACGTCACGCAGCCGATTCCGAATTCGTACTGGAACCTGTGCGGCGCGATGTATGCGTGGATGTTCGGCGAGTTGGCCAACATGGGGATCGAGGTGGTGGGCGCGTCGCAACTGGTCGGGTACCCGACGCAGTATCCGAGCGTGTCGTTGGTGGATTGGGAGACCGGGCAGCCCAACGCGCGCTTTTGGGTGCTCAAACTGCTGAGGGATAATTTCGGTCCCGGGGATAAACTGGTGCGCACATCGCAGCCGGGTGCCGTGGTCTACGCGCAGGGCTTCGTGACGCGCGGGGGAGCGCGGCGCCTCCTGCTGGTGAACCGGCGCAACCAGACCACGGAGATCACATTGCCGCAGGCGGCGGGCGCCACCATGCATTATGTGGACGAGAGCACGGCGTTTCAGCCGGCGGCTTCGGCGCGCCTGGAGAGCGAGAGCGTGAAACTCGCGGGTTTCGCGGTTGCGGTGGTGGAGCTTCCTGCTCGTTAAGGGGCGTCGAAGAGGGTATGTCCGCGGGCGGTGGGAAGGAGCGCCCGCGGACATGCGATGGCCGCGCGCGCTCAGGCGACCATCAATCGGCTGGGCCCGCGGGCGGACATCAGTTGCCGTTCGGCGCGGTACCAATCGATTTCGGAGGAGCCCTCGGGACATCCGCGCTCCTGCCACAGACGGTAGGCCAGTGCGGCAATCGCGCCGGAATCGGGACGCTGGGTCTCCGGCCTGGCGGTGGATGCCGGAGCGGAGGGTTGCAATGAGTGCGTTTGTTTCCGTTTCATGGGGCCTTGCGTTCTCCTTGAAGATTTGTGCTTCTAACCGGATTGACGCAGGGGCGCCGCGAAACGACTAAAGGCGGGAGTTCAGTTGTGTAAAGCGGCGAACCTTACTTCCCCGGGACGGCTGGTGTCACCGGCTTGCCGGCGTCGATCTGCCGCCCGATGGCGAGGGCCCGCTGATAACGCTCCGTGAGCTTTTGCGGTTCGTAGGCGACCACCGTCACGCGGATGCCGCCCGCGATGAACTTCTGGCCGCAGTAGGGCGGCGGTTCGACGGGCGGAGACTCCGGGCCCACCACGCTGCCTCCGCTGTAAAAGACGCCGCGCGCGACGAGTTCGGCTGACGTCGTCACTTTGGACTTTTCGGCGGCGTCGTTGGCTGCCCAGCGCGCGGGGTCCGCGGGCGCTTTCAGCCAATTCTCCGCGGCATCCATGGACGGATTCTTCTTATCCTTCAGCGCCGGGTCCTGCAATTCGCGGATGCATTCGAGCGCCCACCTGACGGCGTTCTGGACGGTCATCTTGTGCGTGAGAAAACTCACGGCGTCTTCGAATAACTGCTGTTTTTCGAGCGCGTCCAGATAGGTGTTGGGCGTCGAGTCGTCGCGGAGCAGTTCCTGTGCTCCGGCACTGAGATTCGCGGCGTCGGCGATTTCTTTCGTTGTCATGTCAGTTGATCAGGGTGAAGCCGCCCTTGAGGATGAGTATTGCCTCGCCCTGGACCTCGGTCATTACGTTGCCGGTGATCTTGATCATCATCCCCTGGATGGTCACCCCCATCTGATCGACCTTGATGCTGCTACCGCCCACGGTCAGCGTGATGGACTGCATCGCGGTCATGTCGATCTTGCCGAGATCCACCTGAGTAGACTGGTTGCCCAGCTTGAGTTCGGTGGACTGGTTACCCATGTCCAGGGTAGTGGACTGGTTGCCCATCTTCAGCTCCGTGGACTGGTTCCCCTTGTTCAGGGTCGTCGAGTGGTTGCCCTCGGTGATGGTGATGGTGGTGTCGCCGACGATGGTTTCGGTGTGGGTGCCGTCCACGTTGATGGTGCGGTTGTGCTGGATCTTCTGAGTGTCGTCGTGTTCGACCGTGGTCTCCATGTCCTTTTCGGCATGGACGGTGATCATCTCGCTGCCCTTCTTGTCCTCGAAGCGGATCTCGTTGTAATTTTCCGTGCCGCCGCCTTTGCTGCTGCGAGTCTTGATGCCGGACTGCGTCTGGTTGGAAGGCAGTTCGTAGGGCGGCATCTGTTCGGCGTTGTAGACGCGGCCGGTGATGACCGGCTGGTCGGGATCGCCTTCGAAGAAGTCCACGATCACTTCCTGGCCGATGCGTGGGATCGTGATCCATCCCCAGCCCTTTCCGGCCCAGATTTGGGAAACGCGCGCCCAGCAGGAACTGTTTTCGTTTTTCTGTCCTTCTCGATCCCAGAAGAACTGCACTTTCACGCGGCCGTACTTGTCCACCCAGATTTCTTCGCCGGCTTTGCCGACCACTACGGCGGGCTGCGGCCCTTGCACGAACGGCTTGCGGGCCAGGCGCGGCGGGCGGTAGGGCACCGACTTGGGGATGGCCCTGAAGCTGTTGACGTAGGAGTGGGATTCGTCGCTGTCCTGGCGATAGGTGGAATCGACGACCTCATGCGTGATCGACGTCAGGAAGTAATCCTGGTTGGTGTCTTTGCGGTAGTGGCCCTTGAGCTTGAAGTTGGTGCCGGGACGGAAGGCGCGGCAGCGGCTGGCGCCGTTGACCTGGAACTGGCTGGCCTCGCGTTCTTCGAGGCGCACGCGCGTGTAGCGCTCGCCGTCTTTCATGACCGAGTATTTCCCGGGATAGTCGAAGACTTCCTCATGGTCCCCGGGAAGGCTCGTCTTCAGGTTCAGGCTCGGCTTTTCGAAGAAATAGTCGGTGAGGACGCTTTTGCCGGTGTGCGCGACCTCGACGCGCTCCAGGTTGATGATGCCTTCTTCCCCGTTAGTGACCCATCCGTCCTGCCCGTAGGCGTAGATGGCCGAATTCTGCTTGGGACAGTAGGAGAGGATGCTGCTGTTGTCGGCGAATACGATGGTGTGTTTGGACTCGGTATGTTCGAAGAAGTAGAAGATGCCTTCTTCCTCGAGCAGGCGCGAGATGAAGTTGAAGCTGCTCTCGCGGTACTGCACGCAGTAGTCGCGCTCGGGGTAGCGACCCGTGTCGCGCAGGGGCGCGCGGAACTGGAAATCGGTGATGCCGTTTTCCTTCAGGATCTTTTCGATGATGTCGGGGACGGTCTTGTCCTGAAAGATGCGGCAATTGGAATCCAGCGTCAGCAACCACAATTTGGGCACCAGGATGCCCTGGTAGACGGTGAGTTCGCGGGCCGGATTGCTGACGCCCATGGTCTCGCGTTCGGTCTCTTCGCCTTCGCCCTCCCTGGCCTGCGCCACCGTGCGGAAGATGCCGTTGAAATACCGCTCGCTGCCGTCGGGGAGGCAGAGGCTGACGGTTGCGGGCGTGCGCAGCAGACTCTTCAGATCGACGGAGTCGAGCACGGAGACCATGTTGAGCTTGAACTCGAACGGTTGGGAGACGGCCTCCGTGCCGGAAAGTTTCTCGAGCATCAGACTGGGGTCCGACGTCTTGATGCTGAGCATCCGTTTCTTCTGCGAATAATCGATGGGCGGATTCGAAGAGCTACCCAAGTTACCTCCTCGGGCGCCGCGCGGCCGACGCGGCGCCCTTGCATGTGTGCTAGTTGGCCTGGCCCACGGCCGCCGAGCCCGCGGACTCGTAGACGAACTCGCCGCTGTCGCCGATCTTCACGTGAATCGAAGACGGGCGCGTCCCTTCGGCGAAGGCGGTGAGCAATTGCCGCGAGACATCGGGGAGCAGCGTGTTGGTCAGGATGTTGTCCACGTTGCGCGCGCCGCTCTCGACTTCGGTGCAGCGCTTGGCCACTTCGTCGACAAGCGCCTGATCGTAGGTGAGCGCGAGTTTGTGGGTCTCCTGCAGGCGGCGCTGGATCTTGCCCAGCTTGAGCACGATGATCTTCTTCATGGCCTCGTCGCGGATGGGGTAATAGGGCGAGATGACGAGGCGGCCGAGGAACGCGGGCTTGAAGATCTTGTCGAGCTCGGGCTTGAGCGCTTTGACCAGGCCGGCCGGCGCCGGAGCCGTCTCCGGATCGGCCGTGAGCTTGGCCATGGTGTCGGTGCCGGCGTTGGAGGTCAGAATGATGATGGTGTTCTTGAAGTCGATCTGGCGGCCCTCGCCGTCTTCCATGATGCCCTTGTCGAAGACCTGGAAGAAGAGTTCGAGCACGTCCGGATGGGCCTTCTCCACTTCGTCCAGCAGGACCACGGAGTACGGGCGCCGGCGCACGGCTTCGGTGAGCACGCCGCCTTCGCCGTAGCCGACGTATCCGGGAGGCGAACCCTTCAGGGTGGAGACGGTATGCGCTTCCTGGAACTCCGACATGTTGATGGTGATGACGTTGTTCTCGCCGCCGTAGAGGAGGTCGGAGAGCGCCAGCGCGGTTTCGGTCTTGCCGACGCCGCTGGGCCCGACCAGGAGGAAGGTGCCGACCGGCTTCACCGGATCGTCCATGCCGGCGCGCGACGTGCGGATGCGCTGGGCGATGACGCCGAGCGCGTGATCCTGGCCGATGACGCGGCGGCCGAGGTGTTCTTCCAGCCTGAGCACGATTTCGACCTCGTTCTTGACCATTTTGCCGATCGGGATGCCGGTCCAGCCCGACACGACCTCGCCGACGATATGCTCGTCCACGCAGACGCGGATCAGTGGGGTCTCGCCCTGGAGCTTTTCCAGTTCGGTGTTGAGCGCGGCGAGTTTTTTGCGCAGTTCGTCGGCGCCGGCGGCGGCCCCGGCTTCGTGCGCCTGCTCGATGGCGGCGCGGACCTCGCGGATCTGGTTGACCAGGCCGAGTTCCTTCTCGTGGCGCTCCTTGAGTTTCGCCAGTCGCTCCTCGGTGGCGGTGCGCTGGGTGGCGATGCCCTGCAGGCGCTCGCTGTGATCGGCGCCGAGCGCGGCTTCACGCTCGAGCACGCGCGACTGCACGGCGAGATCGTCGAGGGTGCGGAGGCAGTCCTCGATGGCGGGCGGGGTGGTGTTCTGGCCGAGCGCGAGGCGGGCGCAGGCGGTATCGAGGACGCTGACGGCCTTGTCGGGCAACTGGCGATCGGGCAGGTAGCGGTGCGAGAGCTTCACGGCGGCGGCCAGACCTTCGTCGAGGACGCGCACGTTGTGATGCTTTTCGAGCACCGGGATGAGGCCGCGCAGCATGAGGGTGCACTTGGTCTCGCTGGGCTCTTCCACCTTCACGAGTTGGAAGCGGCGGGCGAGGGCGGGATCCTTTTCGAAGTATTTCTTGTACTCGCTCCAGGTGGTGGCGGCGACGGTACGCAGTTCGCCGCGGGCGAGCGCGGGCTTGAGCAGGTTGGCGGCGTCGCCCTGGCCTTCGGCGCCGCCCGCGCCGATCATGGTGTGGGCTTCGTCGATGAAGAGGATGATCGGGGTGGGCGACGACTTCACTTCGTTGATCAGGCCCTTGAGGCGATTTTCGAATTCGCCTTTCACGCCCGCGCCGGCCTGCAACAGCGCGAGATCCAGCGTGTGCAGGGTGACGTTGCGCAGCGGTTCGGGGACGTCGCCCTGCGCGATGCGCAGCGCGAAGCCTTCCACGACCGCGGTTTTGCCGACGCCGGCTTCACCGACCAGGATGGGGTTGTTCTGACGGCGGCGGGTGAGGATGTCCACGACCTGGCGGATTTCGAAATCGCGCCCCAGCACCGGGTCGATTTTGCCTTTCTTCGCGTTCTCGGTGAGGTTGACGGTGTACTGATCCAGGTGCGGGGTCTTGCTGCCGGGACGGGCTTTCTGCCCGCCTTCGGGGGCTTCGGCGGCGGCCGCGGCGGCTTCGGCTTCCTCTTCGGACTGCTCCACGATGGCGGCGAAATCCTTGCGCAGCGCCTCGGGTTCGATCTTCTGGAACTCCTTGCTGACGTCGCGGATGATACGCGCCAGATCCTCCACCGAGGCCAGCGCCAGGATGGCGTGCCCGGTGCGGATGGCGCCGTCCGCGTAGTCCAGGGAGCCGATTACCCAGGCCTCGCGCATCATTTCCAAGACCGAAGGGCTGATGGCCGGAGTGCGCGCGTTGCCGGACTTGAGTTTATCGAGGCTGCGCGTGAGTTCCGCGGCGAGGCGGGACTTATCGACCCCGAAATGGCGGAGGATGAACGCGAAGTCGTTCCCCGAAGAGTCGAGCAGCTTCATCAGGAAGTGCTCGATTTCGACATCGTAGTGGGTGCGCGAGAGGCACAGCCCCGCCGCCCCTTCCAGGGCGCCTCGCGCCGTATGATTCAGCTTGCCGATGATGGCACGCAAGTTGGTCGCCATGTTTAGCTCTCTCCAATCAATAGAATTGTGTCGCCCGGATCACGATCGAATGTGTCGCGCGATTTCAGCCACGTGTGCCAGCCCAGGCACAAACCATTGTCCGACGGATTGCGCAGTTGCATCAGGGGCACGTCTTCGCGCCGCAGGATGAGCTGCACCTCGAATTCCAGATCCTCACCGCGGAAGCTGCGCACCAGGGCGCGCAACTCGGGCCAGGAGGCGCCGCTGGGCAGGAAGCCGCGGTATTGCTCGGCGGTCAGCGGGCCCAGGCGGAGCCGGACGCGGGACTGCTGGTCCCAGACTTCGTCCCCCACCACGGCGCCGAAACCCAGCATGGTGGATTGAGAGGCCTCGGAGCCGAACATACACTGGTCGGGTTCGGTGAGACTGCGCCACACGCCCACGAAGGGTATCACTTCCACGGGGATATCGAAATAGTCCGAGAGGATCGCTTCCAGCGCCTCCGCCGACCTCGGGATGAGGCCGAAGAGGCCCGAGTAGTAGATGAACGCTTCGTCTTCCACCGGCTGGCGCCCGCGCAGCCCGGGGGTGCCGTAGCCGACCAGGGCGAACATCGCGCGGGTGACCGGATCGTTGCGGTCGCGCTCGTACGCCACCGTGAAATGGCTCTTCTCCCACGCCTGGTAGAAGAACGAGATCATCCGGTGGTTGAACAGGTTGAAGAACTCCAGCATCGTGCGGTCGCGGTGGCGGATGCGGTTAGCGACCATTTCGGTGATGTAGTTCGGCAGCACGCCCAGGGGACCGATCACCCCCATGAAGTTGACGACCATGCGCGGCGCCGCGCCGGGCGTTTCTTCCAGTGAGTGAATGGAACTGGCCGGGAAGTGCAGGATCGGGTTGGCGCCGAAGCGCGCGATTTCGTTCTGCGGATGGCCGTAGCGGCCCACGGGGGAGCGGCCCGGTTGCAGCCAGCCGAGCACACGTACCGCCTGGAAGAAGTCGTACGAGTAGGGCTCGGCAAAGAGCGACTCTCGCACCTTCTCCAGCGCTAAATCAGGATTTTCTGTCCCGACCGTGGGGCCCATTGTTTCAGAATCCGTTTCCGTTGCCTGGTGCGCACCGTGAGCTGGGTGAAGCTGTTCATAGAAGTGTACAACCCCAGGAAGACGTCCAGCACGCAGGCGAAGGTGTAGGCGCCGGTGCCGGCGAATTGCTCCTCATCGAGTTCGATTTCCACCCGCGTGCCGCGGGCAAAGGTGATTCCATGTTGCGAGGTAAGGCGCGCGAAATGCGGTTCGCTGCGCAGGGAGAGGATGCCGTCGATTTGTTTTTCCGCGGCCAGCGACCCGGTGAAATTGTGCAGCCGCAGGATTTCGCGGAAGGCATCGGCTCCTTCGGAGACGAGCGAGAGGTAGTTGAGCGAGAGCTTGGAGATCAGCCGCCAGAGCAGGCCTTCACCGGAGGGCGGCGGCAGGGCCTCGGTGGGCTTGGTGAGGGCCACGATGCGGGTGATGGGGCCGCCGGTTTCGAGTTGAAAATCGCCTTCCTCGTTGCCGAAGGGCAGCCGCGCGGGCAACTCGCCGTTGGTGCAGGTGAGCCGGATGGTGATGGTGTCCTTGTCCGGTGTGCGCTTGGCGCCGGAGAGATCGACGAAGTTGATGTAGACATCCGACGCCTTGCTGGAGCGCCACCCCGAGGGGCGGCGCGTGGCGTGCCAAAAGGTCTGGGCCGGTCCGGCGGCGGCCGAATGCCGGTAGGAGAAGAAGGGGTGGTAGGGCGTGCTCTCGGTCGATCCGCTCATCAGCCCGACCACGCCGTCGATCGAGAAGATGTCCATGGCTTCTTCTCGCCGAGCATCGGGCACGATGCGGTATTCGAAGCGCTTCTGCTCCATCAGGATGGGTTCGGCGATCTGCTCGAAGAGGTTGACGGCGGGCGCGCAGCCGAGCCGGAAGGTGCTCTTTGAGACGCCCAACTCCAGCATCTGGCGCCGGTCGCTGCGTTCGAAGTCGCTGAGGAAGAACAGCAGCTCGACCTTTTCGCCGAAGCCGGCGGCGGCGAGCCGCTCCATGCCGGTGACATCCAGGAAGCAGAACTTTTCGGGGAAGGCGAAGTATTCCTGCAGGAGGCGGTAGCCCCAGAAGCTGCGGCGGGGAAAGGGCAGGAGCCCTTCCTCGGGCTGGAAGCCGACCTGGCGCAGCGAGCCAGGCGGAAGCGTGACGCTCTTTTTGGCGGGCGCTGCCAGGTCGCGCGCCACGATCTGGACGCAGTGGCTGCAGAGCAGCTCAATCAGCCCGTGGACCACGGTGCCATCGCCCTGCACGAAGAAGCGCAGGTTCTTGAGGCCGAGCTTGGAGAAGCTCACGTCGGGCAGGCACTGGAGTTCGATGCGGATGACGGCGGCGGCGCCGGAGACGCCGGCGGGGGGCTGCACGCGGTCGGCAGGGCGCCAGTCGGCGGCCTTGACTTCGATGGGCCACAGGGTGGTGTCGTAGCAGGTCTGGAACTTGCACGGCGTTCCCTGCACGGGCGGCGAATAGAGGAGCGAGCCCTTGGGGATGGGCAGGCCGGTCATCAGCTTGCCTTGTTCGGGATCGAGGTGGAACTGCACCACGGAAGCCGAAGGGATGGGCCGCAGGTAATACGGGTAGAGCACCGAGATCAGCGATTCGACGATCTGCGGGAATTCGTCGTCCAGCTTCTGGTAGATGCGCGCGGCGAGGAAGGCGAAGCCCTCCAGCAGGCGCTCCACGTGAGGATCCTCGCACTTGCCGGCTTCGAGCAGGAGGCGGCTGGCCACCTTGGGATACTTAGCGGCGAATTCCGCCCCGAGATAGCGGAGGTACGTGAGTTCCTGCGAGTAGTGGAACAGCAGATCGTCGCGCACGCTAGGCTTCCTTCACGCTGTAGGCGCCCTTGCTGATCTCCAGTACCGTGTCGAACGAGATCCGCTCCGGCGCGGGGTCGAGCAGCAGCACGGCTTCCACGTGAAACGTGATGGCCTGCTTGCCGGGGCGGTACGGTTCCTTGCTGGTGACGCGAGCGTGGGCCAGACGCGGTTCATACCATTCGATCGCCTCTTCGAGCGAGCGCAGCAGGTTCTGCTCGTCGCCCGGGTCCTGCAATTGCACGCTGCTGACGTCGGGCAGTCCGTAGCAGAGCACGGAGCGCCGGGCTTCTGCGCAGCTGTCGGGAATCTCCATCGGTGCGCAGGTGGTATTGAGCAGCCACTCCAGGTCGCGCTTTACCGCGGCGCGGAAGACGCGCAGGGATTCGGCGCGGTTCATGGTGGCCTCGACGCGGCTTCCCGGTTCGTCATCGATCAGCCGGTCCAGCAGGCTCGGCTGAATGTTCTTGGTGAACTTGGGCGTGGCCATGGTTTAGGGCGCGCAGTTGACGGCGCGCACCGGATCCAGCTTGCAGATCCTGGAGTACAACTCCGCCCTCCTTTCCTGGTCGGCGGGGCTGAGACAATGCAACAGCAGTTCCAGCGGGTAGGCCAGAGCTTCGCTCGGCTCCCAGTCCTCCAGGCGGCGGTCTTCGATTTCCTTGAAGATTTCGTCGAGAATGGGCTGGGCGATCTTACCCTTGCCCGCGGCCATGAGCAGGTGCGCGAGCTGGGTGCGGCGGCGGAAGCGCGCGCGGCCGCTGCGTTCGGTGGACAGTATGGCGGTGATGACGGCCAGGCCTTCGGCGGTGCGGCCCTCGCGGACCGCGGCCAGGGCCTGCCCGAATTCGTCGGAGAGATCCGACGGCGGCGGTTCCTCCGCGTCCAGAATGGGTGGATTCTCTTCGACGGTGTACGGCTCGGGTTCTGGCTCGGGTTCGGCCGGGGTTTCGGAGGGAGTCTCTTCGGTGGTGCTCGAATCGAAGGAGAAATCGGTCGAGGTGGAACTGTCCGAAGAGGTGTCGGTGTCGAAGGAGAAATCGCTGGAAGAACTCGAATCGAAGGAGAAATCGCTGGACGACGATTCTTCACTCGGAGTCTCTTCCGGCTTGGTGAGCTTGTAGGTCTGGATCAGGACTTTGGTGTTGATCCAGTCGCGCGTATCGGCATTGGCCGTGGGCGTGTCGTCCGGCATGGTCAGGTCGAGCACGTCGGGCAGCGTCTCCAGGAACACGCGCAGACAGTTGCTGACGACCTTTCCAGTGGCGGCGAATCCCAGGCCCTCGATGGCGCGGACGGTGTAGCGCTGCAGATCCAGCCAGGTGCGCCCGCAGGGCATGAGCATGGCGGATTCGGTCAGGTCGAGCACTTTATCCCAATCGCTATCCGCGGCGGCGCGCTTTAGGTCCATGCGCATGTATCCGGGCGGGGCTTCGATCTGGTCGTGATCGATCACGGGCGCGTTGGCCTGCATTTTCCCCCAGGCGAGGCTGCGCAGGATCAGGTACGGGGCGGGGTCCTCGGGGTCGGCCTGGCGCAGGAACTTGCAGATGGAGGCGATCTGCTGCACGGCGTTGCCGGTATCGGCGGGAGCGGCGGCGGGCGGCGGCGAGCCGGCCATCTCCTCGAAGCTGATGGGACCGCTGTCACCGGTTTCGGCGACGGCGGAGACGGCAAAATCGTCGTCGACCGCGGGTGTCTCCTCGTCGTCCGGCTCGGGCGGCTTGCGGCCGATGAGGATCTTCACAGTTTGCGCGATTTCCTCGATGGCGTCGCGCACCTTGATGAAGCTGGGAGCCTGATCAGCGAATTTTTCGTTGCAGAAGTCGTTGAGGGCTTCGAGCGCGGCCAACCCCTCGTTCAACTGTTTGCGGGTCAGCTTGAGCGCCGAGGTCGGGGTGGCGTCGAAGGCTTCGTCGAACTGTTCGGCGGTGAGCTTGCCTTCGGAGACCTTCTGCTGGCGGGCCTCCATCTTGTCGGAGTCGGTGGCGTCGGCTTCGTAGCCGACGGCGCGCGACTCCTGATAGCTGACCCAGCTCAGCTTCTGGGTGACGATGGGAATGAAACCGAGAGGTTCGGCCAGTTTGGTGCCGAGCCATTCGAGCGGGGCGGCACGGACTTCCATGTCGCCGTCCTCGTCGATCTCCGGGTAGATCGTGTCCCAGAAATCCTCGAGCAAGTGGTGCAGGAACTGGAAGCAGGGGGCAAGTTGTGAAAAGCCTTCCTTGCGGATGTGCGCGTCCACCAGCCAGAC
>JAFDVU010000122.1 GCA_018268835.1 Acidobacteriota bacterium | reverse complement strand
TCAATAGGACATTTCTACTTTGCCCAAATAGGACATTCTCATTTTGCTGCGACAGGGGTTTTCGCACATTACCCGCAGTGCACACAAAATACAAGCGTTATTAATTTCACTGAACTCCCGGCCAGGGACTAAAATAGATGCATGCTGCTGGCTCTCGCCTGGTTGGCGGTGGCCCAGGACTCCGCCCCGGCCACCCTCCAGAATCTGCTCTCCCGGCTTGCCGAAGAGGCCGAGGTCTTCGCCCAGAACATTCCCAAGGCGCTGACCACCGAAACCCTCGAGCAGCGTACCCTGTTACCGCCTTCGCGCTTCCGCCCCCGTATCGGCACCACCGCCATCCAGGAGGCGGCCAAACCGCGCACCCGCACCCGCCAGATCGTCAGCGAATACAGCGTCGGCACTCTCAAGGACTCCGCCTCCGCCAGTCTCACCGAGTTCCGCCAGGTCGAGTCGGTCGACGGGCGCAAGGTGCAGTCCCGCGAGGCCGCCCGCCACGCCCTCTCCATCGGCCTCCGCGCCCCCGACGACCGCGCCCGCAAGCGCATGCTCGAGGACTTCGCCCGCCACGGCCTCGTCGACGTAGCCACCGACTACGGCCTGATCCTCCTCACCTTCACCAGACGCGGTCAGCAGGACATCGTCTTCACCCCGGCCGGTCAAACCACCATCGGCGCCGACGAGGCCCTCGTCCTCGACTGGCAGCAGACCGACGCCGCCGGAGGCATGCTCGAATTCATCGGCAACCAGGTTTCCCGGCGCGCCATGCGCGGCCTCCTGCTCCTCCGCAAAAGCGACGGCCTCCCGCTGCGCGTTCAGGTCTGGACCCAGCATCCCCTCTCCGGCCACCAGATCCGCGACGAGGCCGCCGTGGATTACGTCCAGTCGCAGCACGGGTTCCTCACCCCGGCCAGCGTCGTCCACCGCCACATGGTGGACGGCCAGGTGATCACCGA
This sequence comes from Acidobacteriota bacterium, assembly GCA_018268835.1. GTDB lineage: Bacteria > Acidobacteriota > Terriglobia > Bryobacterales > Bryobacteraceae > Solibacter. Next base: position 22,321 of record JAFDVU010000122.1, on the reverse strand, counting down.
GAACCACTACCGCTACGAACCCTTCAAGCTCTTCACCGCCGATACCGAGATCAAGTTCACCGAGTTCGATACCCCGCCGCCCGCCCAGGCCCCTCCGGTCAAAAGATGACGCGCATTCTTTACTTCCATGGCTTCGCTTCCGGCCCTTCCTCCAGCAAGGCCCGCTTTCTCGCCGCCGATCTGCGCGATCGCGGCGCCCGCGTGGATGTCCCCGACCTCGCGGCCGGCGATTTTTCCCACCTGACCCTCACCTCGCAACTCGCCGTCATCGAGCAGGCTGCCCGCGGCGAACCGGTCTCCCTGATCGGTTCCAGCATGGGCGGATACCTCGCCGCGCTCTACGCCGCCCGCCACCCCGAAGTCCCCCGCGTCGTGCTCCTCGCACCCGCCTTTGGCTTCGCCCGCCGCTGGCCCCAGCGGCTGGGCGCCGGGACCGTCGCGGAATGGCGGCGCACCGGCTGGATGCCCATTTTCCACTACGGAGAGAACCGCGAGGTCCCCCTCTCCGTCGCCCTCCTCGAGGATGGCGCCCGCTACGAGGACTACCCCGCCTTCGCCCAGCCGGCCCTCATCTTCCATGGCTCCCAGGACGATGTCGTGCCCGCAAGCTTCTCCGCCGAGTTCGCCGCCGCCCACCCCAACGCCCGCCTCGAAGTGCTCGACTCCGGCCACGAACTCACCGACGTTCTCGACTACATGGCCCCCCGGATCGCCGCCTTCCTCCTCGACCCCGCCTGACCCCCGCGCCGCTTGAAAGGACCGCCCGCCTCGCGACATCCTACAGACAGGAGCCGATGGATTTATGCGTCCCTTGATCGTGCTTTCGCTGGTTCTTCCCCTCGCCGCCGCCACCCCGGATACCGGGGGCCTCAACCGTTTCGCCGCCAACCTGTACGGCGAACTGGCGCGGACGCCCGGAAACGTCGTTTTCTCCCCGCTCAGCATCTCTACAGCGCTGGCCATGACCCTCGCCGGCGCACGCGGCGAGACCGCGCGGGAGATGACCGCGGTGCTTCAGACACCGCCCACCGCCGCCCTGCTCGACGCCCTCACTCGCGCGGGCAATACCGCCGGCGATCAACTGCTGCTCGCCCAATCCCTCTGGGTGGAGCGCGCCTTCCCCCTGCTGCCCGATTTCCTGAGCGCCGCCCGCGAGCAGTTCCACGCCGCCCCGCAACCGGCCGATTTCGCACGCAACCCCGACGCCGCCCGCCAGGCCATCAACCGCTGGGTCGCCGGCCAGACCCGCAACAAAATCGAGACCCTCTTCGCGCCCGGTTCCCTCGCCCGCGACACCCGCCTGGTGCTGGCCAGCGCGGTCTACTTTAACGGCAAGTGGCGCGCGCCCTTCGACCCCCGATCCACCGCCCCCGCGACCTTCCACACCAGCCCCTCCAGCACCCTGGAGACGCCGTTCATGAACCAGAAGGCGCACTTCCCTTACGCCGAAACGCCGTCGGCGCAGGTGCTGGAGATGCCGTACGCCGGCGGCTCCCTGGCCTTCGACGTGATCCTGCCCAAACCCGGCGTGCCGCTGGCTACGCTCGAAGACGCCCTGCGCGCCGACGGAATCTCCGCCTGGCTCGGCCGTCTGCAACGCCGCGAGGTCTCCGTGGCGCTGCCCAAGTTCCGCGCGGAGTCATCCTATCCGCTGCGCGAGGCGCTCGCGGCCCTGGGAATGGCGTCAGCATTCACCCCGGCGGCGGATTTCTCCGGCATCGCGGGACGCCGCGACCTCTTCCTGTCCCAGGTGATGCACAAGGCCTTCATCGACGTCGGCGAGGAGGGCACCGAGGCCGCCGCCGCCACCGGCGCCGTGGTCAGCCTGACGGCGCTCGCCCGGCCCACCGTCTTCCGCGCCGACCATCCCTTCCTGTTCCTCATTCGCGATTCCGGCAGCGGCGCGGTGCTCTTCGCCGGCCGCCTGGAAACCCCCGCGCGATAGTCCCGGGGCGCGCCGCACCTACACGCTGCAAAGTTGGAATGCCTCTTTGAGCGACGTGATGGGATCGCGCTCGGGCACAAACTCGTGCGCGAAATACCCCTGGTAATTCAGGTCCGCGATCGCCTTGGCGATCGTGCGCCAGTTGAGTTCCTGGTTGTCGTCGAGTTCGTGGCGCCCCGGCACCCCGCCGGTATGGAAGTGCCCGATGTACTGAATATTCTCCCGGATGGTGCGGATCGGATCGCCCTCCATAATCTGCATGTGGTAGATGTCGTACAGCAGCTTGACCCGCGGCGAGCCCACCGCCTTGCACACGTCCACGCCCCACGCAGTGTGGTCGCACATATAGTCCTTGTGGTTCACCTTGCTGTTCAGCAACTCCATGCAGATCGTCACGCCGGCGTCCTCGGCGTACTTCTTCACCCGGTTCAGCCCGGCGATGGTGTTGGCCTTGCCTTCCTCGTCGCCCATGCCGCGGCGGTTGCCGCTGAACGTGATCACGTTGGGCAGCTTCGCAGCCGCCGCCTTGGCGATGTTGGCCTGCATCTCCTTTTCCAGCCGGTCGTGATTCTCGGTGCGGTTCCACCCCACCGGAATCGTACCCGCTCCGCTCACCATCGCGGGCACCAGGTTGTACTTCTTCAGCACCCCCCAGTCCTTTTCATCGATCAGGTCCAGCGCCACCAGACCGATTTCCGCTGCCTGGCGGCAGAGGTCGTCGATGGCGATCTTGGAGTAGCACCAGCGTGCGGCGGACTGTTTCAATCTTCCCGGCATGACGGGGGCTATAGTATCACGCCGTCACCAGCGCGGGATGAGGATGAAGCGCTCGATCGCGACCCTGGCGCTGTGGTCGCCGCGGCGCCGGTCGCGCAGGAACACGATCTTGAACTCGTCGAACGCGTCGATCCCCGCCGCAGCGGGCACGGCGAAGCTGAGTGTCTCGGCGACCGGCCGGACCGGATCCCGGTCGATATCCGGCCGCGACCCGATCGTCTGCCGTCCCAGGCTGACCGAGGGCGCGCCGGCGCGTTCGTTGTCGATCAGCACCAGTTCCAACGCGATCGTGCCCGCGAAACGGTCGGCGTTGAGGATCGCAAGCTCTATCCGGCTGCAGCAATCGAGCGCGATCGCCTGATCGAGCCTGTGCCGGGCTTCCATCTGCATGGCCCGCCGGTCGGTGGTCCGGAAGGACAACTTCGCCGGACTGCCGCGCTGGAAGAACGAGGTCCGCGGCGGCCGCGCGTACGGCCAGCGATACATCCAGTACTCGCCGGAGAACGGAATCGTCATGGGCCGTACGTCCACCGTGCCCAGCCCGTCGGCACGCTGCGGCATCGGGGCGATCAGGGTCGCGTAGGGCTTGACCTCCGGCCACAGGATGACCCCGGGAAAGCCGCCGCCCCCGCCGATCTCGGTCGTTGCTGCTTGCGGGAACTCGGTGTCGCCGCCCGCGCGGACAGGCTTCGCCGAAGCGTTCGGCGCGGACGCCGTCTCTCCCGATCCGGAGCCGGTTCCGAAGCCGAACCCATTCCCGCCGCCGTAGAATTGAATTCCGCCCACCGTGAGACCCACTGCGAGCACCAGCGTCAGCAGCGCACCCAGCACCGCGCGCGGCAGCGATTGCGGCGGACGCGGATGCGGCGCGCGCAGCGAAGAGATCATGACCGTGGCCAGCGCCAGCCCCATGGCAAACCCCATCCCCGCCAGTAGCGGTTTGTGCAGTATCACCGCCGCCAACGCGCCCTGTGCGCTCAATGAAGCGGCCATGGAGGGCGCGGCGGTGCGCAGAAACAGCGGCGGCGGATACTGGATGCATCCGAACAATTCCGCCGCCGGAGGCTCCGGTGCGCCGGTACGCGCGGAGCGCCATTCGTACGCGAGCAGACGCGTGGCGCTCACCACCAGCATTCCCGCCGCGAAAAACGCGGCCGGCGAGTACGCCGTGAAGAGGATCACCGACGGCGCGAACCACACCGCCGCGCGCGATGCCCGCAGCGCGGCGCGCGCCAACCCGTCCGGCTCCTCCGGCTCCGAAAAGCGGTAGAGCACCAGCGTGATCGCGGCGGCGGCCCCGCACGCCAGACACGCGTATGCCACCGCTCGAAACACCAGGTCGAACGGGGAGATGAACTGCCAGCGCGATGCCAGGCGCGCGCCCCACAACAGCCAGCCGGTGACCGCAAGGCCGGCGAGCTGCAGCACAAACGCGAGGAATTCCCGCACCCGGCAAAATCCCTTCGGGTATGGGACGGCGGAAAGCCATAAAAGTTCCCGCCGTCCCGCTGGAAGCCCCCCCGCTCACTGCCTTGGCTTCGGCGGCACTTCGTTCAACACCTTTGATTCCTGCCCTCGCGTGCAGCATGAAATCCGCAGCACGAGCGTTCCATAGATCGGGCACCGTCGCCCACCTACTTTCTTCGCACGAAACTTCCACCTCCTTACCGATTCGACTGCGCCAGCGACGATGATGGGGTGACCTGAGACCACGCGGAGGCATTCCACATTGCCGCCTTCGTCGGTCCGGATCTGGAACACGACAACCGCGTTTCCGATCCTTACTGAACTCCACAGCAGTGGCGACCCTATTGGCGTGGAGTATCGCAATTGAGCTTTCGTTTGTGCCGCGGTTAGCTGGACAGTTCCAGCTTGTGGACAGATATCAGGTGTGTTCGGTGCCTGTCCGAAACCCCAACACGAAAGTAGCAGCGTCAACAACGGAGGCGCGGCACGCCCCGTTCGCTTTCGCATCGTCCGGCACACGTGTGTTTTGACACCGCTGGGCCGGCCCGGGTTCGCGATAGCAGGCGTCGGACCACCCTGCCCGTTTTACCGATGTGCCCGAGGCCGCTCCGGCGTCATCCTGAAATCACAAGGAGCTTTTCCGATGGCAAACGAACTGGCCGCGCTTTCGCGGGAACTGGCAACGGCTGTGGAGGCGGCGGCGAAATACGTAGTGGCCGTGCACGCCCGCCCCCGATTCTCGTCGAGCGGCGTCTTTTGGAAGCCGGGCGTCATCGTCACCGCGGAGCACACCATCCGCCGCGAGGACGAGATAGCCGTCACCCTGCCCGGCGGCGACAAGGTGCCGGCGACCCTCGCCGGCAGCGATCCGGGCACCGACCTCGCGGTCCTCCGCGTGCCAGGCGCCGGCCTCGACGCGCCACCGCCCGCGCCGGCCATCGCACCCGGACACCTCGCGCTCTCGCTCGGCCGCTCCCACGATTCCGGCGTCAACGCCACCATGGGGATCGTCAGCGCCGTCAGCGGCGAGTGGCGCACCTGGCGCGGCGGACGTCTCGATCATTACATCCGGCTCGACCTCACCCTCTACCCCGGCTCCGACGGCGGCCTCGTCATCAACACCGCGGGCGAGACCCTCGGAGTCGCCACCTCGGCCCTCTCGCGCATCGCCGGCCTCGCGATTCCGGCGGCTACCGTCGGCCGCGTCGTCGAACAGATCCTGGCGCGCGGCCACGTCGCCCGCGCCTACCTCGGGGTCGGCCTGCAACCGGTGGAACTGCCCGATCATCAGAAAGGTCTGATCGTTGTTTCGCTCGAACCCGCCGGACCGGCGGCGAAGGCGGGGATGCTGCTCGGCGATATCGTCACCGCCGTGGCGGGCACGGCGGTGGGCGATACGGACGACGTGCAGGCCGCGCTCGAAGGGCACGCCCCGGGCATCGCGGTCGCGGTCGGATTGGTGCGCGGCGGAGAGCCGCGCGCCCTTTCGGTGGTGCTGGGAGAACGGCGGAGGGGATGAGATGCGCAGCTTGGGAGAAGTGGCGGAGCGCTTGCGGCACAGCACCGTGCAGGTGCGCACCCTGGGGCACGGCCGCGGCGCCGGATCGGGCGTGGTGTGGGACACGCACGGACTGATCCTGACCAACGCCCACGTCGCCCGCGGTCCGCGCCTGGAGGTCGAACTGTGGGACGGCCGCGCGGTGCCGGCGTCGATCGCATCGCGGGACGCACGCCGCGATCTCGCCGCCCTGCGTATCGAAGCCGCGGGATTGGAACCTGCGCCCACGGGCGATTCCGCCGCGCTGCGCCCCGGTGAACTGGTGATCGCCGTGGGGAGTCCGCTGGGCTTCGCCGGAGCGCTCTCCACCGGCACCGTGCACTCGACAGCCGACGGATGGATCCGCGCGGCCGTGCAACTCGCTCCCGGCAACTCGGGCGGACCACTGGCCAACGCGCGCGGCGAAGTCATCGGGATCAACACCGCGATCCTCGAGGGCCTCGGCCTCGCCATCCCCTCCAATACGGTGCGCGATTTCCTGCGCCGCGGCGCACGTCCGGCGATCGGCGTCGCGCTGCGTCCCGTGCCGCTCGGCCTCTTGATCCTCGAAGTGGACCCCCGCGGTCCGGCCGAACGGGCCAACCTCCGCGCCGGTGACCTTCTGCTCACGCGCCTTCAGGAACTCAACGCGGCGCTCGATTCCGGCCGTGACGTGCTCCGCCTCCACTTCCTGCGAGGCGGCGGTCGTCAGGTGCGGGAGGCGTTCGTGCGCCTGGCGTCTCCCGTGGAGGCGGCGGCGTGATCCGGGTCGAGGTCGAAGCCGAGGATGCCGAGGTGCGCGCCGGGTTGGAGGCGGTGCTCGCCGCGAGTCCCGGATTGACGCTCGCGGCGGACTCGCCCGACGTGCTGGTGGCCGCCTCGCCCCTCGAGGACATTCACCCCGGCCCGCCCCTCGTCCTCCTCGGCGCCGGCGAGTGGAACCCGCGCGCGCTCAGCCTCGGCGTGCGGGCGATGCTGCCCGCGGATGCCACTCCGGGCGAACTCGTCTCCGCGGTTTTCGCGGCCGCCAACGGCCTGGCCACGGTGGATCCGCGCGAACTGGAAAGTTGGCTCGCCGGAGCCGGAACGCCGCCGGCCGCCGATACCGGCCCGCTGTCTCCGCGCGAATTGGAAGTGCTGCGCCTGATGGCGGAAGGCGCCGCCAACAAGAACATCGCCTGGTCCCTCGGAATCAGCGAGCACACCGCGAAGTTCCACGTCGCGTCCATTCTCGCCAAACTGAACGCCGGCACGCGCGCCGAAGCCGTGGCGCTGGGTATCCGCCGCGGACTGATCCTGGTCTGATCCGGGCGCGTCCCGTCACATCAGGAACGAGATCCCGCCGCCGAATTCCCACATGATGAACCGGCCGCTGGCGTTGGGCAGGCTGAAGGGCTTGCTCATGTTGTACTGGCGCACGTCGAAACGCATGCCCCAATTCTCCAGCACCTTGATCTTGAGGCCGCCCCCGTAGTTCACGCCGTACCTGGTCTCGCGGCTGTAGTAATACGAGGTCGGCTGCGAGAACGCCGTGAACTGCACGCCCGCGGCGACAAACGGACGCACGCGGAATCCCTCGGGCGCCGCGTAAGCCAGAAAATCGTAGTAGCCCTGGTGCGCCGGCATGCTGATCACGTTGGCCGGCAGGTTCGTCGTGATCCCGATCGGCTGCGTGGGTCCGATTCCGCCGCCTCCGCTGGCCAGGCTGCTGGCCGGCAATTGCACGCTCGCGTGCGTGTAACTGTAGCCGAACTCGTGTCCGAAGAACCGCCACTGGTTCAGGGTCATCCGCAGGTTCAGGCGAAACCCGCCGTCCGCTTTCACGTCGCCGCTGGCCGGATCGGCCGTGTACGTTCCCAGCACCGCGTTCTTGGCCGGAATCACCGTCCGGCCACCCGAGATGGAGGCTTCGAAACTCTGCGCGGAGACAACCGTGGAGCAGACCAGGAGCAACCAGTGCAGCCGCATATGGACTCCAGTGTACACCGCGTGCCGCGGGCTTCAGGCGACGTGGTATTTGTCGCGGCACTCCTTGGAACAGAAGTGCACGACCTCTCCATTCACAGTGCGGGTGACGCTCAAGGCGGTGGAAACGTAGGTGCCGCACACCGGGTCCTTTTTTAGTTCGCCCCCGGAAACGATTCCCGCGTCGCGCGGCGGAGCCTGTCCCCGCGTCCGCACGCCGCGACCGGAAGAGAACAGTGTCTTGAGGATGGATCGGGCGAAAAGGAAAACCAGGATGGGAAGAACGATTTCAACGATGAGGTAGCGGATCATGGGGTGGGGCGGAAGACGAGACTTCCGCCCCCGGGGTACCACGGTTTACTTCTTCTTCTTGGCAGGCGTCTTGGCGTTGGGATTCCGATAGGAGGTATCCACCTTGGCGTCCATCGAGGCCAGCATCGACTTCGCCTGGTCGGCGAACTGACCGGTGGGCGCGAGTTCAAGGTACTTCTGGAACGCTTCGACCGTGCCCTCGACCGGCGTCACCTTGCCGTCGGCGCCGATGGCCGCCTTGCCGACCAGGAAGATGCCGTACTGATAGTAGGAATCGGCGTGCTTCGGATCGATCTCGATGGCCTTCTTGAAGGCCGCGCCCGCCGCGTCGTTCTGGCCGTTGTTGACCAGCACCGCGCCCAGGTTGTAATAATACTGGCCGGCCTTCGTCGGATCGAGTTGCGCCGCCTTCTCCAGTTCGCTCTGCATCTCGGGGAACTTCTTGGCCTTGGCCAGCGCGAGCGCATAGTTATTGTGCAGGCCGGAATCGTTGGGCGCGATTTCGATCGCCTTCTGGTAGGCCTCCATTCCTTTCGCCATCGTGGCGTCGAACTCCGGCCCGGTCTTCTTGAGCGCCAGGTTCACGTAGGCGTCGGCCAGGTTGGACCACACGGCTAGCTGCTTGGGATCCAGTTCCGCGGCCTTGTTGAACTGCGTCACCGCGGTGTCGTAATCCTTGGCCTGGGCAGCGGTCATGCCGGCGTTGAAGGCGTCGTTGAGTTCCTTGTTCTTCTTCATCGCCGCTTCACGGTCCTTGAGCGCCTTTTCGTAGGCTTCCTTCTGCTCCTTGGTCATGCTGCGCTCCTGCTCCTTCGTGAGCGCCTGACCGGCGGACATCTGCTGTTGCTGCTGCGCCGCCTTGGCGTTGCGGGCAGCCGCGATCTTCTGCAGGTCGAAGTTCACCGGGATGGGATCGCCCAGGCGGGTACGCACGTTGTTGACGCCGTCCATTTCCTTCCCGTCGATCTCAACCGCGATATTGTACATTCCCAACGGAAGGCCGTTATAGAAATAATGGCCCTTCTTGTTGGTTTGGCACTTGTAGTTGCCCTTGATGTCGGTGCGCGTGATCTTCACCGTCGCCTTGACGGCGGGATTGCCATCCTCGCCCTTCACATCGCCTTCAATCGCGGTGATCTGCGCGAACGCCGACAGGGCCAGCAGCAGCGCTCCGGTCGCGGCAACAGCCAGGTTGCGGAACTTCATAAAACCTCCAACTGAGACTCAATAGTGTGAAATTCTAGTATAGCCCGACAAGACACAAATGGCGCTTCCCCGGCGCCATCAAAAAAGGGGACGATGCGGCGCGCCCGCCCGGTTACACTAGCGGTTTGGGCCGCGACTGGAACGCTTACTATTCCGCCCCCGAATACGAGGAACCGCCTGCCGACGCGCTGCTCGTGGAACTGGCCGAAAACCTGCCGCCGGGACGCGCCCTGGACCTGGCCTGCGGCACCGGACGGCACGCCATTCACCTCGCCCGCCTGGGGTGGCAGGTCATCGCGGTGGACGCCGCGCCGGCGGGCATTGCGCTCCTGCGCCGCTCCGCGCCCGCGGTGGATGCCCGCCTGGCGGACCTCGAGCGCGGCGAGTTCGCCATCGAACCCGCCGGCTTCGACCTGATCTGCGATTTCTATTACCTCCAGCGCGACCTCTTCGCCGCCATCCGCGAAGGCGTTCGGCCCGGAGGCATCTTCGCCGGCGCCATCCACCTGCTCGAGCCGGGACGAAATCCCAACTTCGCGCTCGCGCCCGGCGAGTTGCGCGGCCAGTTCGCCGGATGGAAAATCCCGTACTACTCCGAGGGCGGCGAACCCGGCCGCACCCGCCGCTCCGCGCGGATCATCGCCCGCCGCGCCTGAGCGCATCTCGCCGCGCGGTGAGTTCGGCCAGATACTGCTCATCGGCCTTGGGAAGTTGTGCTTTTGCTCGCAACTCCGCGAGCAGGCCGCACGCGGTGTCCAGTTCGGCGGCGGCGCGTTCCCGGCATGCCGCCCCGCCGTGCGTCCCGCTGCATTGCGATTCCAGCACACCCGCCAGATCGTCGTGGCACTCGACCAGGCTGCGCTGGGTTTCCCAGTAGGATTTCCCCGCCGCCGCCATCTTCTGGTACAGCGCGATGGCGTGGCGGAGTTCCCGCTCACCGCCTCTCGGGTCGCCGGCTCGGCACAGCGCCGTGCCGACCCGCCGGGCGGCCGAGGCCAAAGCCACCGCCGCGCGCTGATCGTTGGGATCCGCCCGCGCGACTTCCGCGCGCAGCGCGTACACCCGGCGGTAATCGGCCAGCGATTCCTGGTACTGGCCAAGGCGCCCGGCCACCCAGCCGAGGTCGCTGTAATCGAAGGAGAGATCGAGCTTGGCGCGGGCGTCGTTGGGATCGCGGGCCACGCGCTCTTCGTCGAGTTCCGCCGCCTGAAGATAGCGTGCGCGCGCCTCCGGGTAGCGTTGCGCCATGCCGTAGAGCGCGGCCAGTTTCTTGTGGGCCAGGGCCAGCGTGCGGGCGGTCTCGGCGTCTCCGGGGCGCAGCGCGGCCAGGCGGACGGAATCCTGTTCCACGCGCTCGCGGATCGGCGTGGCTTCGGCGTACTGTTGAAGACTCGTCAGGATATCGGCCAGGGTGCTGCGGGCGAGGATGGCGGTGCCGAGTTCGTCCGGATCGCCGGGGTGGACGCGCAGTTCGCTTTCGGCGGAGGCGGCGATGCGGCGGGCCAGCGCCAGGGCGGCCTGAAGATTTCCGGCGGCCTCATATGCCCCCACCAGCGACACCATGGCCCGCGCGTGCTCGCGGCGCAGCGCCACGTCGTCGGGGAAGCGTTCCACCAGGCGCGCCAGGATCGCCTCGCCCTTTTCGAAATTGGCCGCGGCCGCGGGCAGCTGCCCCAGGTTGGATTCCCCGAGCGAACCCTGAACCTCGCCGATCCGCAGGTAGCCCTGCGCCACCTCCCGCTGCAGGTCGGGCCGGTTGGCCGCTTCCCGGTTGAGGCTCTCCAGGTAGGTCATCGCCCGCTCGAGCAGCAGGGCGCGCGCGGCCGTGGATCCGGGCAGGTGGCGGATCGCATCGTGCAGGTCGAACAGCACGGAGTGGGCCAGCGAGCGCACCTGCTGGAACCGGCGCTCCGCGCTGCGCGCTTCCCACCACGCCGTGGCGCCGAAGCCGGCGATCAGCAGCACTGCCGCGGCAGCCGCCGGAAACGCCACGCGGTGGCGGCGCAGCCATTTGGCGCTCCGATAGCGGAACGTGGCGGCGCGCGCCCGCACCGGACGGCCTTCCAGGTAGCGGCGCAGGTCCAGCGCCAGTTCGAGCACCGTCGCGTACCGCAGCCGGGTCTCCTTGGCCAGCGCCTTGGCCGCGATGTTGTCCAGATCTCCCGCCAGGCGGCGGCGCCAGGCAACCGTGGCGGACGATAATGGCGGCGGCTCGAATTCGCAGATGGCCTTGGCCATCTCCACCAGCGAGGCCGAACTGACATCGTAAGGCCGCTGCCCGGCCAGCAGTTCGTATAGGACAATCCCCAGCGAGTAGACATCGCCGGCAACCGTGAACGGCTCGCCGCGAATCTGCTCCGGGCTGGCATAGGCCGGGGTCATCAACGGCATGCCGGTCTGCGTCACATCGTCCCCCGGCGGAGCGTCCAGCACCCGCGCCAGTCCGAAATCGAGCAGTTTGGGGACTCCGCCCGGTGTCACCAGAATGTTGCCGGGCTTGATGTCGCGGTGCACGATCAGGTGCTCGTGGGCGTATTCGACCGCGTCGCAGACCGCCAGGAAAAGGCGCAGCCGTTCGTCCAGGCCGGCCCCGGTCTCCTGGCAGTATATGAGCAGCGGGCGCCCCTGAATGTACTCCATGACGAAGTACGGCCGGCCTTCGGGAGTGGCGCCGCCGTCCACCAGGCGGGCGATGCCGGGATGGTCCAGCGCCGCCAGAATCTGCCGCTCGCGGCGGAAGCGGCGGTCGAGCCCGGAATCGGGCAGCGGGGTGGTGATCAGCTTGATCGCGACCTGTTTCTGATACGCTCCGTCGGCGCGCTCCCCAAGGTACACCACCCCCATCCCCCCGCGGCCGATTTCACCCAGCACACGCCACGGGCCGATCTGTTGCGGCGCTGCCGGCACGGCGCGAAGCGCCGCGCCGGGCGAGGCCTGAGAGCGGAATACATCGTCGGCCGCCGTTTCCAGCGCGAGCAGCGATTCCACGCGGCCGCGCAGGTCGCTGTCGCCCCCGCACAACCGGTCGAGCACGGCGGCGCGTTCGGCCCCGGAGGCTTCCAGAACTTCCGCGAGGATGGCCTTGACCTCACCCCAGCGGCCGGGGGTCATTGCACCGGTCCGCCCGACATCTGCTGTATCAGCCACAGCCGCGCCGTGCTCCATTCGCGCTTGACCGTGGCCGGGGAGATGCCCAGGACTTCGGCGGTCTCCTCAATCGACAGGCCGCCGAAATATCGCAGTTCCACCACGCGGCCCTGCTGCGGATCCATGCCCGTAAGCCGGTCGAGCGTGGCGTTCAGGTCCAGCAGGTCCACCCGCGGATCCGTAAACACGCCGAACGCGTCCTCCAGGGAGATCACGTCGGCACTGCCGGCGCGCTTGGCCGCGTTGTGCGCCTGCGCATGGTTGATCAGGATCCGGCGCATCATGGTGGCCGCCATGGCCAGAAAATGAGCCCGGTTGCGCCAGTCCACGGAGTGCTGCCCGATCAGCCGCAAGTAGGCCTCGTGTACCAGAGCGGTGGGCTGTAGGGTGTGGTCCTCGCGTTCGGCGGCCAGGAAGTGACGCGCGAGCCTGCGCAACTCCTCGTAGACGAGGGGAGTCATCTGGTCCAACGCCGACCGGTCACCGTTTCGCCACCGCACCAGAAGTCGTGTCAGATTCTCCGGTGCGAGCGAGCCGTCGGTCAAAGTTCTTTCATTCTAAAACGTTCAGGACTGAGCCGGATAATCCCCGACTGCTGCGTATTGCTTCATGAGGGAAACACCCAGGTCGTTCACATGGGCCGCCGTCTGTGCTCTCGCATTGTCCGCGGGCACGCTGCCGATCGCCGCGCAAGCCCCAACGAATCTTGTAGTTAAGAGCGCGACCTCCAGGCGCATCGACCTCTCCTGGAGCGGGACTGCGTCCGGCTACGCGGTCCAGCGGCGCTCATTGGGAGGAACGTACTCCAACCTCGGTACCGTGACCGCGAGTACGTTTTCAGACACCGCAATCGACGCCTACACTACCTACCAGTATCAGGTGGTGGCAAACCTCGCCGGCGGGGCGTCGTCGCCTTCCAACCAGGTGACCGTGGGGCCGCCGCCCAGCGGCTTCACCACCGCCGCACCTCCTCCCGGTCCGGCAGGCAGCCAGATCACCGGCAACTTCGGCTATAACCTGAGCATGTGCCTGGACGCCAATGGCGATCCGGCCATCGCGTACATCTTCTTCGACCCCAACACCGATACCAACCCCTCCGATACCCGCATCGAGTTCCGCTCCTGGAACCGCGCGGCGTACAAGTGGAACGACCTCGTGCGCGTAGGCGGCACCAACGGCGACACCACATCCGCGTTCCACCAGACCCTCTCGATGGCGTACGATGCGAGCATCTCCACCTGGGCCATCGCCGCCGAGACCATCGGGCCCGGCGACAGCCAGTTGCTCACCATGTTCACCTCGACGGACGGAGTGACCTGGACTCGCCGGACCGTCGCCAGCGGCGGTCTGCGCCCCTCGCTGCAACTCGCTGGCGGCAATCTCTACCTGGCCTACGTCGTCGAACAGGCCGGCCTGCGTTATGTCACGGGAAAATTGAGCGCCGACCCGGCCACCTGGCTCACCAGCAACGAGGTGGCGGTGGCGGGCGTCGCCATCGCCCGCCTCGACCAGACGCCGTCGCTGGCGATGGACTCCGCCGGCAACCCGGGCATCGCCTACTGGTGCGACAGCGCGGACGGCTCGAACACGGTCCTGATGTACTGGCGGCCGGCGGGATCGGCCGCGCCCGTCAAGATCGCCGATACCAAAAACAACCAGCTAGGCGATCCCGCCGTCCGGCTGGTGTACGCCGGGCTCAACCCGCGCGTCCTGGCCACCATACCCTACAACGACGCCGATTTCGGCGTGGTGCTCCACAGCGTGCGCAGCGATAACGGCGGCGCGGCCTGGAACCCGCCCGTGCTGATTCCACCCGACGGCACCTCCAGCACCGGATGGCGCTTCGACCTGGCAGTCGATTCGCAAGGCCGCGGCCTGGCCGCGTACTCGCAGAATTCCGGCTCGGGCGACTCCGTGTGCGGCAATCCGAAGGTCTCCCGCACCAGCGACTTCGCGACCTGGAAGACCTGCGACGTGGTCAACGATCCCAAGGTGACCGGCGCCTACAACCCGATCCCGATCGGCCTGCAGGTAGTCTACGGCGGTAACGACAAGCTCTACATGTTGTGGACCGACGGCGACGCCGGCATCCTGATGTATCGCGAACCGCCGCCGGGCGCGGCCGCCGGCCCGAATCTTTCGAGCGTGGTCAACGGCGCGACATTCCAGCCGGGGATCGTCGCCGGATCGTGGGCCACCATCACCGGCGCCAACCTGAGCGACGTGACCCGCACCTGGCAGGACAGCGACTTCGACGGCAACCTGCTGCCCACGAATCTCAGCGGCGTGCAGGTGAAGATCAACAACCTGGATGCGCCGGTGTACTACATCAGCCCGACCCAGATCAACGTGGAGGCGCCCGGCAACCTCAGCGGCAGCGTGAGTGTGCAGGTGATCCACAACGGCGTAGCCGGCAATACCGTCACCGCGAACGCGGTGGCCAGCCAGCCGGGACTGTTCACCTACACGCTCGGCGGCAAGACGTATCCTTCGGCGCTCTTCAACGGGACCTACACCATCGTGGGCGATCCCGCGCTGTACAACCAGGCGGCCAAGGTGAAGGCGGGCGACATCATCCAACTCTACGCCACCGGACTGGGCGCCTCGCCGGCGGGCAACATCATTCAGGCGCCGATTACCTTCTCCAGTCCGGTGACAGTGACGATCGGAGCCGGCAGCGTGACTGCAAGCTTCGCCGGGCTGGTAGGGGTGGGGCTGTTCCAGATCAACTTCACCGTGCCGGCGGGTTTGGCGGACGGCGATTACCCGCTCGCCGTCAAGGTGAACGGGGTGGCGTCACAGGGCGGGGTGATCCTTCCCGTGACGCACTAAACCGAATCGCCGGTGGACCAACCTGGTCCACCATTTCCCCATAAGCCGTTGAAAATTGGTCGAACTTTGGACCAATCCGGTCCACGGCAAATTCCAAAATGCGGCCGCGGCGCGCCGGAAACCGGCCGCTCAGACGACTGTCGCGTCGCCGCGCCCACGCAGTTTCACAATCAGCCCGAGCAGCACCGCCACACCCACTAGCACGCCAAAAATCGTCCACGAGTTCTGGCGCAGGAAGTCCTGCGCGTGGGCGCCGAGGAGGACCCCCAGGTAGGCTTCGCCGAAGTAGCGCAGCACCCGGGCGGCGAGGATCACAGCGAGGAACCGGCTGGTCGGGGTGTGCATGGCGCCGGCGGAGACCACGAACACCTTCAGCGGCAGCGGTACGAACGGCACCACCGCGGGCACGAACACGGTGAGCAGTCCGTAACGCGAAAACCAGCGGCGGAAGCCGTGTTGTTCGCTTTCCGGCGTATCTTTCTTGACGAAGCGCCTGCCGCCCATCCGCGCCGCGCGGAACAGCAGGATGTTGCCGCCCGCGGAACCGATCACCGCCACCATCGCGGCGAAATAGGCGTGCTCCGGATGACTGATGGAATAGGCGAGCAGCAGCGCATCCATCGCGGCCGGCAGCGGAAGCCCCACCGAGTCGAGCACACCGATGATGAAAAGCCCCAGCGGGCCGTATTCAATGAGCGTGTCGACCAGGTGTTTGAGCATTACAGGAGGTCCGGAAACGATTTTCGCAGTTTATAGAACCACGCGTGGCCGGCCAGGAACAGGATCAGCCCGAGCACTCCGAGTTTCCACAGCGGGCCGAACGCCGGGGCCGCATGTTCCAGGAAAATGCCCCGATAGGCGTGGACCAGGATGAAGATGGGGTTCTTGCCGAGCACCGCGACCATGCGGGCGGGCAGCCCGTTCCACTGGCTTTCCGGGTAACAGATCGGCGTCACGAAAAACCACAGTGTGAGAAGGAACCCGATGATCTGCCCCAGGTCGCGCACAAAAACGCCGAGCGCCGCCAGAAACCAGGCCAGCCCCGCGGTGAAGAGCACCTGCGGCAAAATCAACACCGGCAGCCACGCCACGGTGGCGGGCACCGATCCGCGCGTGGCCACCAGGAAGCCGCAATACAGCAGGACCGCGAAGAACTCCGTCACCAGGCCGGCCACCACCAGGTTGACCGGCAGGGTCTCCACCGCGAACACCAGTTTCTTGACGAAATTGCGATGCTCCAGCATCACCGTGGGCGCGCGCCCGGCGGCTTCGCTGAAGGCCAGCCACGGCAGCATGCCGGCCAGGAAGTAGAGCGCGAAGCTGCTGCGGCTGTCGTCGCCGCCGAACCGCGCGCGCAGCACCACGCCGAACACGAAGAAGTAGGTCAGCATCAGCAGCAGCGGGTTGATCACGGTCCAGAACGCGCCGCCGAAGCTGCCGCGATAGCGGCCCAGGATGTCGCGCCGCACCATCACGCGGATCAGCCCCCGATTTTTCCAGATGGTGCGGAAGGGCAGCACGAAGGCGCGGCCCAGCGAGCGCAGGGCGCGCTCGCGGCGCAGCGTGGACGCGGTCGCCACGCGCACGCCGGCCACGCTCGAGCGGCCTTCGCGGGTCGCCGCCTCCACCAGCAGGAACGGCCAGCCCTGTTCGTAATACCAGCAGACGTTCTCCCGCATGGGCGAGAGCAGCACCTGGTAGCGGCCGTCCTCGGGCGGTACAGCGATCTCCAGGTGCACACGCGCCGCCGCGCCCGGCGGGACCTCGCCGGCGGGATGAACGCGGGCGCCGTCCACGATCAGGGTGCCGGTCTCGGCGTCGAACAGGTGGTAGCCGACGGCGAAGCCCTCATCCGCTCGCCAGGTCTCCGCCGAATCGTTGCGCAACTCGAAGTCGGCGCGCAGAGTGCGGCCCGCATCGAGCGAGACTTCGGGTTGGAGATAGGCCGCGTTCATGAGTACAGCCAGCCGGGATAGCGTTCGCGGACGCCGCCCGTCTTGCGCCCCACGGCGTAAATGCCGTCGCCGCGCAGGTTCGTCGCCAGCCGGTAGCGCTCCAGCAGATGGTAGACCCAGCCGAACTCGGGATGCGGCTCGTCGCGGAACTCCCCGGTTTCGAGCAGCGTGACTTCGAAGCCCGAGTTTTCGAGCAGTTGATGGATCTCCCGCGGCGCGTACTCGCGGTTGTGGCGCGCGTCCACTTCGCCGGAGCCGGCGGCGGGCTTGATGTAGGCGTGGAAGAAACCCGGATGGTAGCCCTGCAGGATGGCCGCGACGGCGCGCGCCGATGCCACGTTCGGGGTGGTGAGCACGAAGTGGCCGCCCGGTTTGAGGATGCGGTTGACCTCGCACATCAGGTGCATGGGGTCTTCGAACAGGTGCTCGATCAGCTCGCAGCAGAGCACGGTGGAGAAGTGCCCGTCGGGATACGGGTAGGGATCTTTTTCCGCGTCGAAGTGATCGATGAAGCAGGTGAAGGTGTCGCCGTCTTCACTCGTGACGCTGCGCTCGTCGGTGCGTCCGGGCTTGCCGTAGTAACAGCCGCGCACCTCGCCGTAGCCGAGTTTGTTGCGCAGCGCGGGCGTGATCTGCAGGTAGGCGCCCATTTCGAGGACGCGGTCTTCGGGTCCGCCGGCGGGCGTGATCGCGAGCGTCTTCACCAGGCGGGTCTGGTGCGTGTTGAGGTAGCCCAGCGCGGCATCGCCGGCGGCCCATCCGCGCAGGTAGTCGAGCGAGGGCGGCTCTACCGCGGCGGGCTCGGGTCCGGCTGCGGGCGCTGGCAGTGGCTCCCGCCGGGGCGAACGGTACGGCGTGCCGGAAGCGACCGCTTCGAGGAACGCCACGTACTGCTCCGCGACCGTATCCCAGTTGCACTCGCGCGCGACGAACTCGTGGGCGCGCGCGCCCAGCGCTGCCGCCACATCGGGACGCGAGACCAGCAGGTTGAGGTATTCGAAGATCAGGTCCTCTTCGCCGGCACCGACCGGCACCTTGAGGCAGACATCGTCCGGAAATTCGCCGAAGCTGCCGACGTCGCTGACGAGCACGGCTTTGCCGAGTCCGAGCGAGCGCAACAGCGTGCCCGAACTCTCCCCCACAGTGGGATAGCGCAGGTTGAGCACGATGTCGCACGCGCCCAGGTAGCCGACGAAATCGCCGATGGGCGCGAAGCCGAGCACGCGCACGCTCCCGGAGAGCCCCATGGAGCGGATCATGCTCTCGATGGGAAACTCCGGATGCGGCTCGCCCACGAGGATCATTTTCGCGTTGGGCACCAGCCGCACCAGCCGGCGGAAGGCGCGCAGCGATTCGGCGATGCGCTTGTACGGCTTGAGGAAGCCGAAGACGCCGATCAGCGGCGTCCGCTCGTCCAGCCCGAGCCGGTGGCGGAAACCGTTGCGGTCGGCCTCGGGAATCCACGCGCCGTGCGGAATCACGGCGCACGGCCCGGTGTATTTCGCGGCGCGCATCTCCGCTTCCATGAAGCGGCTGTGCACGATCACGCCGCGGGCGGATTGGAGAATCCGCCGGGTCATGGGCACGCCTTCGTAGTCCGGCCCGACTTCAAGACGCCGCACCTTTTGAGCGAATTCGAGCGCCCCGGCGCCGCCATCGTATTCGCACTCGCGCAGGTAGGCGTCCCAATCTCCGCGCTTGATGGTGAGGTCGGCGATCAGGTGGTGCAGGTTGCTTTCGTGCATGACCACGATGCCGGGGTGGCGCAGCGCGGTCTCATACACGTAGCCGTGGTAGCCGTTGTTGCCGACCTGGTAGACCGCGGCATCGAAGCCCGCCGGGTCGAAGGGCTGGTGCGGGCCGGAAAAGACTTCTACCTCCGCGCGCGGGCGCATGGCGGCGAGCAGGGCTTCGGAATAATCGGCGATGCCGCTGCGCGCCGGCGGCAGCGGGCTGAAGAACGCGATGCGCATCAGGGGCGCACCAGTTCCAGCGAAACCTTGCCGATGGGCGCCGGAATGCGGATCAGCAGGGGCGTCCGCGCGGCGTCGCGCGCGTAAAAGACTTCCACCGTGAGATCGCTGGCGGGGCCTTTGATCGACACGTTGAGGTGATCGGTGGTCTCGGCCTTACCGCCCACCGTGATGTCCATGGCGCCGGTGTACTGCGCGCTTACCTGGTAGGGTCCGCCGAAGAACACTTTGGCCGCGGGAGGCACTCTTCCCTGCCCCATTTCGCGGCGCGCGAGGAAATAGTAGGCCAGCGCGTCCTGCGCGCAGTTGGGCAGTTCCAGTTGGCTGCGCCCGCCGCCGGCGGGCATCAGGGTATGCCGCTCGGCAAGGTGCCGCTGCTGGTCGAACGTGGTTTGCTCGGTGACCCGCTTCGGACCGTGGGTGATGGCGCGGTAGAGTTCGGTGGAGCAGAGGTCGGCGGTGACGGTGGAGCGGTAGGTATCGGTGAAGGGGAAGCCGGGCAGGCCGGCCGTGAAATTCATATCGAAGCGCCAGCCGCCGTTTTCTCCGGTGGCGCTCACGGTGGCGTCGCCCATCTGCACGCCGCTGGGCCACTTGACGGTGTAGTGCAGGGTTTCGTTGGTGAAGGGGAATCCGGTGAGCGGACCCGCGGCGGCGGCCGGCAGAGCGGCCACGAGGATTACGAGCAAAAACCGGGAGAGATTCATCGAGCTATCGATTGCGAGTAAACCGGGCTCGCGGCGCGCGACTTTTCGAGCACGTCGTGGAACACGGCGCGTGTGCGGTCCGCGGTCTTCTGCCAACTGAAATGAGCGGCGCGCTGCAGGCCCAGCCGCTCCATGCGGGCGCGGAGTTCGGCATCGAGCAGCAGGTCGGCGAGGGCGCGGCTGATCTCATCCAGGGCGTAGGGATCGAACAGGATGGCGGCGCCATCCACCACCTCGGGCAGCGCGGAGGTGTGCGAGCAGACCACACTGCGGCCGCACGCCATGGCCTCCAACGCGGGCAGGCCGAAGCCTTCGTAGAAAGTGGGGAAGGCGAAGACGTCGCAGGCGTTATAGAGGTGCAGCAGGTCGTCGTCGGAAACGAAGCCGCAGAACTGAATGCGGTCGGCCACGCCGCTTTCGCGGGCGGCGCGGTGCACCTGCTCGGCAAACCAGGTCTCCTTCCCGGCCATCACCAGGTTCTGTTTCAACTGCGGGCAGGCGCGCAGCAGGCGGGCGAAGGCGCGGATCAGCCCGATCTGGTTCTTGCGCGGCTGCAGGTCGCCCACGGAGAGCACGAACGGGGCGTGAATCCGGAAACGGTCGCGCACGGCCGCGGTCGCGATTTCACGCGCGATGGGGCGGAATTCGCCCGCGGCGGCGTTGGGCACCACCACCACTTTATCTTCGTCGAGATCGCCGTAAACCTTGAGGATCGAAGACTTGGAGAACTCGCTCCCGGTGAGGATGCGGGCCGCGCGGTGCACGGTGCGGCGCACGGTGAACTGCAACTGCACGGCGCGATCGCGGGTGAAATACTCGGGGTGCTCCAGGAAGCTGACATCGTGGACGCTGACCACCACCGGCACCGGGCAGCCGAGCGGCGCCGTGTACTGCACGTGGAGCAGGTCCGGGCGGTCCTGGCGGCAGCGCATCCCGAGTTCGAACCCAAGCCGCAGGAAGGGGTTGGTCGCCACCCGGCGGGTCTGGATATTGGCCGGCAGAGACGCCGCCACGCTATCGGCGGAAACGTAGGCAATCAACTCATCGGACTGGAGTTGAGGCGCCAGGGCGTTCAGTAAACTCCGAACGTAGACCTCGTTACCCGTGAGGTGGCGGCCGATGGCGTGTGCATCAACGGCGAAGCGCATTAACGGTTACCGTCCTAGTATAGCGAAGCGGAATGACACACGCTGAGTCAAAAGTCCAGTCTCCGCCAAGCTGTTTCCCATGTAAATTCCTTTTCCAGCAACAACCTGCCAGCCATGCCGAGGTCCCGGCGAAGCTGAGTGCACGTCAATAACCGCGTGACCGCATCGGCGAATGGTCCGGCGCCGTCGGCCAGCAATACGTGGTGTCCGTCGCGTACCGGAAGCCCCTCGGCGCCGATGGTAGTGGAGACCACGGGCAGCCCTGCGGCCCACGCCTCCAGGATCTTCAGCCGGGTGCCGCTGCCGGAGAGCAGGGGCACGATGGCGAGGCGCGCGCGGGCGAGTTCGGCGACGGCATCGGCCACCGGCCCAACGACCTCGATACGCGGATCGCCCGCAGTGTAACCCGCCACCGAGCCAGGGTTGCGGCCCACCAGGCGCCAGCGGAGCGCGGGCCAGCGCTCCCGCAAAATGGGCCATACCTGGCGGCGGAAGAAGCGGACGGCGGTGACGTTGGGGTGGTACTCCATGTTGCCGGAGAAGACGATCGCCTCTTCGTCGCCCGCGGGCGGGAGGGGAACCGGCGGGAGCGCGTTCGGATAGACCAGCACCCGCGCCGAGGGGGCGATGGAGAGGACCGCGGCCGCATCCGGTTCGGAAGTCGTCAACACTGTGGAAACACGCAGGAACCAGTTTTGTTCCAGCTCACGGGAGGCATCGCGGAACACCCGGTGGACCAGCGCCATTGGGCCGGGTTGGGCGGCGGCGCAGCGCGCGTGCAGGACGCTTTCCACGTTGTGGAGATCCAGGACGGTGCGGCGGCAGACGGGGGCGATCTGCTCCAGGTAGGGAGCGGCCCAGGAGTGTTCCACGATGCCGAGGTCGTAGATGCGCCCGGCGAGGAGGGCGGACAGCGCTCCGGCGAAGCCGCGGTGACGATCGACCAGCGGCGGGACGCGGCGCAGCAGGCGCGAGGCATTGCGCAGGACGCGCGCCAGGGTGGTGCGGCGGTTGGGCGGCAGATCGAAGACGGTGACGGAGCGGACCAGGCCGGGCGGGAGGTCGCGGCGCGGATCGGGCGCGTCCGGCTGGCGAAAGACGACCAGGTCCACGTGGTAGCGCGGGCCCAGGTACTCGAGCAGGCTGGCACTGCGCAGCGCGCCGCCTCCGGCGAGCGGGAACGGCGCCTCGGGAGAGAGGAAGAGGGCGGCGGGCTTGGCGGTCATTCGCTCAGGATGCCCTTCCTTCCCGGGGTCGAAAACCCGAGCGTTTGGGCTTGCCACGTGGATTTCGGGTCGGTCCAAAGGCAGGCCGGGAGGCCTGCGCTACCGCAGGGTCGAACATGCGGGC
>JAFDVU010000121.1 GCA_018268835.1 Acidobacteriota bacterium | reverse complement strand
TTGGTTGGCCGCTGTTGAGCCAGCAGGGACGCTCCGGTCAGCGAGAGGAAGATCCGGCGGGACAGACGGGTAGGGTCAGGCATGTTCGGTGCGGCCTCGCAGCAATTCGAGCACGTGGGGTACCAACTCCACGATAGCATCCAGGGATTCGACGGCCCCTCGGGGGGACCCTGGTAGATTGACGATCAGGACCTTGCCGCGGGTTCCACCGAGAGAGCGGGAGAGCACGGCGAGAGGGGTGGCGTCGCGTCCTTTCGTACGCATGAGTTCGCCGAACCCGGGGATTTCGCGGTCGAGGACGGCGCGGGTGGCCTCGGGGGTCACGTCGCGGGCGGCGACGCCGGTGCCGCCGGTGGTAAAGATGGCGGCCACCTGGCCGCCATCGGCGAGCGTCGCCAGACGATCGCTGATTTCGCTGGTCGTGTCTGGAATGACTTCCATGACTGCGACGCGCCAGCCCAACTGTTCCAGGCGTTCACGCACGGCGGGACCGGAGCGGTCCTGGCGGGTGCCGGCGCTGACGGAATCGGAGATGGTGAGAACGGCGGCGTTGGTCATGGGATTTTTCGGGAATAGTTCCCGCTTTTTCCTCCGGTTTTTTCGAGCAGATACAGGTCCTGGATCTCGATCGACTTATCGAGCGCCTTGGTCATATCGTAGACCGTGAGCGCGGCGGCCGCGGCCGCGGTGAGCGCCTCCATCTCGACGCCTGTGGGGCCGGTGGTGGCGGCGGCGGTCACAATGCGCACACCCTTCTTTTCGACCGTGACTTCCACATCCGCGTGGGTGAGCATCAACGGATGGCACAGGGGGATGATCTCGCTGGTGCGCTTGGCGGCGGCGATGCCGGCGATGCGCGCGATTTCAAGCGGATTGCCCTTCGGATTGGCGGGAAGTTTCCTGAGCACCGCCGGAGCGATGCGGACGAAGGCGTGGGCGCGCGCGGTGCGGCGGGTATCGTCCTTTTGGGAAACATCGACCATGCGCGGACTGCCGGCGGGATCGTAGTGGGAGAGTTTCTTCATTTGAGCAGCACCCGGATGAGTTCGCCGCTGGGGTATTCACCGCGGTCGGGGTCGGCAACCAGGTAAGCGTTGGCGCGGGAGAGCGCGGGGATGTCGCCGGAACCGTGCCAGGGAATCGGAGTGACTTCGGCACCGTCGGGGCTGAGTCGCGCGGGCAGGAAGCGGGTGAGGCCCGCGCGGTGGCGGAAATCGCGGGTGAGGCGGGCCAGCGTCATGGGGAGTGGCGTCTCGTCGGCGCCGGCGAGCAGTTCCAGGGCGGCGCGCGCGAAGATCTCGAAGGTTACCATGGTGGAGGAGGGATTGCCGGGCAGCCCGAAGAAGAACTTGCCGCGGACGCGGCCGAAGACGAGGGGTTGACCGGGTTGAATCAGGACGCGGTCGAAGAAGAATTCGGCGCCGAGATCGGCGAGCGCGGCCTCTACAACGTCGTACTTTCCGGCGGAGACGCCCCCGGAGAGCAGGAGCAGGTCGCTTGCGAGCCCGTCGGCGATGGAGTCGCGGGTGTGGGCGAAGCGGTCGCGGGCCGGGGGCAGGACGCGTGGGATGCCGCCGGCGCGCGCTACCTGGGCGGCCAGCGAACAGGCGTTGGAGTTGCGGATCTGGTAATCGGCCGGTGTCTCGTGGATGTCGACGAGTTCGTCGCCGGTGGGGAGGATGGCCACCTCGGGGCGGCGGCGGACGGCGACCGGATCGTGGCCGAAGCAGGCGAGCAGGGCGATATCGGCGTAATCCAGGCGGTGGCCGGGAGTGAGGACGGTTTCCCCGGCGGCGGCTTCACAGCCGCGGGGATTGATGAACTGACCGGGCTCGGCGGGAGCATCGATGAGGACGCGGGCGCCGTCGCGGCGTGTGTGTTCGATCATGACGACGGCGTCGGCGCCGGGCGGTAGTGGGGCGCCGGTCATGATTTCGATGGCCTGGCCGGGGCCGACGGTGCGGGTGGGGGCTTCGCCGGCGCGGACTTCGCCAATGACGTCGAGCGCGCCAGGCAGGTCGGCGGCGCGCACGGCAAAGCCGTCACGCACGGAACGGGAGAGCGCCGGGGTCTCGCGGTCGGCGGCGACCGGCGATGCCAGGATGCGGCCGCAGGCATCCGAGAGAGGGACGGTTTCCGGCGGCGGTGGAGTCCGCGCGGCGCGAACGGTACGTAGGACCATTTCGCGGGCGCCGGCAAACGTCAGCGGGGGCACATTCCTATTATGCGGCAGCGGGCAAGGCCAAGCCGGCCGCAAAAAACGAAAGGGCGGCCCGTTTCGGGGCCGCCCTTTGGGAAAAAGAGGAATGGGGAAAATCAGTACCGGTTGACAACGGGTCGGAACGGCTGGCCGAAGCGTGCCGGTTCCTGGGGCCGCGGTTCGTTGGGACGCTCCAAAACGAGGGAGCGGAGGCCGGGCATCGCGGTCGCGCCGCGGTGTCCCTTTTCGCCCACCGGCAGTTGGCCCGTGGTGAGGTTCTTGAGGCCGAACAGCGCGAGTTCGAAACGATCTTTTACGCCGACCTTCTGGAAGAGGCGCGAGAGGTACACTTTCACGGTGCCCTCGGAGATCATCAGGGTGGTGGCGATCTCCTTATTCTTGAGACCCTGGGAGAGGAGGCTGACCAACTGTCCTTCGCGCTGGGTCAGGGCCACGCGGCGGGCGCAGAGGAAGCTGTCGGTGAGGGCCTTTTCAAACCACAACTCGCCGGCCTGGACTTTCTGGAGGCACTTTACCTGCAGTTCAGTGGGCAGGGTCTTGCGGAGGATGCCGCGGACCCCGAGGCCCATCGCCTGGAAGGCCAGTTCGGTCGAAATCGAATTCACCCACAGGACGATGCGGGTGTTCGCCATGGCGTGTTTCATCTCGCTCAGCACGGCGAAGGTGATTTCCGGCGTCAGGTCCATCAACACCAGGTCGGGGGAACTGTTGGTGAGCTGTTCCATCAGGCTGGGCAGCGTGTTGCAGGTGGGGAGCAGGTCAAAACCTTCGACCTGCCGCAGCACCGATTCGAGCCCCTTAGCCAGGATGGGCTCGTCGCTGTAAAGAAGAATTCGCGTCATAAATTCTCCACCTCTTCCAAAAGAGGGACCGATCCGTGATTCGTCTCGGCGCGGTGGAAGCTTCAATCCGCTTTCTGTTCCGCTTTACCGATCCCGCTTTTTCCAGTTTCGATTGTCTGCCTGTTTACTTCGGATGTCAATAACCTTTTTTCGAAAAATACCGAAAATTATCATTGATTCCCCGGGTTTTCCGAGGCCAGTACACGAAGGTTGGCTATCGCTGAATCGTACGTAAACTGCTTATTTTAAGTGCTTTATATGATGCCTAGCCGAGGTGGATGTAGCCGTTAATTGCCGCCGAAATGGGCGAGTAATTTCCGTACTATTAACCATCATCGGACTTTTCTGTATTGACTGGTGGGTTGCTATACCCCGGGGTCAGCGAACGCCGGAGGGTGGGCACGGGGCAACCAGCCCTGCGGGCAACGGGTGGGTACTATCCTTGGCAATCACTGGTGTGTCACCCATTTACGATATTGTGCCGGAGGATTCGGCGGAGCTAAATTCGCCAATGTCGAAGCAGGCAAATGAGAACCATTAACAGGCGTGAGAATCCCCGGATCGACATCAAGCTCCGCTGCCACGTGACTTCGCCGGCGCTGTGGATGAATTCGGGCATGCATACCGAAAACATAAGCCGCAGCGGAATTCTTATCGCCTGGCGTGGAGTGGATCCGGCTCTGCCGATGCCCGGGATGGGACAGATCCTGACGGTGGAGATCGAATTACCGGCGAACCACGGATTCGGGCAGAAATGTATTCACTGTCAGGGCCTGGTCGTGCGGGTTGCGACGGATACACCTGAAGGGGCGCAAGTTGCGCTGCGTGTCAATTACATGGATTTCCGCTCGTTCCACGATCGAATCCGTGCGTTCGAAGCGATGCAGCCGGTAGCAAACAGTTGGATGGCATAAGAAAATGGAAACCAGCCAGGCCAAATTCGCGGTCAAATTGCTGCCCTCGATGACGGACTTCGCCTTCCTGGTGCCCCTGGCCTTTCTGTTCGGGCGCATGGAAGGCGTGAAGACGTTGTTGAGCGACTGCGACACGGGCTGGCACATCCGCACGGGCGAGTGGATTCTGGCGAACCACCAGGCGCCGGCGCGGGACATATTTTCTTTTTCGAAGTCGGGGGCTCCCTGGTACGCGTGGGAGTGGCTGAGCGACGTGTTTTTTGCGCGGCTGGCGGCGTGGGGTGGGCTGCAGGCAGTCGTGCTGGCGGCCATGCTGTTGATCTGCGCGACGCTGACGGGGCTGTATTTCCTGGTCCGCCGGAAGTCCAACCCGGTGGTGGCGATTCTGGTCACGATGGTGGCGGCGGCGGCTTCGAGCGTGCACTGGCTGGCGCGACCGCACCTGTTCACGCTGTTCTTCCTGGTGGTGTTTTGCGCGGCGCTGGAGCGCGTACGGGCAGGCCGGACGCGGCTGTTCGGGGTGCCGGTACTGGCGATGCTGCCGGTAGTGACGGTTTTGTGGACCAACCTGCACGGCGGGTTTTTCGTGGGGATCCTGATGGTGGCGGCGTACGGCGCGGGCGAATTCCTGCGGCTGGCGCTGGCGCCGGGGAGCGGCGACCGGGCGCGGATGCGGCACGAGGGCAGGCTATACATGCTGGCGGCGGGCGGGTGCCTGTCGGCGAGTTTTCTGAATCCGTACACCTGGCGGCTGCACCAGCACATGATCCAGTACCTGGGCGATCCCTGGAATTCGCAGCATATTGTGGAATTTCTATCTCCGAGTTTCCATCACCCGACGGCCATTTTCTTTGAAATGATGCTGGTGCTGGGAGTGCTCTCGGCGGTGGCGCACGTCAAGCGGGGCAGCTTCACCGAGCCTCTGCTGATCGTGGTTTGGGCGCACGGCGGGCTGCTGGCGGCAAGGAATATTCCGATTTTCGCGATCGTGGCGGCGCCGGCGGTGGCGGCGACGATCAGCGGGTGGATGGACGCGCTGCCGCAGATGGACGTGGCGGGCTGGCTGCGCGAGGCGGGCGCGCGGGCGAACCGGATCGTGCGCGAGACGGCTGAGACCGACGCGATGCCGCGGTGGCACGTGGTGAGCGTCCTGGCGGCGGCTTTGATCGTGGCCGTGGTTTACGCGCCGAATCCGCCGAAGAAATTCCGCGCCGAATTCGATCCGGGCTTTTATCCGGCGAAGGCGCTGGCGACGCTCAAGGGGGATCCGGGCGCGCGCATCTTCACCAACGACGAATGGGGCGACTACCTGATCTACAGCCTCTACCCGGGGCACCGGGTATTCGTCGACGGGCGCAGCGATTTTTACGGCGACGCTTTCGAAGAGAAGTACGCCGCGGTCCTCAGCGTGAAATACGGCTGGGAGCAGACGCTGAGCCGGTTTGGAGTGAACACGATTCTATTGCCTCCGGACGCGCCCCTGACGGGCGCGCTGAAGGAATCCAGCAAATGGCGCGTCACCTACGACGACGGCATCGCGCTGGTGTTCCGGGCGGTGAACCCGCCGGGAGGCCCTCAAGTTTCCGTCGCGGCGAACTTGCGCGGCGGAGAAGGCCGTGATCGCGAGGTCACGAAAACCGAAGAACGTGATCGTGCGATCACGCCAACGATCAAACCCATTTAGGAAAAAACTTAGGAGCGAACGACATGACGATTTTGCGCAATTTCTGGAATGACGAGCAGGGCCAGGACCTGATCGAATACACGCTGTTGATGGCCTTCGTGGCCCTGGCTTCGGCCGCCCTCTTCATCGGCGCCGGCGGCAGCATCAACGGCATCTGGAAGGTTACCAACAGCCAGCTCGCGGCGGCCAACACCTCCGCCAGCTAGTCCCCGCGGGGGGCGTGCCGGCAATTTAATTCATGCGGCCGTTTGCCGGCACGCTCCGCCCGCAAGGGCGGAACCCTGAACGTAGCGCAGCCATGACCCGGAAGTACGCGGAGAGGCGATGGGATGGCGGCGCGGCGAAACCACGGCTGCCCGGCCCTGAACGCAGGGCGACGAAATAAATAAAAGAAAGTTCCCGGCAGCCGGCGCCGGAGAGTCCAGCCGGTCGAACGGGGAACCAAATGAACAAGAGATTTGTTGGAGTTCTAACATTCGCGTTCCTGGTGGCGGCGGGCGCCAGCCTGATCCTGTACCGGGTCCTGATCAACCGGCCGCAGAATGCCAAAGCGGCACCGGCCGCGGCTCACATCGTGCTGGCCAACAAGAACCTGGATGTCGGCACGGTGCTGAAGGAAGAAGACGTGCAACTGGCCGACTGGCCCGGGGCGATCCCGGAAGGCGCGACGACGCATGTGCAGGATGTCGTGGGCCGCGGGGTCACCACGGCGATCTACGCCAAGGAACCGTTGATCGAATCGCGTCTGGCGCCGAAGGGCGCCGGCGGCGGACTGGCCGCGATGATTCCCCCGGGGATGCGCGCCGTGGCGGTGCGCGTCAACGAAGTGGTGGGAGTCGCCGGATTCGTGGTGCCGGGCATGCGAGTGGACGTCCTGATCAGCGGCAACGCCCCGAACGGCGGCGCGCAGGGCACGCTGACGCGGACGCTTTTACAGAACGTTGAAGTGCTCTCCGCCGGACAGGATTTCAAGAAGGACAACGAGGGCAAACCGGTTGTCGTGCAGGTGATCAATCTGCTGGTGACACCGGAGCAGGCCGAGCAACTCAGCCTGGCGTCGAACCAGACGCAGATTCAGTTGGTGCTGCGCAATCCGCTGGACCGGGCCAGCGTGAACACGCCGGGGACGACCCTGACGCAGATCTTCAGCGGGCGGAAAGTACCGCTGGCTAACGTGCTTGGGGCCGGCGAAGAAGAATCCGCGCGCCCGCGTCCGCGGCCGGTGCAGCGGGCGGCAGCTACGCCTCCGCCGCTCCCGGTGGCTCCGAAGAAGGAAGCTCCGTTCGTGATGGAGATCATCTCGGGGACCAAGAAGGTAGAGAGCAAGTTTGTGGAAAACGGGGAGGGCAAGTAGGTGACGCGAATCAGCTCCACTGCCATCACGCTGCTGGCCGCGTGCCTGTGCATTCTTCCTTTGACCGGAGCCGCCGACGACAATTCGCCGCGCGTGCAGGGTCCGTCGGCGGCCGCGCCGGAGAAACTCATGCTGACGGTGGGGAAGTCGATGATCATCGACAGCCCGGTACGCATCGAGCGCCTGGCGGTAGCCAACGAAACCCTGGTCGAGGCGGTCGCGATCGATCCGCGCCAGGTGCTGATCAACGGCAAGGCCGCCGGCGAGACGTCCCTGATCGTATGGCAACAGGGCGGAGCGCGGCTGGTCTACGACCTCACCGTGCGCATCAGCCCGGTGAAACTCGACGCCGTGCGCCAGGAACTGGCGCGCGAATTCCCCAACGAAGACATCAACGTTTCGTTCGAGAACGACACCGCGTTTGTGCGCGGTACGGTGAAGGACGTTACCTCGGCCAACCGGGTGATGGCGATCGTGACCACGCTCGGGACGGCGGTGAACCTGCTGCGGGTCAACGTCCCTCCGGCGGACACGCAGATTCTGCTGAAGGTGCGGTTTGCGAACGTGGACCGCGCGGCATCGACGGACCTGGGGTTGAACCTGGTGTCGAACGCTTTCAACCAGACGACCTCGATCGGGACCGGGCAGTATACCGCTCCGCTCCCGCCGCCGAATGGCACCGGCGCGTTCAGCATATCGGACGCGTTGAACGTGCTGATGTTCCGCAACGACATCAACGTCGGGGCGACGATCAAGGCGCTGGAGAGCAAGCGGCTGCTGGAGACGCTGGCGGAACCCAACGTGCTCGCCACGGACGGCAAACCGGCGGACTTCGTGGCCGGCGGCGAATTCCCGTTCCCGATGGTTCAGGGCGGGGCCAGTGTCGGTGCGGTGACGATTCAGTTCCGCGAATTCGGCATTAAGATCAAGTTCCTGCCCAAGACCACTCCGCGCGGCACGATTCACCTGCAGGTGGCACCGGAAGTCAGTTCACTGGATTACGCCAATGCGGTTACCTTCCAGGGTTTCACCATTCCGGCCTTGAGCACCCGGAGGGTGGAGACGGAAGTCGAGTTGGAAGACGGGCAGAGCTTTGTGATCGCCGGTCTCCTGGACCAGCGGATGACCGACACCCTGAACAAGATTCCGGGGCTGGCCAACATTCCACTGCTGGGGAAGCTGTTCACCAGCCATGCGGCGGCGAAGAACAACTCGGAGCTGATGGTGATCGTGACTCCGGAAATCGTGCGACCGATTCCGGCGACCCAGAAGATCCCAGAACTGGTGTACCCGGTTCCGTTCCTGGAACACAGCAGCAAGATTCCGATGCGGACCCCCAATATCGAGCAGACTGGCCCCGTGCCGGTGAAGCCGGCGCGCGAGACCATGCCGCTGGAGGAACTCATCCAGCAGCGCAAGGAAGGGCAGGCGGCTCCGGTTCCGACGATGGCTCCGGCCACGGGCGCGCCGGCTGCACCGGCGGCTCCGCCGGCTCCGGCGGGGACGGCGTCTCCGCCCAAAGCTCCCGGCGGCGGCGAGTAGGGAAACGGGTACCTGGAGACGCGACATGTATCCGCTGACAATCGGGCTGGCTATTGAAAATCGGGAACTCTGGGAGCAGGCGCAGGCCACACTGGGTGCGCTTCCGTTCCGCGTGATCGTGGAACACCAGGATGTAGGAGACGTGTCCAACTTCATGGACCGTCTGGAGCGAATGCGTCCGGACGTCGTGCTGGTGGACATCAGCGGCTGGAAGGAGCCGCTGGAAGGGCTGGTATCGTCCATCCGTGCGGCGGCCGGCGACCCCATGATCGTCGCTCTGAACACGCACGCCGAAGCCGACGCGATTCTGTCGTCGATGCGCGCCGGCGTGAACGAATACCTGTATCCGCCGCTGCAGGATACGTTGCGCAAAGCGCTGGAGAAGCGCAGCGCCGAACGCAGCCGGCGTCCTGGCGGCGGCACCAAGAGCGGTGGGAAATCGATCGGATTCCTCAGCGCCAAGGGCGGCTGCGGGGCCACGACCCTGGTATGCCACGTGGCTGCCGAACTCGGGCGGTTGAATCACCGGGTGTTGCTGACGGACCTGGACCTGGACGCGGGAATGGTCGCCTTCATCACCAAGACCAAGTCGATGTATTCGATTCTGGACGCGGTGAACAACCTGCACCGGCTGGACATCTCCTACTGGAAGGCGCTGGTATCGAACGGCATTCCGGGGGTGGAGATCATCGCCTCGCCGCTGGCGCTGGCGGCCAAGCAATCGCCGCGCGACGACCAGGTCCGGCAGGTGCTGTCTTTTGCGCGTCCCCACTACGACTGGACGCTGGTGGATCTGGGGCGCAGCCTGAGCCGGATGGGGATGGTGTCGCTCGAAGAGATCGACGAGGCTTGTCTGGTGACGACGCTGGAAGTTCCGGCGCTGCACCAGTGCAAGCAGATCATCCAGACGCTCCTGGACAGCGGCTACGGCAAGAACCGGGTGAAGCTGGTGTTGAACCGGTCTCCGAAGCGGCTGGACATCGCGCCCAGCGAACTGGAGAAGATGCTGGGACTGCCCATCTTCTTCATGATTCCCAACGATTATCCCGAGCTTTACGAAACGTACGCCGAAGGGCGCATGCTGAACCGCAACTCGGAGTTGGGCAGGCAGATCGCGAAATTCGCGGCCAAGCTGGCCAACATCGAGGAAGAGAAGGCGACCGGCGGGGCCAAGAAACGATTCCTGTTCTGATTCAAACGGAGGCAACATGCCAGCGATTCTGGATTCACCAACGAGATCGGGCGACAACCGCGAAACCGGTTGGGTGAATCGCCTGTTTACCCGGGAAGGCTCGACGCCGGAGTACCAGGAGTTGAAGTTCACGCTCCACCGCAAGCTGCTGGACCGCATCAACCTGGAGGCGCTCTCCTCGATGGCGGGGGAGCGGGTGCGGGCGGAGATCCGGGCGGCGGTGGCCAAGCTGGTGGAGGAGGAGAAAACGCCCCTCAGCCTGGTGGAGAAGGATCGCGTCATCGAAGAAATTCTGGACGAGGTCTTCGGCCTCGGTCCTCTGGAACCGCTCTTACAGGATCCGACGGTCAGCGATATTCTGGTGACCACGCCGCACCTGGTGTACGTGGAGCGCGGCGGCAAACTCTATCGCACGCCGGTGGAGTTCAAGGACGACGCGCACCTGCTGCGCATCATCGAAAAGGTGGTATCGCGCGTGGGCCGGCGCGTGGACGAATCGTCGCCACTGGTGGATGCGCGCCTGCCGGACGGATCGCGCGTCAACGCGGCGATTCCGCCGGTCGCGGTGGACGGTCCGCTGCTGAGCATCCGCCGTTTCGGACGCCACGTGCTCAAGGGCGAGGATTTGGTGGCCAAGGGGGCCATGACGGAAGGGATGCTGGACCTTCTGAAGGGCTGCATCAAGGCGCGGCTGAACATCCTGATCTGCGGCGGCACGGGTTCCGGTAAAACCACCCTGCTGAACGCGCTGTCGAGTTACATTCCGGAAGACGAACGCATCGTGACGATCGAGGACGCGGCCGAACTGAGGCTCCAGCAGACTCACGTGGCGCGCATGGAGACGCGGCCGGCGAACGTGGAAGGCACGGGCGCGATTCACATCCGGCAACTGGTGATCAACTCTCTCCGTATGCGTCCCGACCGGATCATCGTCGGTGAAGTCCGCGGCGAGGAAGCGCTGGACATGCTGCAGGCGATGAACACGGGCCACGACGGATCGCTGACCACGATCCACGCCAACACGCCGCGCGACGGTTTGGGCCGCCTGGAAGTGATGGTCGGCATGGCGAACGCGAATATGGGCATCCGCTCCATCCGCCAGCAGATTGCGAGCGCCGTGGACGTGTTCGTGCAAACTTCGCGATTCAGCGACGGCACGCGCCGCATCACGCACATTACAGAGGTGGTGGGCATGGAACAGGACATCATCACCCTGCAGGACATTTTCCTGTTCGAAAAGACCGGCATTTCCGAGAGCGGAAAAGTATTGGGCCGGTTCCGCGCCACCGGCATCCGGCCCAAGTTTTACGACCGGCTCAAGGCCTGCGGCATCACGCTTCCGGCGCAGATGTTCCAGACGGTGGTGGAGATTAACTGATGCCACTCAGCGTCATCGTTTCTTTCGTCGTCGTTTTCGCGCTCATGCTGCTGGCGGTCAGCATGGCGCTGAAGTTCTTCGACGCACGGCGCAAGAAACAGGTCGCCGACATGCTGGACATGGCCTCGGGGGAAACCAAGGTCAGCGTCAGCAACCTGCTCAAGGAGCTGGAACCGGAGCGGCCGACGGGCATTAAGCGGCTGGTCGCCTCGCTGCAGTTTTCCAAGCACGCGGCCGAGCAGATTCAGCAGGCGGGCCTGAATTGGTCTCCCACGCGGCTGATCGCGGCCATGGGCCTGATGGCGGTTCCGGGCCTGGGGATCGGGTCGATGGTCCCGTTCCTGCTGAACGGACCGGTGACCGCGATCGTCCTGGCGCTGGTCTTCGGTGGGCTGCCCTACTTCATTGTCCGGCAGAAACGGAAGAAGCGGCTGGCGGCGCTGGAGGAGCAGTTTCCCGAGGCGTTGGATTTTCTGGCGCGTTCGATGCGGGCGGGCCACGCGTTCTCCATCAGCCTGGAGATGCTGGGCGAGGAACTCGCCGATCCCCTGGGCCAGGAATTCCGGGCCCTGTTCAACGAGCAGAACCTGGGCGCGCCGCTGGACCTGGCGCTGCGCAACTTCGCCTCGCGCGTTCCGCTGCTGGACGTGCGCTTCTTTACTTCGTCGGTCCTGCTTCAGAAACAGACTGGCGGCAACCTGAGTGAGATTCTTTCGCGTCTGGCCTACGTCATCCGCGAGCGTTTCCGCCTGAAGGGACAGGTCAAGGCGGCCAGCGCGCACGGCCGGCTGACGGCCACGATTCTAACGCTGCTGCCGGTATTCACGATGCTGGCGCTGCTTGTGGTGGCTCCTGGCTACCTGCAGGGCATGGCGCAGGATTCCGACGGAAAGTGGCTGATCGGCGGAGCCATCGCGGCGCAGGTGCTGGGTAATTTCTTCATCAAAAAGATCATCAACATCAAGGTGTGATATGGATCATCCGTTACTGTTCTCCCTGTGCGCATTTTTGATGCTGATGGTGTTGCTGAGCTGGGTCGGCTACCGGCTGATCTACAAGCCCGGGAAGATGCTGCGCCAGTTGGGCAACCCGGTCATCAGCGAGGCCAAGCGCAACATTGTCGACGACGGCGCCGAGCCCGAGGCAAGCACCCTGGTCACGATGCTCAAGCAGATCGGGTCGCGCGTGCCTTCATCGGAGGGTGAGATTGCCGGGTTGAAGATGGACCTGATGCGGGCCGGCTTCCGCGGCGAAAACGCAGTGCCCGTATTCTACGGGCTGCGCATCGTCGCCACCCTGGTCATGCTGTTTCTGTGCATCATGATGGAAGCCAAGATGCCGCCTAATCCGGTGATGAAGCTGGGGCTGATGGCCAGCGGCGTCGGCGCCGGATGGGTGCTGCCGCGCTTCATGCTGGAGAAGAAGGTGGCCAAGCGGCAGGAGATCCTGCGGCTCTCGCTGCCCGACGCGCTGGACCTGATGGTGGTTTCGATCGAAGCCGGCCTGGGCCTGGACCAGGCGATCCAGCACGTGGCCAAGGAACTCCAACTCAGTCACCCACAACTCAGCGAGGAGATGTCCCTGGTGACGCTAGAGATGCGCGCGGGCAAACGGCGCAGCGAAGCTCTGCGCAATTTCAGCGAACGCACCGGGGAGCCGGAATACCGCAAGCTCGTGGCGATTCTGATTCAGAACGACCGTTTCGGAACCAGCATGGGCGAGAGCCTGCGCACCCACTCCGACTTCATGCGGACGCGGCGCCGCCAGGAAGCCGAAGAGCGCGCGGGGAAGGTCGGCGTCAAGCTGGTGTTCCCGATCTTCTTCTTCATTCTGCCTTCGATGCTGGTGGTCGCGGCGGGCCCGGGCATTCTGCAGATTTTCAAATATCTATTCCCTTTGATGAAGCAAATTCACTAAGACAAGGAGCGAACACACGATGGATAACACAATCGTTCAGGCGGCGATTTGGGTAGCGGCCGGCGGGATCATGCTGCTCTTCCTCAAGCGGCGCCGTGCGCGCAGAACTTCGCGCTAGCTGTCAACCGGCCCGGCAA
This sequence comes from Acidobacteriota bacterium, assembly GCA_018268835.1. Taxonomy (GTDB): domain Bacteria; phylum Acidobacteriota; class Terriglobia; order Bryobacterales; family Bryobacteraceae; genus Solibacter. The sequence goes on along the minus strand of JAFDVU010000121.1, from coordinate 10,236 downwards.
CGGGCTCCGGAAAGGAGAAGTCAATGGAGATGGCAATACAGGGAGCGATGTGGCTCGGCGCGGGGGTTGCGCTCGTCATTCTGCTCTCGCGCCGCCGCAAGCGGCGGGTGGCGCGGTAACGATTCCAGGAGAAGGCTGGCGTAGATCCCCGGACCCTATCCGGGGGTAGCGCCAGCCGCAAAACCGTTTGATGGCGACCGAGCTGCTTGTCAGCCGCCAGAACCGCGATGGCGGCTGGTCTTATATCCGAGGCGTCTCGTGGACCGAACCCACGGTCTACGCCACTCTCGCCCTGACTTCGGGCGGAGAAGCGACCGCCGCAGGGAGAGGACTCGACTGGCTGCGGTCGCAACAGCGGCCGGACGGGGGATGGGCGCCGCAGGCGGGCATCGAGGAAAGCGGCTGGGTCACGGCTCTGGTCGCGCTGATGCCGCCCGGGCAACTGGGAACGGAGGCGCACCGGCGGGCGATCGACTGGCTGGTGCGTTCGGAAGGAGAAGAGTTCACCCGCGTGTACCGGATCCGGCAATGGCTGCTGGGCAATCCGGCGGCGCCGGGGAGCGAGTTCGCGGGATGGCCCTGGACGCAGGGCGCCGCGGCGTGGGTGGTGCCGACCTCGCTGGCGATCCTGGCGCTGGACAAGGAACAGAAACGGAATCCACGCCCCGAGATCCTCCGCCGGATCGAGGAAGGGCGAGAGTACCTGCTGCACCGCATGTGCGCCGGCGGCGGCTGGAACCATGGTTCGGTGCGTGCTCTGGGCTACGAATCCTCGGCCTATCCCGAAACCACGGGGCTGGCGCTGGCGGCGATGCGCGGGGTGCGCGGCCGGCAAGTCGACGAATCGATCGCGCTGGCGCGGCGGTTTCTGGCCGAGTGCCGCTCGGCGGACGCCTGCAACTGGCTGCGGTTGGGCCTGCTGGCTCACGGGGAACTGCCGGTGGGCTATTGCCCGCCGCGCGAGGTGGCCTGGCGCACACTGATCGAAACCAGCGTGGACGCGCTGGTGGCGCGGGCGGAGCGGGGAGAGGACGTTTTCTGGAGCGCGGCATGACCGGCGGAATGAACAGGCGCGAGTGGATCGCGGTAGCCGGCGGTGCGGCGGCGGCCGGACTGGCGGGTTGCGGTACGGCGCCCCGTCCGTCGCGTCCGCCGCGGGTATCCATCGTGAAGGCGCCGGCTTACGACCAGCGCGTCTACGACATCATGCGGCGCCTGGTGGCCGAGCACGCCGGCGACGTGCGCGGCCGCAACGTTCTGCTCAAGCCGAACCTGGTGGAGTTCGAGCCGGCCAGCAGCATCAACACGCATCCGATCCTGGTGCATGCCGCGGCGGAGGCGTTTCGCGCGCAGGGCGCGGCCAGCGTGCGCATCGCCGAAGGGCCGGGACACCGGCGCAATACCCTCGACCTGGCCGACGCGGCCGGTTACTTCCACACCGTGCCGGGCTTCGAGGACGACTTTACGGACCTCAACCTCGACGACGTGACGCGCGTGCATCCGGCGCGGCAGTTTTCGCGGATCGAGAAGCTCTACCTGCCCAATACGGCGCTGCGGGCGGACCTGCTGGTCTCCATGCCCAAAATGAAAACCCATCACTGGGTAGGGGCCACGCTTTCCATGAAGAACCTTTTCGGTGTCGTGCCGAGCGGCATCTACGGCTGGCCGAAGAACGTGTTGCACTGGGCCGGGATCGAGCAATCGATCGTGGACCTGCACCACGCCTTCCCGCGCCACATGGCGATCGTGGACGGCATCGTGGGGATGGAAGGCAACGGGCCGATACAGGGCACGCCGAAGGCGGCGGGGGTGCTGGTGGCGGGGCGCGACCCGGTGGCGGTGGACGCCACATGCTGCCGGATCATGGGGATCGATCCGCTGCGGGTGGGATATCTGAAACTGGCGGTGCAAAGCGGCGGGAGCCTCGCCGGGCACGATATCGAGCAGACCGGGGAACACATCGCGAGTGTGGCCACCCCCTTCGAGTTGATTCCGGAATTCGGCTACTTGCGGCAGGTGCGAAGCTGATGGGTTTGAAGACGATGAAACGCCTGGTGCGCCGGTTTGCCGTGCGATTCCGGCCGCGGCGGGTGTTGGCGGATGCCGCGCTGGTGGCGGGCTTCGCCATCACGGCGTCGCTGCTGGTGCGCTGAGATACCCCGAACGCCGGTGGCGGATGGCCGGTGCTATCCGCGGGCGAGTTTGCGCTCGACGGCTTGCGGAAGCCACTTGCGCAGGACCGCTTCCAGGGCCTTTCCATGGACGGGCTTGAGCAGCACATCGTCGGTGCCGCATTCCATCAGGCAATCGTGTTCCTCGCGGGATACCTCCGAACTCATGGCCACCACTACGGTGCGGCGGGGGGCCCCCTCCCGGCGGCGGATGGCGGCTGTGGCAGCGACGCCGTCGAGGCCCGGCATCCAGCGATCCATCAGGACCAGATCGTAATCCAGCAGGCGAAGCCGGTCAATGGCCTCGCGGCCGCTGGCGGCGGCATCGGTGCGCATGCCGAGATCGCGCAGGATGCGGAGCAGGACGTTACGGCTGGCGGGATGATCGTCCGCTACCAGGACGCGCGCCGGAGGAAGACCCTCCGGGCGCGGCTGCGACGCGGGCGGGGAGCGCCGCGGGGCTTTCCACAGGCCCAGCGCGGCGCGATGGACCCGGGTAGCGGCCGACGTAAGGCGTGCCCAACCCGGCTGGCCGATCCGTTGGCGATGGCCAATTCGGATTTGCTCATCTGCTGAACCGGAATACTCCACGGCAGACTAATCGGCGGAAGCCCGAAATAGTTTAGACCCCGCGTGACGGAGGAGCGGAGAAACAGGTCCGTGAAAAAGGAATTCAAAGTGCTACCGTAAGATCAGAAGCGCGAGGTTTTGCGTGCGACCGATCGCAAGCAGCCCGGACATTTCGGCCCTGTTCGAACCCCATCCGAACCTTGGCGACAGGGTCAACGGCAACATTGTGCAGTCGGAGATCGAGGGCGGTGTGTACCTGCGCAATCTGGCCCCCGGGACGCTGCTGCGGGTGGAGACCGAGAATCGGGAGTACACGATCCTGTATCAGGGGTGGGACCGCGCGCTGATCTGGGGCCACCCGGTGCTGTGTCCGGAACCGGTACCGGTGGTGATCCACGGTTCCACGTGGGGCGGTTCGATGCTAAAGGCGCGCTACATCGGGCGCGGCATGCACCTGGAGTTTACGCATCCGGCGTGCCGGGCGGTGCGCACTTCGCGGATCGTCGAGGTGCGCGCGGGTCCGCCGCCGGTTTCTCTCTAAAAGCGGCGGGGCGGTCCGATAAGCATCAGTGTGGGGATGCTCCTGAAACAGGCCGAAGAGATTCTGGACGTGGCATGTTCCGGGGAGTATGGAGAGGAACTGATCCTGCTCCGTGCCGGGGACGGCGCGTTGCGCATCCTTGCGGACGGCGAGTGGACACTGGGAGGCGCAAAGGCCGAGTTCGGGGCGTCGGCCGTGTTTCGGGTGGCGCGCCGGGGAGCGGCGGTACGAGTGGAGGGCTGGGACGGGTACGAACGGTGTCTGATCGAGAGGCGGCGCGGCGATCACATGATGCGGGATACCACCGGCCGTTCCAACATGCCGGTCAGCAGGTTTTCCGGGAGTTCCTGCCCCTGGAGCACCACGGAGTCCGCTTCGACGTCGATTACCACCACTTCGCAATCTTCAGAAACCCACCGGTTGCTGATCAACCGGTATTCGGCGACATCGTCCGAATCCTTGATCGCGACGCGAATCTTCTGATCTCCGATCGCTAGCAGGATCCCCTGCAAGACCTTCCGGTTGCTGTAGCGGATGTTCAGCATCGAACCAATGATGGCGCATCCTGCCGCCGGGTGAAAGAGCCACCCGTACCACGTGTGTACCATGGGCCGTTTCGCCCGAAATAGGACTAAGTTCTGGTATTTTCTAGAGATTTTGGGCCAGGACCCGGGACACATCTCTTATCAGCAGGGATGCCGCTTCCAGGTTCCGGGCGGGTTCGAGGTCGGAGACAACGAAGGCCAGATAGCTCCCCGATTCGAATCCGCCGAGGCGGAATCCTCCTGCTTCGGCCGCATAGATGGCGGCCCCGCCGATGGTCCGGGCCGGAGTCATCCCGCTAAAGCTCTCGCCCTGCTCCCGCCGGGTGACGACCAGACTGATCAGCCGGTCGCCGTCGCGCAGGATCACGTGCGCATACTTGCGTCCCTGGTAAGAACACCGGTGGGCCATGACCACGTGCCAGGATTTGGGGATGGCGGCGCTGACCGCGCCGAGCAGGTCCCGGTACGAGCCCAGTTCGGCCAGCATCTCCGCGGCGGAAGGGCCGTTTGCGGGATACCGGCGAAAGACCGCGCAGTGGACGTGGTCGGCCAGTCCAGGGCGCAGAACGCCGGCCAGTCCGGCGGAGATACGCCGGATGAAGGCGCCCTGGGCGGGACGGTCGTCGAGCGCCGGGAGCGGTTGGGGCCGCCCGGTGTACCAGACTCCCGCGCCGAGGATGAGCGCGAAGGCCGCGGCCATGGCCCAACGCGGGGCGGCGCCCCAGGCGGGTTGCCACCAGCGGCGCGCCGGTTCCTCGCAGAGCCGCAGGCGCACACGCACGGCGAGTTCGGGCGGGGGCACGATGGCGCGCGCCGCGGCCCGCACCCGCGATTTCAGCGTTCCCCTGGCCTCGGCATCGGCGGCGCAGGCAGGGCAGGTCTCCAGGTGACGGAGGATTTCGCTACCGGTCTCCGCCGGCAACTCATGGTCGAGGTAGGCGTCCAGGTGCTCGCGCGTGTGTCCGCAAGCGCCGTCAAACGTGGGATGGTTCATGCGCTCATACCCTCCCGGTTGGTCAGCCCGTAGGACTGCGCCAGCGCCGCCAGGCGATCGCGCAGCAGCTTGCGTCCGCGGCTCAGCCGTGACATCACGGTCCCGATCGGCACCTCCAGGATGCCGGCGGCGTCTTTGTACGAGAACTCGTCCACATCCACCAATAGAACGGCCGCCCGGTAATCCTCCGGGATCGCATCGAGCGCGCGCAGCACTTCCTCATCGGTGATCCTGTCGGAAGGTGCGGCGGAGGCGGCCGGAACCTGCTCGATGATTTCGCCGGCGTCGGGAACTTCTCGTGGATTCAACCACTTGCGCCGGTAGTGATGCGCGCAGTGAAACAGGATGCGGAAAAGCCATGCGCGGCAGTTGGTGCCGGGTTCGAAGCGGTCGAAGTTCTTCCAGGCGACCAGGTAGGCTTCCTGCACGACGTCGTCGGCGCGGGCCGGGTCTCCCACCAGGCGGGTGGCGGTACGGTACAGATCGCCAAGGTGCGGAAGGGCAGCCGCTTCAAACTCTTCCAGCCGGGGTTTGCGGGAGAACAGTCTCATGATCGCCGGCGTCAAAGCATATTATCCGGTGGCCGCCCGGGTTTATTCCAAGGCGCCGCCGGCGTACCGTGCCGGAGTGGCTGTTCTGTCACAATGGAGCCATTGGATTGCACTCAATGGACTATCAACTCATTCACCACGTCGCGATTAATGTCACGGACCTGGAGCGGTCGCGCGGCTTCTACCGGGAGGTGTTCGGCCTGGAGGAGATCGCGCGGCCGCCATTCGATTTTCCCGGCGCCTGGTTCGCCCTGGGAAAGGAAGGCCAGCAGCTTCACCTGATCGTCTACCCCAACCACACGCTGCGCACCGGGAAGGGGCTGGAGCCGCGCGACGTGCATTTCGCGGTACGGGTACCGAGTTTCCGCAAGGCGGTGGACTACTTCCGCGCTCTGGGTTACAGCGAGGATGCGGTGGACGCGATGCGGCAGATCATCGTGCGCCCGCACGCCACCGCCGGCTTTCCGCAGATGTACCTGCTGGACCCGGACCGGCACATCATCGAGATCAACGCTGCCGAGCTGGATTGAGGGCCGTCAGAGCGTACGTGTGACCTTGCTGAGGGTGCGTGGGCGGTCCGGATCCAGGCCCTTCTGCGCCGCCAGGCACGCCGCGAACATCTGGGCCGGCACGATATAAGGGATGGGGGTCAGGATCTCCCGGGCGCGCTTGGGCAGGCGGATGATCTTGGTGGAGCAGGCTTCGGCATCGCGGTTGCCGGGGTCGGTGATGGAGACGATTTCGGCGCGCAGGCCGCGCAGTTTGGCCAGCATCTCGTTCATCGAACTCCAGGCCTTGCCGGGGGCGGCGAAGGCGAACACAGGGAAGCCCTGCTCGACGAGCGCGATGGGGCCGTGCAGGAAGTCGGCCGAAGAAAAGCGCTCGGCTACCACGTAGCAGGTTTCCATCAGCTTGAGCGCGAATTCGAAGGCGTTGGCGTAGTTGAGGCCGCGGCCGACGACGACGGCGTTGCGCATGAAGCGGTAGCGGCTGCTGAGATCGTCGATTTCCGGTTCCAGTTCCAGCGCGGCGTCCACCGCCTCCGGCACGCGTTCGAGTTCGGCGATGCGGACGCCTCCTCCGAGGGCGTAGGCCAGCAGGTACATGGTGAGCAACTGCCCGGTGTAAGTCTTGGTGGCGGCCACGCTCTTTTCGCGGCCGGCGCGCACCAGGAAGACGTGCTCGGCGATGCGGGCCAGGCTGCTGCGGGCTTCGTTGGTGATCCCCAGGGTGACGGCGCCGCTTTCCCGCGCGCGCTCGAGCACGAGGTTGGTGTCTGTGGATTCGCCGGATTGGGAGATGGCGACCACCAGCGCGCCGCGATAATCTAGCGGGGCCTCGTAGAGCGTGGTGATGGACGGGGCGGCGAGCGAAACCGGGATGCCGGTGGTGATTTCGAGCAGGTAGCGGCCGAATAGCGCGGCATTGTCGCTGGTACCGCGCGCCACCAGCACCACCAGGCGGGGCCGTTTCTTTTCCATCAGGCGCCGGAACCGCTCCACGCGGCGCAATTCGCCGGCCAGCGTGCGCGCCAGGGCTTCGGGCTGCTGCCGGATCTCTTCAAGCATGCGGGACATGGATTCCAAGATAGCGCGGCGCGAGGGCCGGATGGCGCGGCGGGTTAAAACGGCGTCAGCGGGCGATTGTCGCTGCCGATCCAGAACGTATGCGCCAGAGCGTCCGGCGAGGCCGACACGAGCCGCGGACGCAGCAGGATCAGGATGGTCTTCTCTTCGTTGTTGCGGATGCGCTTGCTGGTGAGCGAGCCGAGCACGGGGATGCGGGTCACGCCGGCAATGCCCGTGATCGTACGCGCCTGCTGGGCGCTGAGCAGGCCGGCCACCATGGCCCAGTGTCCATAGTCGAGTTCGACTTTCGATTTCAACGCGCGGCTGGAGATCACCGGGATGCCGTTGAGGGAGGTGCCGGCCAGCACTTTGAACTCCGCTTCCAGGTCCAGGGCGGCGGAGCGGCTATGGACGGTCGGGGTCACTTTGATAGTGAGGCCAAGGTCTTCGAAGGTGAAGGAGGGCGGCGGGGTGTACACCGCCCCGCCCTGCGAATAACTCTGCGGCCCGTAGTAGCCGGCGGTGAGGATCGGGTAGCGGTCGCCCACGTGGAGCGTCGCCGCCTGGCCGTCGATAGCGCGCAGTTGCGTGTTCAGCAGCAGTTGGTTGGTGCCGCGGCTCATCTGCGCCACCAGCGCTCCGTCCAAAGAGGAGATGCCGTAAAGGCCCCAACTGGCAAATCCGGCCACCAGGTTGGAGAGCGCCACTGGATCCGCCAACTTGTTAACGTTGATGACGTTGGGCAGGTCCATGCCGTAAGTGATGGCGTCGTTGCGGCTGACTTCGAGGAGTTTGCACTCGATCACCACCTGGGGCCGGGAGACCAGCAGATCTTCGAACATCAGACGCGCGGGCAGCACCTTGCTGACGCGGTCGCGCATGACGACCATATTGTTCTGCGAGTCGAAAGCCAGTTTCTCCACGGCGAAGGCCTGCTGCACGGCCGTGATCACGTTGTTGAAGTCCTGCGCGGAGATGGTTTCGGGGATGCGGACTTCGACGGCGGCGCGCGGTTCGCGCTCCAGACGGCTCTGGGGGGTGTCCTTGACCACGAGGAAGACATTCCGGGAGACGGGGACCAGGAAGGTGCCGGTGGCGGCTTCCATGGCGTGGAGGGCGTCGCGGTAGTCGGCGGCTTCGATCTGGAAGCGGAAGGCGCGGCCGGGCTCGAGGCCGTCGTCGAAGACGCAGTCCAGGCCGTAGGCCTGGGCCACCCGCGGGAAGATCTGCTTGAGGTCGCCGGAGAAGTCCAGGCTCCGGAGTCCCGGTTTGGCGTCGAGTTCGGTGGGCGGCAGGGGGCGGCGGGCGTCGGCCTCATCTTCGGGCGTGGCTGCGGGCAGCGAGATGCGCGGGACCACGGCGGGGGGATTCGGCGCCGGGCTGAGTCCGATCTCGGGCGGGGCGGTTTTGGATTCGAGCGACGCGCGGATCTCCACCGCCTTGGCGCGCTGCCAGTAGAGCTTCGTGTCCGGGGACATGGCGGCGGCCTGCGAGTACAGCAGGTAGGCCTCGGCCATGTGGCCTTCGCGTTCTGCGCGCTTGCCGTTGGCGTAGACTTCGGCGGCGGTGGGGCCCTGCTGCGCCGCCAGCGCCACCGCCATCAGGCCGAGGACGGCCACACGTATCCGCACATACAGTAGACGCCAAAGCCGGGCGCGGCGTGCAGTCCTTCTCGCCGCGCGCCGCTTCCGCGGCCCGATGTGCGAACCTGTGGCTATGCGGAGCGCTCTCGAATCCCTGCGCCACCTTGCCATTCACGATCCGATGGAAGTCATTGTGCCGCTGATCATCTTCGGGCTGGTGTTTCTGGCCGGATGGTTCGGGAGGCGCCTGATCCTGCGGGCGCTGGAGGCGTGGAACGCGCGCAATCCGAGCCGGGCGCGCACGATCCTGTACGAGGGGTTGCGCGGCCCGCTGCTGATCTGGGCGCTGATGCTGGCGGTGCACTTCGCGGTGGAGTCTTCGGAGATTCCCGCACGCTACGCGGGCATCAGTGCCAACATCCTGATCACGCTGTGGATCCTGTCGCTGACGCTGATGTCCATGCGGGTAGCCGGCGACATCGTGCGATTCTACGGCGGACAGATGCCGAGCGCGATGCCGGTAACGACGCTCACCCAGAGCCTGGCGCAGATCGCCATTCTGATCCTGGGCGGGTTGATCCTGCTGAATCACTTCGGGGTGTCGATTACGCCGATCCTGACGGCGTTGGGAGTGGGCGGCCTGGCGGTGGCGCTGGCGCTGCAGGACACGCTTTCGAACCTGTTCGGCGGGTTCTACGTGGCGGTCGCCGGGCAGGTGCGGCTGGGCGACTACATCAAGCTGAACACCGGGGAGGAGGGCTACGTCACCGATATCGCCTGGCGGTGCACGACGATCCGGGCGCTGGCCAACAACCTGGTGATCGTGCCCAACTCGAAGCTCTCGCAGGCGATCGTGACCAATTACCATCTGCCGGACAAGCGGATCGGGGTCAGTTTCAACGTGACGGTGAGCTACGATTGCGACCCGGTGGAGGTGCAGGCGGCGATCGGCGAAGTACTGGCGCGCGCGGTGACGGAGGTGGAGGGGTTGGTGGCGGATCCGGCGCCGTCGGTCACATTCGACCCCGGCTTCACCGAGAACGGCATCGGGTTGAGCGTGAATTACCAGGTGCGGGAATTCGCGGCGCAATACAACGTGAGAAACCAGTTACGGCAGCGGATCTTTTACAAATTGAAGGAGATTGCGGCCGTGGTGCCGTACCCGTCGCGGACCGTGTATTTACGCGGGACGGGGCGGAGAAGAGTGGAGGACGGCGGGGCGCAACCCGGCGGGCGGGAAGAGCGTCCTTGAAGGTGTGACCGCGTGCCATGAGGTTTTTCGATCGGCTGGATAAAGAAAATTCCCGGTGAGCTTGCCAAGCGGGATGGCTTTTGTTAACCTGATTGAAGTCAGCCGATAGCAACGACCGAAGTTCTGGTCGAAATCAGCGAAATCTTACGGCTCGCCACTGTCCCAAAGGGAAGTCCCTTGTTAGGTTGAACAGTGAGCTGAGCCGGCAAAGTTTCGAGGCCTGCCAGTGGTTCCAGTATGCAGATATTGGAGCGGCTGTGCGCAGATCATTGAAAATCTGGTTGGATGCAGTAAGAAACACTTCGTCAGAACTCTGAGTAAAAAGCAGGGCGAAAAACTCACAAATTCAAACGAGAGTTTGATCCCGGCTCAGAATCAACGCTGGCGGCGCGCCTAACACATGCAAGTCGAACGGGAAAGTGGGCAACCATGAGTACAGTGGCGTACGGGTGAGTAACACG
>JAFDVU010000120.1 GCA_018268835.1 Acidobacteriota bacterium | reverse complement strand
CCGGTCGCGCCCTTCACCAGGTTCGGCCCGCCGAGCCCCATGAAGCTCGTGCCCTCCACCATGATGATCACATCGCTCAACGCGGGCAGGTACGCGCCGCCGGCGATGCACGGCCCCATCACCGCGGCGATCTGCGGGATGCGCAGCCTCCGCCGCATGATCGAGTTGTAGTGGAAGATCCGCCCCGCGCCGTACTGTCCCGGAAAAATGCCGTCCTGGTAGGGGAGGTTCACGCCCGCCGAGTCCACCAGGTACACGATCGGCAGGCGGTTGCGCATCGCGATCTCCTGCGCGCGCAGGATCTTGGTGATGGTCTCCGGCCACCACGCCCCCGCCTTCACTGTGGCGTCGTTGGCTACGATCACGGCGGGGCGGCCTTCAATGCGGCCCAATCCCGTGACCACTCCGGCTGCCGGCGCCTGCCCGTCGTACCGATCGTACGCCACCAGCAGTCCGATTTCGAGGAAGCGCGCGCCGGGGTCCAACAATCCCGCGATGCGCTCGCGCGCCGTGAGTTTGCCCGCCTTGTGCTGCCGCTCGATGCGCACCGCCCCGCCGCCTTCACGAAGGCGGGCTTCCAGTTGAGCGAGTTGTTCCACCAGCAGGCGCATCTGCGCCTGGCGCGCGATGTCCACGGCTCTCTCAGTCTATCGCGGCAGCCGGCGCTACCGGTGGTGCTGCGATTCGTGCTCTTCGATCATCCGCCGCAGCACGTCTTCCAGTTCGGCCACGCGCCGCGCCAGATCGTCGATCGCCTGCCCCTCGGGATCGGGAAGCCGGCCGTGTTCCAGCACCCCGCCTTCCGGCCGGATGCGCACCACCCTCCCCGGCACGCCGACCACGGTGGAATTATCGGGCACGGGCTTGACCACCACGCTGCCCGCGCCGATCTTCACGTTGTCCCCCACCTTGATGTTGCCCAGCACCTTCGCGCCCGTGCCGACGACCACGCTGTTGCCCAGCGTCGGATGCCGCTTGCCGCGCTCCGCGCCGGTGCCGCCCAGGGTCACGCCCTGGTAGAGCAGGCAGTCGTCACCGATCTCGGCAGTCTCGCCGACCACCACGCCGGAGCCATGATCGATGAAGAAGCGCCGCCCGATGGTGGCGCCGGGGTGGATCTCAATCTGCGTGAAGAAGCGGCTGATCTGCGAGATCAACCGCGGCAGCAGCGGCACCCGCCAGCGGTACAGCTTGTGCGCGAGCCGGTGTAGGAGGATGGCGTGGAATCCCGGGTAGCAGAGGAAAATTTCGAGGACGCTCTTGGCAGCCGGATCCTCGCGAAAAATCGTATCGATCTGTTCCCGTATGGTTCGGAACATAGTGTGGCACGCACGGTGCCTGCGCGGCCCCTAGTGCGCCGCGGGATGGGCCTCCTCGATTACCGGCGGCTTCGCGCCCGCGGGCACTGCAACCAGCATGTCTTCCTTGCGCTTGACCAGCGTCGACGTGTTGTAGCTGGCGGCTTCGAAGCCATGCCCGTGGGTGATGGCGTCGGTGGGGCAGGCTTCCACGCAATAGCCGCAGAAGATGCAGCGGTTGTAATCGATGTTATAAACCTTGGCGTAGCGCTCGCCGCCGGAGATGCGGGTCTGCTCGCTGTTCTCCGCGGCCTCGATGTAGATGCAGTTGGAAGGACACGCCGCCGCGCACAGGAAACAGGCGACGCACTTCTCCATCCCGTTCACGTCGCGCTGCAGCACGTGCACCCCGCGGAAGCGCTCTTCGAAGTTCGGCGGAGCGTCCGGATACAGGTCCGTCACGGTGGGCTGCATCATCTCCTTAAAGGTGACGCTCATCCCCTTCGCAAGAGCTGCGGCGGTTCCAAAGATCTCTTCGAATTTGTTGGCCATGCGGTGAATTCCTATTCTAGCGTTTCCCTGGGCTCCCGCCGGGAGCCTAATTTCGCGAGCTTCAACCGGCTTTGAACGCCGGCACATTGTCGCCGTCGCGCACCGCGCCAAGCGCGGCCATTTCTTTGCGGTCCCAACCCTCGATGACCTTCTCGACTCGCCCGCCGCCGAGTTGAAACAGCGTCGGGACGCTGGTGATGCCGAACGCATTGCTCGCCGGGAAGCGGTCCTCCGGATCCAGCAGAATCGGCAGCGTCAGTCGGAAGTGGCGCGCGAAATCCCGGGTGTCCCCGGCATCGTTCTGCGAAATGGCCCACACCCTGACGCCCGGGTGCAGGCGGTCCAGGTACGGCAGCGTGAACTGGCACACCGGGCAACTGATCTTGAAAAACACCAGCAGCACGCCGCCCGCCTCGCGCAGGGACTCTTCCCCGCCCCCCAGTTTTTCCAGCCGCAGGTCCGGCGCCTCATCTCCGGGTTGCAGCATCTGCCCTCGGTGCTTCCCCATAATTCGAGTGTACAGGAATCGCAACATTACTCCCTCGCAAGCTCCGCGTGGATGAGACGCGCGACAGTTTCGGCCAGTGGCCGCGGATACTGCGTGCGCGCCATGGCGAGCGCCTGCCTGCGCACCAGGCGGTGTTCGCCCACGCGGAAGAGTTCGATGAAACGGCCCTGCCCGCGCAACGCAAACTCCGGCAGGATGGAGTAGCCGAAGCCGGATTCCACCAGGCGCTTGATCGCCTCGGTGTCGTCGGCCTCCATGGTGATGCGCGGACGGATGCCGATGGTCTCGAAGAATGAGTCGATGATCGCCCGCATGTTGCTGCGCCGCGGATAGAGCAGGAAGGGAGCCTCGGCCAGGTCGCGCGGCTCCAACCTAGCGATCCGTCCGCCATGCGAGTGGGCTCGTCCATGACGTGGGCGCAGGCCGAGCAGTTCCTCTTCGAAGAGCGGAAGCACGGTGAGTCGCTCCTCGGCCACCGGCATCGAAATCAGGCCCAGGTCGAAGCGGCGGCTGAGCAGTCCCGCCACAATCTCCTCGGTGGCTGCCACGGTCACGTGAATTTCGTTGCCCGGAAAGCGCTTGCGCAGCATCCGCAAAGGGCGGCCGAGCCGGTAGATGAGGGCGGTGGCCCCGGTGGCGAAGTGCAGCGGCCGCGTGTCCGCGGCGGAATCCCCGGCGAACTCGCTCTCCGCGGCACGCACCTGCAGCAGGATGTTGCGCGCGTGCGCCGCGAACCGGTGAGCCTCCTCGGTGGGAACGATGCGGCGCCCGGAACGCGCGAACAGTTCACAGCCAAGGTGCGTGGCCAGGGCGCGCAACTGCTGGCTTACCGCGCCCGGAGTCAGCCCCACCGAAGCCGCCGCCCGCGTCACGCTCGACGCTTCGTACACCGCCAGGAAGACTTGAAGCTGCGAGAGAAGCATGGTGAAGGAGTCAGGTGTCAGAAGTCAGGAGGACGCGGACCGTTGGCCGTGAGTTCACGCCTCCTGTCTCCTGACTCCTGAACTCTTTAGTTCTCCTAAACATTCAGTTTAGTTCATTTGGCTTGACCGGGGGTATGGGGGCGAGTATTCTGCTTTCAGGTCAGGGATCTTTGCAGTCTGGTGGAGGTTAGTTCGTGCCATTATAGGCCTCTTACCCATAACCCCCAATAGGGCAGGATATTCCCTCTCTCTCTCCTGCCCTTTCTTTTTCCCTTCACACTTCCCGGTTAGCGCTCAGAACTGTTTGAGAAGCTGTTGTGCGGCCACCAGCAGCGGATCCCACACGGGCGAAAACGGGGGCGAGTAGGCCAGGTCGAGTTGCTCGAACTCATCGATGCGCATCCGCGCCTGCAACGCCCCAGCGATGACGTTGATGCGCCCCGCGGCGCCGTCCTCCCCGATCACGGCTCCGCCCACCAGCCTGCGCGTCGCGCGGTCGGCCACAAGTTCCACCGTGGTCTTCGCCGGTGCGTAGTACTTGGGTCGGGTGTTGGCCTCGACGCGCGCCACGACCGGAGTGAAGCCTTCGGCGCGCGCCTGCGCGGCCGAGAACCCCGTGGTCGCAAAGCCCATCCCGAAAATGGAAACGATCGACGTGCCAACCACCCCGGCAAAGCGCTCCCGCCCGCCGGCCGCGCACGCCCCTGCCACCCGCCCGGTCTTGTTGGCCGTGGTGCCCAGCGGGATCCACGCCGGCCGGTTAGTCACCAGATGGTTGACCTCGGCGCAATCGCCGGCCGCGAAGACGCCCCGCAGCGTGGTCTCCATGCGGTCGTCCGTCCGGATCGCGCCGGTGCGCCCGATTTCGATGCCTGCCTCGGCCGCAAGCTCGGTGTTCGGCCTGAAGCCCGCCGCCACCACGACCATGTCAAAGCGCAGATCGTCGATGCCGGAGACGCGCTCGCCGGTGCGCAGTTCCACGTGATGACGTTCCAGTTGTTTGCGCACGGCTTCCGTCACCGCGGCGTCGTCGCGCAGCAGCGCGTGCGGCGAGGCTTCGAAAACGGTGACCGCGAGCCCCCGGCGGCGCAGCGCGTCGGCGGCTTCCACTCCGATGTACCCGGCGCCGATGACGGCGGCGGTCCGTGGGCGCCGGTCGCGCAGAAAAGCCCGCATCCGCTCGGCGTCGTCCAGCGTGTGCAGCGTGAACGCGTGCGGCGCGCCGAACCCGGCGATGCCGCGCGTCTCGCAGCGCGCTCCCGTCGCGACCACCAGCCGCTCATAGCGCAGCCGCTCGCCGGATTCGAGCACCACCTCGCGCCGAGGATGCGCGATGGTCGCCACGCGCGAGTTCGTCCGCACCTCGATCTGGCGCTCCTTGCGGAAATACTCGGGGGTATAAACGATGAGATCCGCCGGACCGGCCACGCGGCCTTCCACCAGGTACGGCAGGCCGCAGGCGCCATAGGAAATCACCGGCCCCTTCTCCAGAACCAGGATCTCCAGCCGCGGGTCCAGGCGCCGGGCGCGCGCGGCGGCGCTGAGTCCCGCGGCCACGCCGCCGATGACGATCAGCATCGGCGCCTAATCCCCCTGCTTCATCTTCTGGACGAAGTCGAGGATGTCGAACGTCTTTACCTCGCGCTCCGGGTAAAAGCTGTTGATGGCATCCTGCTCATCGTTGAACGTCTCGAAGGCCGTCGCCAGCCGCGTCATCACCAGCAGTTCGATGTTGCGCTTGTTCAGGTTGAGCAGCTTCACGTTCCCGCCGTTCTTGCGGGCGCTCGTCGAGCAGATGACCAGCGCGCCCAGTCCCGTGGAATCGATGAAATCCACGCCGGCAAGATTGAAGACGACGTTCTTCTTTCCCGCGGCTGCGAGTTCCGCCATCGTCTCGCGCAAAGCGGTGGCTTCCTTGCCGACCGTGATGCGGCCCTTCATTTCGAGTATGACGATACCCTCGCGTTCCTTCTGCTGGATTTCGAGCGACATGCGGCTTTCTCAATCTTACCCGGATTACAACAGCGTCGCGGAGAGCGTGATCTCGGCCTTGTACAGTCTGGAAACCGGGCAGCCCGTTTTGGCGTTCTGCACCGCGGTGTGAAACTGATCCGCGGTCGCACCCGGCACCCGCGCCTTCAGTTCCAGATGACTCGCCGTGATGGTGAAGCCCTCCGGCAGTTTGTCGAGCGTGATCGCGCAGGTGGTCTCCAGGGATTCGGCCGTGAGTCCGGCGGCGGCGAGTTGCGCGCTTACCGCCATCGTGAAGCATCCGGCGTGCGCCGCGGCCAGAAGTTCCTCGGGGTTGGTGCCTTTGCCATTCTCGAACCGGGTGGAGAAGGAGTATTGGGTTTGGGACAGGACGCCGCTCTCGGTGGAAATCTCGCCCTTGCCCGACTTCAGATCGCCGCGCCACTGCGCGCTTGCCGTGCGTTTCATTCTTCCTGGATACCACGGCGGCCCCCCGGGCAACCGTACGATCATTCACGCCGCGGCCTTGCGAGAAACCGCCCGGCGCATCACGATAGCGCTATGCCTGAACCCTTCACCCTCGCCGCGCAGCCGGTCATCGCCTTCGTATCCACTCGCGATCCTGCCCGCGCCAGGCTGTTTTACGGCGATACGCTCGGGCTGCGACTCCTGGCCGAACAACTGCCCTTCGCCCTGGTATTCGACGCGCACGGCACGATGCTCCGCGTCACCGTCGTAACGGATCTGACGCCGCCGCCCTACACGGTACTCGGCTGGCGCGTCGCGGATATCGCCGCGGCCGCCGCGGCATTGCGGAACGCCGGGGTACAATTCGTACGTTATCCGGGCATGCCGCAGGACGAACACGGCGTCTGGACGTCGCCGGACGGCAGCAAGGTCGCCTGGTTCAAGGATCCCGATGGAAACACTCTGAGCATTTCCGAACTCGTATGAGTACGGCGCCAATGCGAATTCGGCCGCAACCGGCGGATAGATCCATCCCCCGCTCCGGGTGCAGGATGGAACCATGAACGAGACATACTGGCGCGCGGTCGTGGAGCGGGACCGCGCATTCGACGGACGATTCTTCTACGGCGTGACCACGACCGGCGTGTACTGCCGGCCGTCGTGCGGCGCGCGGACCCCGCTGCGGCGCAACGTCCGCTTTTACGAAACACCCGAGGCCGCGGAGCGCGACGGACTGCGGGCGTGCCTTCGCTGCCGCCCCAGGGAAGACACCGGCGCCCGCATGCGCGACCTCCGCGCCCACATCGAGGCGCACGCGGACGAGCGACTCACGCTCGCGCAACTGGCGCGCATCGCCGGCATGAGCCGCTTTCACCTCCAGCGGACCTTCAAGGCCGAAGCGGGGATGTCGCCGCGCGAATACCAGGAGGCCTTCCGCGTCGCGCGGCTCAAGCAGGGACTCCGCCAGGCGCGCGGCGTAGCCGACGCCGTCTATGAGGCGGGCTTCGGTTCCTCGAGCCGCGTCTACGAACGTGCCGGCAGCCGCCTCGGGATGACCCCGGGCGAATATCGCGCCGGCGGATGCGGCGTGGAAATCTCGTACGCCTCCTTCACCACTCCGCTCGGCGCCATGCTGATCGGCGCCACCGATCGCGGCATCTGCTACCTGCAATTCGGCGCCACCGCCGACGACCTCCGCCGCGAATTTCCCGCGGCCGTGCTCCGCGAATCCACGGCGGGCGGGCAGTTGCGTGAGTGGGCACGCCGCATCGCGGAGTTCCTCGATGGCGAACTTCCCGTGGCGCTCGGCGGCACGCCGTTCCAGATGAAGGTGTGGGAATTTCTGCGCGGCATCCCGCGCGGCGAAACCCGTACCTATGCGCAGGTCGCCCAAGGCATCGGACGCGCCGGCGCGGTGCGTGCCGTGGCGCGCGCCTGCGCCGCCAACCGCGTGGCGCTGCTGGTGCCGTGCCACCGCGTGATCCGCGGCAACGGCGGCATGGGCGGATATCGCTGGGGAGTCGAGCGCAAGAAAGCGCTGCTGGAAGAGGAGAGCGGGCGAAAAAAAAGGGGAGGCGGTTTCCCGCCTCCCCCGGTGATCCGAAGCCAGCCTTCGGATCAGAAGTGAACGCGCACACCGAACTCCATCTGGCGCGGAGTGTTCGCCTGACCGCCGAGCACGCCGAAGCTGGACGGGTCGCTGATGTCCATGCTTGGATCGCCGAGCACGACGTGGTTCAGCACGTTCGTGATCTGGAACATCAGGGTCGCGCCGACGCGCCCTTCCTTCCAGATGCCGATGTCCTTGGACGCGGTGGCATCCAGGTTCCAGCTGGAGAGTCCGCGAAGCCCGCCCGCAACGCCGGCGCCGCAGTTGGTGTCGAAGCCGAGGATGCAGGGCCGGAATTCGTTGTAGACCGCGGTCGGGTTGGCAAACATCTGGGTGCCGACGCCGCCGTTGGCGTAGTTCGCGTTCGTACCCACCGAACCGGTGACGTTCTGGTTGTAGTACGCCGAGGTGCCGCCCGTGTATGGAGCCGCCAGAACCGCGCCGTCATTGGTGCTGCCGGTGGCGCAGTTGGCTTCGCCGAAGGACTGGCAGTTGCCGTTCAGGTTGCTCGTGAACAGCGGCGCGCCGCTGCGCACAGTGAACAGCGGAGCGATTCGCCATCCGCCCAGCAAGTGCCCGACCAGACCTCTCTGGCTCTTGTAGAACGGATCCTCCCATAGGATCGAGAGGTTGTACAGGAACTTGTAGTCGAAGAACTGCGGCCCGTACATGGAGTGCAGATCCCAGGGATCCACCACCGTGTAGCTGCTGGTCGCCTGCGACTGGTTGCCGGTGCCGAGTGCGCGGCCCCACGTGAAGTTGGAGTGGGTCGTAATGCCGTGCCAGTTCTGCGTGGTGAACGTGAAGTAGGCGGCATTGTAGTTGCCAAATCCGTTACTCGTGTTCGCGTACACGGCGGAAAGCTGTCCGCTGCCGCCGTTGATCGGCGAACTCGGCATGGTGCGGCCGAGCGTCCACGAATTGTTGCGATTCAGCGTCGCCCAGAAGTCGTAGACGCTGACCGTGGTGATCTGATTCTTCATCGTGGAGTTCTTGGCCACCGCCGCGGTGCAACTGCCAAACCCCTGGCAGAACGCGGAATTCGCGCCGCCGAGAGCCGACTCGAAGAACGGCTGCACAGCCGGTACGCCGCCGGCATTCACCGCGAAGTACATGTTGGCGAACGCCTGCGCGAAGCTCTGTCCGTTGAGCGTGGTCATGTAGGGAACCGCGTCGAAGTTCACCTGCTGCCATTCGTGCTGGATGCGGCGCCCGATGTACCCCACCTCCACCATCACCTTCGACGAGACTTCGCGCTGGATGCTGATCGTCAGGTTGTCGGTGCTGGCGGGACGGAAGTTGCGGTCCAGAATTGAGCCCGACCCGGAGGACGCATTTCCGTTGAAGCCGGGGATGTAAGGCTGAGCGAGCGTCTTGGAAACGGCGGGCAGCGGAGCCACCATGCCGTCCGTACCGATGCGGAACGCCGTTGCGGGAGTGACCGCGCCGTTGCCCAGGCACTGCCCGTTGCTGCTGGCGCCGATGCAGGAGACCGCCTGTCCCAGGCCCGTGCCGAGCAGCGGAACCAGCACCAGACCCACGCCGTTCAGCCGCGAGAAGATGCGTCCGTATCCGGCCCGAACCACGGTTTTGCCGTTGCCCAGGAGTTTGCCCAGGATCCCGTCGTTGTAATGTGGATTCCACGCGGCGGCCACGCGCGGGCTGAAGCCGCCGTAGAACGGATCATAGGGATACTTCTGTCCGCCATCGGCGTTGAGCACGGTGGCCCAGCCCAGGGTGGGATTGTAAACCTGTCCCTTGAGGGCAGCGGCTTGGCGGGCGTCCAGGTAGTTCTGCAGGACGATGCTCTTACCGCTGGCGTCGGTCAACGCCACCTGCTTGCCGTTGAGTTCGTACGGAGGCATCTCAATCATGTAGCCCGCCCCGTAAGTCAACGTCACCGAAGGTTTGATGTGCCAGCTGTCGCTCACGTACATGTTGTAGTAGGGGATGATGCTCTGGTCGTACATGTCGGACCCCAGAGGTTGCAGCGTGAGATCCTTGCCGGTGCGCGTGTAAAGCGTCTGCGGCTGGTGCACGATGCCGAGCACCTCGGCGTAAAGCCGGTTGTAGTTGCTGATCTGGTTCGTGGGCAGGCCCACTGGCTGATAGTTGGACGAGAACGTGATGCCGGGCATATTGCTGGCGCCGATCTGGTACACGGTCCAGTTCCCGATGCCCTGGCCGTTGTCGTCGCGCAGGTGGTAGTCGTAGTTGCGCTCGTACATCCCGCCGAACTGAATCAGGTGGTTGCCCCGGATCATCGTGACGTCGTCCTTCAGGGTCTTGTCCTGCCCGTCCCAGAAACGCTGACGTACATTCTGTGTGTTGACGTTGTAGGGGATTAGGGCGGCGGCCGTTTCACCGCCGATCTCCAGCGCCCCGCCCAGCCCCGGAAGTTGCGCCGGACCGGAGGAACTCCCCCACTGCCAGAAGTTTCGCAGGTAGCTGAAGCGGAAGTCGTTGGTGATCGTCGGGGTCACGTTCGTGGTCAGGCCCGCGACCCAGAAACTGGGCACCTGCGGACGCACCGCGCGTGCCGCCGGCGTGCCCAGCGTGTCGCCCGGAAGAGCCCCGCCGATGTCCACCTGCTGCGTGCCCAGCTTGACGAACCGGTAGTAGCGGTAGCTCGCCATAAAGCGCCACTTCTCGCTGAAATCGTGATCGATGCGAGAAACATAGTTGTTCGAATGCTGCGGCAGCGCGATGTTCGAAAGGTAGCCCTGCGTGTTGAAGTGGTCGCCGGCCAGAGGATCGTTCGGCAGCGGCATGTACTTCTGCCACAGTTGCGAAACCTGCGAGTTCAACCCGATGCCGCGCGGATCGCACGATCCTGCCGGACACGTCGCCGGCTGGTACGTCGTGCCGTTGACCGTCACCGGAAACGGGTTCAGGTTGTACGCGGTCCACGTGCCCGCCTGATTGATCTGGATGACGCCGGCGCGCAGCAGCGCCGTCGGTACCTGCCGCTCATACACCGCCGACTGCGGGAAGCGATAGCCTTCGTAATTGACGAAAAAGTACGTCTTGCCGCCCAGAATGCGTTTGGGAATCAGTTCGCCGCCCAGCGATCCGCCGAAGCGGTTCGTGTGGGTCACCGGCAGCGGCGTATACGGGAAGCCCTTGGCCGGAGTGTGATTCCCGTCCCACGTGTTGGCTGCGCCGACGTTGCGCGCGAAGTAATACTCGTACCCGGACCCGTGGAACGTGTTGGTCCCGCGCTTGGTAGCCATCTGCACCTGGCTGCCCGACGAACCGTTGAAGTCCGCCGTCTGGCCGCTGGTGCTCACCTTGAACTCCTCCACGCTCTCCACGGGAGTCGGCAGCACACCGGACGGCGCGCCATTCGTGGCGAAGCTGCCTGTGTAATCGCGCATGCTCCCGTCCATGTCGTTGGAGTTGTTGCCGCCGTCCAGCAGGAACGTGTTCTGGTCGTACATCGCGCCCGCTACGCTGCCTTCCGGCGACACGCCCGGCTGGAAGATCGCGAACGTCGAAGCGTCACGGCCCATGTTCGGCAGGAAGATCATCGAAGGACCCGCCAGGGTCGAGCCCACGCTCGCGTTGGTCGTCTGCAACTGCGATCCGGCCGCGGCAGAGACTTCGATCGTCGTGCTTGTCTGGCCGACTTCCAGTACCGCGTTGATGGTCAGCACCTGTCCCACCTGCACCGTCTGGTCGGGAAACCTGTGCGTCGAAAATCCCGGCTTGGTAACCGTGATCGCGTAGCTGCCGGGCGACACGTTCAGGAAAATGTAGCGTCCGGCATCATTGGATATCGTCGACAGTGTCTTGCCGGTAGCCGCATCGGTGATCTTCACCTCCGCGCCGGCGATCGCGGCATTCTGCTGGTCCGTCACCAGCCCCGAGACAGTGCCGGTGATAGCCTGCGACCAGGCCGGAGACGAACTCAGCAAAAACATCATGCCGAGACACGTCACCGCCAGGGAGAATGCCCTCATCTTCGCCAGAATGGCGAATGTGGCGTTTCCTTGCATTTTGTGTATCCCTCCAAAACTCCGTGAAAGCAGTTCCGTTACGTAGGCGGGTTCCGTTTTCGAACCCAGGATGGGTGATAGCATACACCCAAACGAGCATAAGTTGTAACTAAAATTTCTTAATGTCCCGGCCGGGGCCGCAAACTCCGCCCCGTCCCGAACCCGCGGGCATGCCACCTGAGCCGCGTGGACCCGGGCCCGGGAGAAAGTCCTCCCAGCGGTGCGATGTAGCCTGCCCTGCCTGAGGATCGCGGCGCGGCGGCGATCGCCGCCCACACACGGAATGCCGGTGACTGAAGGCCTTCGCGGCCGCGCGGCGGGCGCCGCGAAAGTCGGCCGGACTCGCTCCGATGACCCTGCGGCTCCGCGCCGGAGCCTACGGCACACGACGCGCCGGTGGCGCTAGGCTTCGGCGGGCCCCGTCCGGACGCGCCGCCAGAACCGCGACGCCCGCAGCCGCAAGCGGTCCAGGTAGAGGTAGATTACCGGCGTGGTGTACAGCGTCAGCATCTGGCTCACCAGCAACCCACCGACGATCGTGATACCCAGCGGCCGCCGCAACTCGCTTCCCGTACCCCCGCCGATCGCCAGCGGCACGCCGCCCAGCATCGCCGCCATCGTGGTCATGATGATCGGGCGGAACCGCAGCATGCAGGCTTCGTAAATCGCGTCGCGCGAGTTCTTGCCCTCGCTCCGCTCCGCCTCCAGCGCGAAATCGATCATCATGATCGCGTTCTTCTTCACGATGCCGATCAGCAGAATGATCCCGATCAACGCGATCACGCTCAACTCTTCGTGCGTCACCAGCAGGGCCAGCAGGGCGCCGACCCCGGCCGATGGCAGCGTGGAGAGAATCGTCAGCGGATGCACAAAGCTCTCGTACAGCATCCCCAGCACGATGTAGACCGCCACCAGCGCGGCCAGCACCAGCAGCGGTTCGGTGGAAAGCGACGCTTGAAACGCCTGCGCCGTGCCCATGAAACTGCCCTGCACACTGGCCGGCATCTCGATCTCGCGCTCCGCGGCCTTGATCTGCTCCACCGCGTCGCCTAGAGCCACGCCCGGCGCCAGGTTGAAGGAAAGCGTGACCGAAGGAAACAGCCCCTGATGATTCACCGCCAGCGTGGTCGAAACCGTCTGCAGGTGGGCGAACGACGAGAGCGGCACCTCGCCGCCGGCGGAATCGCGCACGTAGATCCCGCGCAGCGAATTCGGATCGCTCTGGAAGCGCGGATCGACCTCCATGACCACGAAATACTGGTTCAGCGCCGTGTACATGGTGGAGACCTGCCGCTGCCCGAACGAGTCGTACAGCGCCTGGTCGATATCCGTCGCCGAGAGTCCCAGCCGCGATGCCGAATCGCGGTCTACCACCAGGTGGGCTTCGAGCCCCTTGTTTTGCTGGTCGGAGTTGGCATCGCGGATCCCCGGCAGCGTGCGCATGCGCGCCAGCAGTTTCTGCGACCAGGTGTCCAGATCGTTTAGGTTGTCGGCGCGCAGCGTGTACTGATATTGCGAATTGCTGCCGTGACCGCCCACGTGAATGTCCTGCACCGCCTGCAGGTACAGCGTCGCGCCCGGAATGTGCGCCAGCCTCCCGCGAAGCCGGTTGATGACGTCGTCGGCGCTGACACCGCCGCGGTGCTCGGGGTCCTTCAACTGGATGAAACAGCGGCCCGTGTTGACGCTGCCGCCGCCCGTGAAGCCGACCACGTTCTCCACCGCCGGATCGTGCTGCACCACGTCGATCAGCGCCCCGAGTTTCTGGCGCATCGCCGGAAACGAGATGTCCTGCGCACCCACGATCGACCCGCTGACGCGTCCCGTGTCCTGCTGCGGAAAAAAGCCCTTGGGTACCACCGTGTACAGGTAAATGTTCAGCCCCACCGCGCCCAGCGTGAGCACCAGCATCGAAAAGGGATGCCGCAGCGCCACCGTGAGCGACCGGTCGTAGCCGGAGAGCAGCCGGTCGAAAGCGCGCTCGCCCGCGCGGTAAAACCAGCCGTGCTCCCGTTCGTGCTCGGAAACCAGAAAACGCGCGCACATCATCGGCGTCGTCGTCAGGGAAACCAGGAGCGAGACTCCGATCGCCACCGTGAGGGTCACGGCAAATTCGCGAAACAACCGTCCCACGATCCCACCCATGAGCAGAATGGGAATGAAGACGGCGACCAGCGAAACGCTCATGCTGAGCACCGTGAAGCCGATCTCGCTCGCGCCCTGGAGCGTCGCCTGCATCGCCGTCATCCCGGCTTCCAGATGGCGCGCGATGTTCTCGATCACCACAATCGCATCGTCCACCACGAAGCCCGTGGAAATCGTCAGCGCCATCAGCGAGAGGTTGTCCAGCGTGTACCCGGCCAGGTACATCACCCCGAACGTACCCAGCAGCGAAAGCGGCACGGCGATGCCGGGGATCACCGTGGCCCACCCGTTGCGCAGGAACAGGAACACCACCATGATGACCAGAGCGACCGAGACCGCCAGGGTGAACTCCACGTCGTCCACCGACGCGCGGATCGTGGTCGTGCGGTCCAGCACCACCCCGAGTTTGATTGCCGGCGGAATCGAAGCCTGCAGCCGCGGCAGCAGCGCCTTCACCCGGTCCACGGTCTCGATCATGTTCGCTTCCGGCTGGCGGAAGAGGATGATCAGCACCGCCGGCTTGCCGTTGGCCAGTCCCGCGTTGCGCCGGTCCTGCACCGAATCGCGCACGTCGGCGACATCGCCCAGCCGCACCGCGTCGCCGTTTCTGTACGTCACGATCAGCCTGGCGTAATCGGAGGCGTGGAAGAGTTGGTCCGTCGTCGCCACCTCGAACGTGTTCGCCCCCTCCCCGAGTCCGCCCACCGGAGTGTGCGCGTTGGCGTTGGCAAGCGTGTTCCGCACCTGGTCCAGGCCGATGTGGAAGCTCTCCAGCGGACGCGGATTCAGTTCCACCCGCACCGCCGGCTTTGCGCCGCCGCCGACTACCACTTGTCCCACCCCCTCCACCTGCGACAGCTTCTGCGCCAGTATCGAGTCCGCCGAGTCGTACATGCGCGCCGGAGAGTAGCTGTCGCTGGTCAGCGCCAGGATCATGATCGGCGCGTCCGCCGGGTTCACCTTGCGATACGTGGGGTTGCTCGGCAGGTTCGCCGGCAGTTGTCCGCGCGCCGCGTTGATCGCCGCCTGCACGTCGCGCGCCGCGCCATCGATGCTGCGGTTCAGGTCGAACTGCAGCACCACGTTGGTGCCGCCCAGCCCGCTGGTGGACGTCATCTCGGTGACCCCGGCGATGCGCCCGAACTGCCGTTCCAGCGGTGTCGCCACCGCGCTCGCCATCGTCTCCGGCGATGCCCCGGGCAGTCCCGCCGATACGCTGATCGTCGGGAACTCCACCTCGGGCAGCGGCGCCACCGGCAGCATGCGATACGCCAGCCCGCCCGCCAGCGCCAGCCCCGCCGTGAGCAGCGAAGTCGCCACCGGCCGCCGGATGAATGGCGTCGAGAGGCTCATGCCGCGCCCGTGCGGCGCGACAGGCGCCGCCCCACCTTATCGAAGAAGAGGTACACCACCGGCGTCGTGTACAGCGTCAGAATCTGGCTCAGGATCAGCCCCCCCACGATCGTGATGCCCAGCGGACGCCGCAGTTCGCTGCCCGTCCCCGTGCCGAGCGCCAGCGGCACGCCGCCCAGCAGCGCCGCCATCGTCGTCATCATGATCGGCCGGAACCGCAGCAGGCAAGCCTGGTAGATCGATTCCTCCGGCGGCTTCCCTTCCTCCCGCTCCGCCTCCAGTGCGAAATCGATCATCATGATCGCGTTCTTCTTCACGATGCCGATCAGCAGAATCACCCCGATCAGCGAGATCACGTTGAAGTCGTTGTGCGTCAGCAGCAGCGCCAGTATCGCCCCCACGCCCGCCGAAGGCAGCGTGGAAAGAATCGTGATCGGGTGGATGTAGCTCTCATAAAGCACCCCGAGCACGATGTACACCGTGATCAGCGCCGCCAGAATCAGCACCGGTTCGTTGGCCAGCGAATTCTGAAACGCCGCCGCCGTACCCTGAAAACTCGTCTGAATGCTGGGCGGGAAACCCAGTTGATTCTCCACCGCGCGGATCTTCTTCACCGCGTCGCCCAGCGAAACTCCCGGCGCCAGGTTGAACGAAAGCGTCACCACCGGAAACTGCCCCTGGTGGCTGATCACCAGCGGCGTGTTCTCCACCTGGTAGTGCGTGAATGCCGCCAGCGGCACCTGCGTATTATTCGCCGACCGCACGTAGATCTGATTCAGGTCCCGCGGACTGCGCTGCAGCCGCGGATCCACCTCCAGCACCACGTGGTACTGGTTCAACTGCGTGAAGATGGTCGAGATCTGCCGCTGTCCGAACGCGTCGTACAGCGTGTCGTCGATGTTCTGCGGCGTGATGCCGAAGCGCGACGCCGTGTCGCGGTCGATCGCCAGCACCGTGCGCAGTCCGCCGTCCTGCGAGTCGCTGGCCACATCGCGCAGTTCCGGCTCGCGGCGCAGCCGCTCCACCAGCCGCGTGGACCAGTCCCTCAACTCCGCCGGGTCGGCGTCCTCCAGGCTGTACTGAAACTGCGTGCGCGACACGCGATCCTCGATCGTCAGGTCCTGCACCGGCTGCATGTAGAGCGTGATGCCCTCGATCCCTGCCAGCTTCGGCTGCAGCCGCCGGATGATGTCCACCGCCCGCGCCCTGCGCTCCTCCAGCGGCTTGAGGTTGATCTGGATGCGCCCGCTGTTCATCGTCGGATTCGTCCCGTCGATGCCGATGAAGCTGGAGAGCGACTGCACGTCCGGATCGCGCAGAATCACCCCGGCAAGCTGCTCCTGCAGGCGCGACATGGTCGCGAAGGAGACCCGCTCGCTGGCTTCGGAGATGCCCAGGATCACCCCCGTGTCCTGCACCGGGAAGAAGCCCTTGGGCACGATGATGTACAGCCCGATCGTCGCCAGCAGCGTGCCGAACGTGACCAGCAGCGTCGTGCGGCGGTAGCGCAGCACGAACCGCAGGGTCCGTCCGTACACCGAAATCACCGCCTCGAAGAACTGTTCGCTCACCCGGTAGAACCAGCCCTGCTCGCTCTCCGGCTGGTGGCGCAGCAGCAGTGCCGACATCATCGGCGTCAGCGTCAGTGAGACGAACGCGGACACCAGGATCGTCACCGCCAGCGTGATCGCGAACTCGCGGAACAGCCGCCCCACGATGTCCCCCATGAACAGCAGCGGAATCAGCACCGCGATCAGCGACACCGTCAGCGAAACGATCGTGAAGCCGATCTGCTCGGAGCCTTTGATCGCCGCCTGCAGCGGCCGCTCGCCCATTTCGATGTAGCGCGAAATGTTCTCGATCATCACGATCGCGTCGTCCACCACGAAACCCGTCGAGATCGTGAGCGCCATTAGGGTCAGGTTGTTCAGGCTGTACCCCAGCAGGTACATGATGCCGAACGTGCCCACCAGCGAGAGCGGCACCGCGATGCTCGGAATCACCGTGGCCGAGAGGCTGCGCAGGAACAGGAAGATCACCATCACCACCAGCCCCACCGTGAGCACCAGTTCGAACTCCACGTCCGCCACCGACGCGCGGATGGTGGTGGTGCGGTCGGTCAGCGCCTGCACGTTGATCGATTGCGGCAGCGATGCCTTCAACTGCGGCAGCAGCCGCTGGATGCTGTCCACCACGCTGATGATGTTCGCGCCCGGCTGCCGCTGGATGTTGACGATCACCGCCGGAGTCTGGTCCATCCACGCCGCCTGGTGCACGTTCTCCGCCGAATCGACCACCGTGGCCACGTCGGTGAGCCGGATCGGATTGCCGTGCCGGTAGGCGACGATCAGCGGCTGGTAATCCCGGCTGGACAGCAACTGATCGTTGGCCCCGATCGTAAAACTCTGCCGCTGGTTTTCCAGGTTGCCCTTGGCCTGGTTGACGTTGGCCTGGCCGAGCGCCGTGCGCAGGTCCTCCAGGCTCAGGTCATACGCCGCCAGCGCCGTCGGGTTCGCCTGTATGCGCACCGCCGGACGCTGTCCGCCGCTGATCGTCACCAGTCCCACGCCCGGCAACTGCGAAATCTTCTGCGCCAGCGTGGTATCCGCGTAATCTTCCACCCGCGCCAGCGGCAGCGCGTTGCTCGTCAGCGCCAGCGTGATCACCGGCGCGTCCGCCGGATTGCTCTTGCTGTACACCGGAGGGTTCGGCAGGTCCCGCGGAAGATACGTGCCCGACGCGTTGATCGCCGCCTGCACCTGCTGCTCGGCGACGTCGATCGAAAGGTTCAGGTTGAATTGCAGAACGATGATGGAGCTGCCGAACGAGCTCATCGACGTCATCTGCTTGAGCCCCGGCACCTGCCCGAACTGCCGCTCCAGCGGCGCCGTCACCGACGAAGACATCACCTGCGGGCTGGCCCCGGGGTAAAACGTCAGCACCTGGATCGTCGGGTAGTCCACCTCGGGCAGCGCCGAGACCGGAAGCTGGCGGTAAGCGACAATGCCGGCCAGAAGGATGCCGGCCATCAGCAGCGAGGTCGCGACCGGCCGGACAATGAACGGCCGCGAAGGACTCATCGCTTGCGTCCCTCGCGGCCGGACCCGCGGGCTCCCCGCCCATCCGGCGCTGCCGGCAGCGCCGGGTTGCTCACGGCCGGGGACGCCGGCGCCTCGGAAGCCGTCCCCGGCGCATCCGGAGCCGCCGCCGCCGGACGCAGGTCCACGCGGCTGCCTTCCTGCAGCTTATCCTGCCCGTCGGTCACCACCGCCTCGCCGGCCGCGAGCCCCCTGGTGATTTCCATCTCGCCGCTTTCGGTGATCCCGGTCTCCACCGCGCGCATCGCGGCCGTCCCGTCCTTCACCACATACACGTAGCTGCCCTGCGGCCCGCGCTGCACCGCCGCCGCCGGTACCAGCACCACGCCGCGCCGCGTCTCCAGCAGCAGCCGGCAGTTCACGAACTGCTGCGGGAACAGCACGCCGTCTTCGTTCTGGAAAATCGCCTTCAGCCGCGACGTGCCGGTGGAGGAGTCGATCTGGTTATCCGCCGTCTCCAGCGTGCCCGAGGCGATCCGCACGACATCGGCGCGGTCGTACGCTTCCACCGGAAGCGTTGCGCCCGCGTGCAATTTCGTCAGCACCGGCGGCAGGCTGTCCGCGGGGATCGTAAACAGTACCGCGATCGGCTGAATCTGCGTGATGATGGCCAGCGGATTGGGATCGCTCGCGTGCACGATGTTGCCGATGTCCACCTGCCGCAGGCCGATCCGTCCGGCGATCGGCGCCGTCACCTTGGTGAACGAAAGGTTCAGCTTGGCGTTGTCGATGTTGGCCTGGTCCACCGCGATCATGCCCTCGAACTGCCCCACCTGCGCGCCCTGCGTATCCAGTTGCTGCTTGGCGATCACCTGCGCCTTCCACAGCGCCTGGTAGCGGCCCAGGTTGGTCTGCGCGTCCTTGAGTTGCGCCTCGTCGCGCGCCAGTTGGCCCTGTGCCTGTTCCAGTTGAACCTGGTAGGGACGTGGATCGATCTCCACCAGCACATCGCCCGCGCGCACATTCTGGCCTTCCTGGAAATTCACTTTGACAATCGGGCCGTCCACGCGGCTCTTCACGTTGACCGTGTTGTACGGAGTCACCGTGCCCAACCCGCGGAGATAGACGGGGAGATCTCCACGGCGCGCGGTGGTCCCGCTGACGGGAACGGCGCGATGCGCGGCGCGTTCGGCCTGCTTTTCTTCCGCCGCCGCCTGTTTCGCCTGCCCAGCCTGGTAGTAGCGGTATCCGTAGTAGCCCGCAAGAGCCAGTGCCGCCAGCCACAACAGGCCGAGCCCGCCCCGCCGTCGCCTGGGAGGCGCCGGGACAGACTCCGCCCGTGTGTCGATCTCGTGACTTGTCATGCTGTCCCCCGCCATATGTAACGATGCTCGCAGGGCGGCAAACTTTACTGGGTCAAGAGAGCTACTCGCCTCTTCGAACGTAAGAAAACGTACCTGGCGATACCCGGCTTAAGCCAGCGGGTCTTCCGGCCACGCATGTTTCGGGTACCGCCGCGCCAGTTCTTTCCTCACCTGCGGATACAGCCGCCGCCAGAACCCGCCCAGGTCGCTCGTCATCTGCACCGGACGCTGATTCGGCGCCAGCAGCCGCACCACCACCGGCACCGCGCCCCGCGCCACCGCCGGCGTCTCCCGCATGCCGAAGAAATCCTGCAGCCGCGAAGCCACCCACGGCGCCTGCTCCGGCTCGTAGTGCACCTTCACTTCGCGCCCCCGCGCCAGCCGCAGCTTCCCCGGCGCCACCTCCTCGAGCAACCGCCGCGCCTGTCCGCCCAGCCCCTGTTCCAATGCGCGCACCAGCCCGCCCGCGCGCGTCGCCGCGGTGAGTTCCGCGAAGCTCCGCATCCCGGTGGCGATCCCGCGCAGCGCGGCTTCGATCGCGGCATCGTCCAGCGGCGGCACCGCGCTGTGCTTCGCCGCGAAGTTTACCCGCGCGCGCCACGCCTCCACTTCCTCGGGATCGGCGAACCGCGCCAGCCCCGCCTCCACCGCCTTCCGCGCCAGCATCGCGCCCGCTGCTTCGGCATCCGGCACGGAGCGCCGCGTCTCGATCGCGATCTGGTCGAACATCAGCGCCTTCACGCTCTCCACGCGTTCCCCGGCGCGATTCCATTCCAACTCCTCCACCTCGCGCAGCCGCTCCGGGAACAGGTCCAGCAGCCACTCCGGCTCCACCGCGCTCGCGATTCGCACCAGCGGCGCCTTCTGGTCGCGCCGGTCCTCCGCCTCCACCGCCACCAGCAATTCCGGGCCGGTCACGGTGGAATTCGGCGCCAGCACGGCGGACCCGCCCGCCGCCAACTGCAGTTCCCCTCCGCTGCGCCGCTTCGCCACCCGGTCCGGGAACGCCGCCAGCACGGAGATGAGCAGCGCGTCCTCATCCCGCCCCTTCCGCCGCGGCGGATCCACGATGCGCCGCACCTGCCGCACCAGTTGCGCCGTGCGAGGGTCCCACTCCGCCTCCATCAGCACTTCCAGATCGCTCCGCGTCGCGTGCTCGCTGCGCGCCGGCAGCCGCTCCCCGGCGCTCAATAGCGCCGCCGCTACACAGCCATCCTCCGCCACGCCGCGCCGCCGTGCCTCCACAATCAGCCGCGCCAGCCGCGGATGCAGCGGGTAGCGCGCCATCTCCCGTCCCGTCGCCCCGCTCGCGCCCAACTGCGCCAGCAGTTCGGCGGCATGCCGCGCCGCCGCCGGCGGAGGCGCGTCCAGCCACTCCAGTTCGTCGAAGCCGTCCAGTCCCATCGCGCGCAGCAGCAGCAGCGCCGGCGCCAGGTCCGCGCGCAGGATCTCCGGCGTCTCCTGCGCCGGACGCCGCACAAAATCCTCCAGCGGATACAGCCTCAGCGCCCTCCCCGGCCCGGTCCGCCCCGCGCGCCCCGCCCGCTGATTCGCCGACGCCTGACTCACCCGCGCCACTTCCAGCACCGGCAGCCCCGACCACGGCGAATGGCCCGCCACCCGCGCCACCCCCGAATCGATCACCGCCGTCACCCCGTCGATCGTGATCGAGCTCTCCGCCACGTTCGTCGCCAGAATCACCTTCGGCAGTTCCGACGGTCCCACCGCGCGGTCCTGCTCCTCCGGCGATTGATCCCCGTAAAGCGGCAGCACCGCCCATCCCTGCCGCCGCGCGATCGCGCCGCACGCCGTCTGCGCGCGCCGGATCTCCGCCGCTCCCGGCAGGAACGCGAGCACGTGCCCCGCGTGGCCGCGCGCCGCCAGCCGCTCCAGCGCCGCAGCGACCCGCTCCTCCACCGGCGCCGCCGAATGCGGCGTGTATTCGATCTCCAGCGGATACTGCCGCCCTTCGCTGCGCACTACCCGCGCCCCGCCCAGGTACCCCGCCACCGGCGCCGCCTCCAGCGTCGCCGACATCACCACGATCCGCAGATCCGGCCGCGCCGTGCGCTGCAATCGCACCAGCAGCGCCAGCGCCAGATCGCCCTCCAGGTGCCGTTCGTGAAATTCGTCCAGCACCACGCAGTTCACGCCCGCGAGCACCCGGTCGCTCATCAGCCGCCGCGTCAGCACGCCCTCCGTGAGGAAACGCAGCCGCGTCTTCGGCCCCGCCACTTCCTCGAAGCGCACCTGGTACCCCACGGTCCCGCCCACGCTCTCGCCCAGTTCCCGCGCCACGAACCGCGCCGCCAGCCGCGCCGCCAGCCGCCGCGGCTCCAGCACCAGCACCTCGCGCGCATCCAGCCCGAGCAGCGCGGGCGGCACGCGAGTGGTCTTCCCCGCCCCCGGCGGAGCCTCCAGCACCAGGGTGTTGGCCGCGCGCAGGTGGTCGAGGATATCGGGAATCAACGGATCGATCGGGAGTCGCAAACCGCTATTGTCGCAAGCCGCGGAACCGGCCCCTACTTGCGCCACTCCGCGATCTTCTCCCGCAACTTCGCCGCTTCCGGATAATCCGGATGATGCTCGACGAAATCCTCCAGGTCCTCCGCCGCCGCGCGCATTTCCCCGCGCCTCAGGTGGATCTCCGCCAGGTAGATCTGCGGATGCGAAAAATGCGCCGGGTCGATCTTGCGCGCGCGCTCCAGGTACTTGATCGCGGCGTCGAAGTTGCCCGCCTCGAAGTACGCCATGCCGAGCTGCGAATTCGCCAGCGCGTCGTTCGGACGCACCAGCACCGCGTGAACGTTCAACTCCAGCGCTTCGTCCAGCTTGTTGAGATTGAGCAGCACCCCGCCCAGGTTCACCAGCGGTTCGTACGCCGCCGGATCCTGCCGCAGCGCCTCGCGGAAACACTCCTCGGCGCGCGCGAAATTCCGCGTCTGGTAAGAGACCGTCCCCAGATTGTTCCACGCCGTCGCGAATCCCGGCGCGATCTCCACCGCCCGCTCCAGGTGCCGCACCGCGCTCGCCGTGTCGCGCTTCTCCAGGTCCTTCTGCGCCGCCGCGTATTCCCGCTCCGCCGACTCCGGAATCGCCAGTTGCCGCGCGCTCACCGCGTGCTGCCGCCGCACCGGATCGCGATTCCAGTCGGCATCCCGGATCCGCATCGCCACGCGCACCCGCCCGCGTTTGTCCGCCGTCCCCGGCCCCACCTCGATCGTCTGCCGCGCCTCCCCGCTGCCCGGCACGCAGACCGAGAGCGTGTACGTCCCCGCCGGCAGTTTCTTAATGGAGAAGCGCCCGTCCGCTCCCGTCAGCGTGGACGTCGTAAACGGCGTAGTCGCGCCGAACACCGTCACGCTGGCCTGCCGTTCGGGTTCGATCGCGCCATCCAGGCGGTAGCTCTTCGCCGCGGGCCCTTCCGCCGCCGGCAGCGCTCCCAAAAGCACCAGGGTATACAATACCCCGGTGACAGGTCTCAGCGTCCAGCCCCGCACCGCGCTCTCCGCCAAAGAATGGCGCATCCTCATTTTGCTGGCGCTCTCCGCCGCCATCAACTACATCGACCGCACCACGCTCTCCGTCGCCGCCACCAACATCCAGAGCGAACTCGGCCTCTCCAATACCCAACTCGGCTCGCTGCAATCCGCCTTCTTCGCCACCTACGCCTTCTCCCAATTCTCCTTCGCCGCCGGATGGTTCGCCGGCCGCTTTCCCGTGGGCTGGGTGCTGGCAATCGGCTTCTTCCTGTGGAGCGGCGCCACCCTGGCAACCGGAGCCGCCACAGCCTTCCTCACAATTTTCGCGCTTCGGCTGTTGCTCGGCATGGGGGAGAGCGTTTCCTATCCCTGCTACTCCCGCATCCTCGCCAGCGAATACCCGGAGCACCATCGCGGCTTCGCCAACGCGCTCATCGACGCCGGCACCAAGGCCGGCCCCGCGCTCGGCATCCTGGTCGGCGGACTGCTCGTCGGCGGCATCGGATGGCGCCCCTTCTTCTTCGTCCTCGGCGGCGGCTGCATGCTCTGGCTCGTACCCTGGCTCGTCTGGATGCCCCGCGGCTCGGCCGTCGCCGCCCGCGAAGACGGCCGGGGCGTTCCCCGAATCCCCGAAATCCTCGGACAGCGCTCCGCCTGGTTCACCGCCTTCGGACTCTTCTGCGGAAACTATTATTGGTACTTCCTGATCACCTGGCTGCCCGCCTACCTCGAAAAGGAACGCCACTTTCCCAAGGAAAAAATGGCGATCTTCGGATGGCTTCCCTTCCTGGCCATCGCGCT
>JAFDVU010000011.1 GCA_018268835.1 Acidobacteriota bacterium | reverse complement strand
GCAGCGTAGAGGAACATCGCTTCCAGCCAAATCCCCCTGGTAGATCCCACATCCTCCCCCACTCCCCTCCCGCTCCCCGGAGCGTTCATTCCCCAAACCGCGGTGTTCCTCTTCACAACTTCAGCTAAGAAGATCTCTTTGACTTTACTGTGGTTTTGGGGTACCTCTCTCATATGGCCGAAGGCGCTCACCGCTTCCAGGTGGGGTCCATCCAGTGCACCGTCCTGAGCGACGGCTACTACTCCTACCCCGCCTCGTGGGTCTTTCCCAACGCCGACCCGCGCGAGCTCACCGGCGCCCTTGCCGCCTGCCATCAGCCCCCCGACGGTCTCCTCAGCCCCTACACCTGCCTCCTCGTCGAAACCGGCCGCTACGTCGTCCTCGTCGATACCGGAGCCGGCGAATCCTCCGCCACCAGCGGCGCCATCCTTAGCCGCCTCGCCGCCACCGGCATTCGCCCCGGCGATGTCGATACCGTGATTCTCACCCACGCCCACCCCGACCACATCGGCGGCGCCATCGACCTCTGCGGACGCCCCACCTTCCCCCACGCGCGCTACGTCCTCAGCGAAATCGAATGGGAGTTCTGGACCGCCGCCCGCGCCGACCTCTCTCCCCTCCGCGTCCCCGATTCCGCCAAAATCGACATCCACTCCATGGCCCGCCGCTGCCTCGGCCCGCTCCGCCACCAGGTCGAAGCCGTCGAACGCGAAACCGAAATTGTCCCCGGCGTTGCCGCCCTCCCCGCCCCCGGCCATACCCCCGGCCACCTCGCCGTCCTCATCCAGTCCGGCGGCGATGCCCTGCTCAATCTCGGCGATGCCGCCGTCCACCCGCTGCACCTCGCCCAACCCTCGTGGGAAAACGGCTTCGACCTCGCTCCCGCCGGCGCCGTGCAGACCCGCCGCCGGCTCCTCCAACTCGCCGCCGCCTCCAACATGCACGTCATGGCCTTCCACTTCCCCTTCCCCAGCATCGGCACCGTCGCCCGCGCCGGCGAAGGTTGGCAGTGGTCGCCCGGGTGGTAAGGTAGAGCGCATGAGACTTTGGCCATTCCTCGCGGCCGCGTGCGCCGCATTCGCCGCCTCACCTGTCGCCCTCACCCCTCCCATGGGCTGGAATAGCTGGGATTCCTACGGCACCAGCGTGACCGAGGCAGAAGTCAAGGCCAACGCCGATTACATGGCCGCCAAACTCAAGCCGCACGGCTGGCAATTCATCGTCGTCGATATCCAGTGGTCCGACCCCCTCGCCAAACCCCACGGCTACCGGCCCAACGCCGAGCTTGCCATGGACCCCTACGGCCGCCTCATTCCCGCCCCCAACCGCTTCCCCTCCGGCTTCCCCTCGCTCGCCGCCTACGTTCACGGCAAGGGCCTCAAGTTCGGCATCCACAT
Source organism: Acidobacteriota bacterium (assembly GCA_018268835.1). Taxonomy (GTDB): domain Bacteria; phylum Acidobacteriota; class Terriglobia; order Bryobacterales; family Bryobacteraceae; genus Solibacter. The sequence continues at coordinate 62,792 of JAFDVU010000011.1, read as the reverse complement.
CATGCGCGGCATCCCCCGCCGCGCCGTCGCCGCCAACCTGCCCATCTTCTCCAGCACCGTCCACGCCGCCGATATCGCCGACACCAAATCCATCTGCCGCTGGAATACCGACATGTACGGCGTCGATATGACCAAACCCGGCGCCCAGGATTATTACGATTCCATCCTCCAGCTCTACGCCTCCTGGGGCGTCGACTACATCAAGGCCGACGACATCGCCACTCCGCTCCACGCCGCCGAAATCGAAGCCCTCCACAAAGCCATCCTCAAGACCGGACGCCCCATCGTCCTCAGCCTCTCCCCCGGTCCCGCCGACCTCGCCAAAGCGGATTTCTACGCCGCCAACGCCAACCTCTGGCGCATCTCCGGCGACTTCTGGGATCTCTGGCGCGACCTCCGCCACAGCTTCGACCTCCTCGATAAGTGGAGCCCTCACGCCAAACCAGGCGGCTGGCCCGACGCCGACATGCTCCCGCTCGGCCGCATCGGCATCCGCGCCGAACGCGGCGACGACCGTCCCACCCGCTTCACGCGCGACGAGCAACGCACCCTGCTGACCCTGTGGTGCATCGCCCGCAGCCCCCTCATGTTCGGAGGGGACCTCCCCAGCAACGACGACTGGACCCTCTCCCTGCTCAACAACGACGAAGTCCTCGCCCCCCTCCTGAAAGGCTCCGGCCAGCATCAGCTCTTCCGGAACGGCGATGCCGTCGCCTGGGTCAGCACCGTCGCAGGCAAACCTTACGTCGCCCTCTTCAATATCGGTGAACAGCCCGCCCTGGAAGTCCGCGTGGATTTCCAGGACCTCGGTCTTCGCGGTGCCCACGCCGTGCGCGACCTCTGGGCGCGCCGCGACCTCGGTAAATTCTCCGGCAGCTACCCGGTCAGACTCGCACCTCATGCCTCAGCCATGCTCGCATTCCGCTGAGCGGAATCGGTAGCCGCCAAACGTTTAGCAGAGAGAAATCTTGATACGCGTTTTCATACAGAAAACCACTGATGCGTTCTTCGACACAGATGTCGTAAGCTATTGACCCAACTGGTAATGATGCCGTCCGCCTAGGGTCGTCTTCCGTTCTGCATAAAAAAACAACTTGGACTCTCCGGCTTTCTCTTGGACTATCCCGGACAATCGGGTACTATTCCGGAAGCCTGCAAGCTTCAGTAGTTGGGGGTTTAAGATATGAAACGCCTAGTTGCGACCGCGTGTCTCGCCGCGGTTTCCCTGCTCGCTCAGACCAACCGCGGCGCCATCAGCGGAACGGTTACCGACCAGAGCGGCTCCGTCGTCCCCGGTGCCTCCGTCACCATCACCAACACCGGCACCAACGAAAGCCGTAAGATCACCACCGGCGCCGCCGGCACTTACTCGGCGCTCGACCTCGACCCGGTCACTTACAAGGTCGAAGTCGAAATGCAGGGCTTCAAGAAAGCCGCCGTGGAAAACGTCAAGGTCGATACCGCCTCCACCACCGCCGTCAACGTCACCCTGCAAACCGGCTCGGTCGATACCCAGGTCACCGTCTCCGCCGAAGTCGCCATGCTCAACGTGGAGAGCGGCACCACTAGCAGCACGGTCACCTCGCGCGAGTTGCAGGACGTCCCGCTGGTCAACCGCAGCGTCCTCGACCTGGCCATGGTCCAGCCTAACGTCAGCGGCGACCCGGGCAGCGAAAACCCCCTCATGGTCAGCGAGACCACCTGCCCTGGATGCAACATCAGCGTCAACGGCGGCCGCCCCCTCAACACCCTGATGATGGCCGACGGCACCAATAACACCGGCGTCAGCCTGGCCCGGACGATGGTCAGTTTCTCGCCCGAAACCGTCCAGGAATTCACCGTCCAGACCACCGCCTTCTCGGCCGAATACTCCACCACGGGCGGCGGCGTCATCAGCGCCACCACCAAGAGCGGCACCAATAACTTCAACGGCGCGGTGCTGTGGTACAACCGCAATCCCGATGTCGCGGCCGCTCCCTGGACCAACGCCGCCACCAACCGGCCCTACCCCACCCTCAAGTACAACCAGTTCTCCCTCACCGCCGGAGGCCCGGTCTATATCCCCAAGGTCTATAACGGGAAGAACAAAACGTTCTGGTTCGCCGGTTTCGAACCCAACTACCGCCGCGACCACCTCGACCAATACGGCCTGATGCCGACCGACGGCATGCGTACCGGCGATTTCAGCGGCCTGGTCAACACCAACAGCGGCTGGCTCCCGCAGAGCGTCGTCGACCGGTTCCAGGGCACCGCTCCCACCGCCGTCGCACCCGCCACCGGCGGCAGCGTCATCTACCAGCAGTACAACCTCACCGGCAACAATCAGTTCGTCCCCATCACGCTCTGCACCGCCACCATCACCACCAACTGCCAGCCCGCCTACCTGCCATTCCCCGGCAACAAGATCCCCGCCCAGTACCTCGACGCCTCCGCGCAGAAAGCCATGCAGTACATCGCCCCCGCCGGCGCCTACTACCTCAACAGCAACGGGCTCATCTCAAACATCAGTTCCCCCCGCCGACTCCAGCAGGACGAGAAGCGTTACACCATTCGCGTGGATCAGATCGTCAGCGACAAAGACCGCCTCAACGTACGCTACACCGCTACCCCCATCGTCAAGATCCAGGACACCCCCGTCTCCACCACCCAGGCCAGCGGCGAATACAGCTGGGCCAAGCAGGCCATGCTGGCTTACACCCGCATGATCTCACCGACCGTGTTGAACGATCTGCGCCTCAACTACACGCGTGGCCGCTTCAGTAACACCCTTGCTCCCGAGTGGGACATCAACACCGGCAACAACCTCAACACCATACTCGGCCTGCCCTCCCTCACCAGAGGCGGCGTCCCCGGACTGAACGGGCTCTTCCCCGGCTCCGCCCTCGGTGGCGGCGGCTCCAACGCCACCGGACTCGGCGGCGGCGGTTCCACCTCCGTGGAAGACCGCGAGGAGCGTTACGCCCTCACCGACATCTTCTACAAGAGCCACGGCACGATGAGCCTCAAGTTCGGCTTCGATTTCTCGCACGCGTTGCAGAACGTCCTCCCGCTCTACGCCTCGATGGGTGGACAGTACAACTTCTCCACCATCCAGACCAACTCCAACGGAACCTCGACCGGTACCGCCGGCAGCCCCTTCGCTAGTTTCCTGCTCGGCGTCGTCAACAGCACCGTCACTCTGCGCAACGCACAGATCCCCTACTACTACCGCTGGAACTCCTACTCCGGCTTCGTGCAGAATGATTGGAAAGTCCGCCCCAACCTCACCCTCAACATCGGCCTCCGCTACGGCGTGCAGATGCCGCGCACCGAAAAGTACGATAACCAGGGCGTCTTCAACCTCGACATGATCAACACCTTCCCCCTGGCCACGCCGCTTAAGCTTCAGGACGGCACCGTCGTCAACAGCGTGCAGGCGCCCGCCTTCGCCTTCAGCGGCCGCGGTGGCAACTCGCGCTACATGACCCCCACCGATTACAAGAACTTCGAGCCCCGCTTCGGTTTCGCATGGAGCCCCCGCTTCCTCGCCGATCACCGCGTCACCCTGCGCGGCGGTTACGGACTCTCCCACGCGCCCATCAGCGGCGCCCGCCGTTTGCCCGGTCCCGACTTCGGCTCCACCGTCGGCTTCACTACCACCATCCCATCCCAGACCGCCAATCCCAACTATGTGATGCGCCTCGGCGAAAATCCGCCGCTGGTCGTCCCCCAGACCCCGGCGCAGGTGATCAATGCCCCGGCCAGCGGGCTCGTCACCAACAACAGCCTCTACTACCAGGGCATCGGCGGCTTCGCGGTCAGCCCCAACTACCACACCCCCTACATCCAGAACTGGAACCTCACCATCTCCTGGCAGGCAAACCCCACCACCACCATGGAAATCGGCTACACCGGGCTCAAGGGCACCCGCCTGTTCATGCCCAACGAGAACATCAACCCCAAGAACTCCCCGTTGCTCGACGCGCAGAATGCCGCCGCCGTGAATCCCACCGCCACCATCGCGGACCCGCTGGGCCGCATCAATCCCGCCACCGGCGCGAAACTCACCGTGCAAAACGGCAGCCTCGGCAGCCCCTACCTCGGCTTCTCCTCGCTCTACCTGCTGTATGACGCCAGCGCCAACTCCATCCGCCACGGCGGCTACGTCAGCGTGCAGCATCGGGTCGCCCGCGGCCTCACCTTCACCGCCAACTACACCTGGGCCAAATCCATCGACGACGCGTCCAACTCCGGCGGCGACAAGAACATCCTCACCGCGGTCGGCGGACAGACCGATGGCCAGGTGGCTTTCGGCTATCCTCGCTACCTGGACCGCAGCGTCTCCACCTTCGACCAGCGCCATACCATCAACGGCACCGTCATCTACGACCTGCCGGTCGGACGCGGCCGCCTGCTCCTCAACAACGCGTGGAAACCCCTCGACGCCCTGGTCGGCGGCTGGACCGTTAGCGGCATCGAGCGTCTCAACAGCGGCTTCCCCTACCTGCCGTACCTCTCCGACTCGAACCAGATCGGCGACCTCACCCACACCGCGCGCCCCGATATGCTCGCCGGCGTTCCGCTCGTCAATCCCCTGTGGAGTTCCACCTGCCCGGTCGGCAACGGCTGCCAGCCCTACGTGAACCCCGCGGCCTTCATGCGTCCGCCGCTCGGCCGCCCGGGCAGCGCCCCGCGCACCCTCGATGGCGTCCGCGGACCCTGGGCGCAGTACCTCGACGTCTCCGTGCAGAAGAGCTTCAAACTCGGCGAAAGCGGCAGGCGGCGCCTCCAGTTCCGCGCCGACGCCCTCAACCTGCTCAACCACCCCATCTTCCGCGTCTATCCCAACAATGGCGGCGGCGCCGATTTCATGGGCGCCCCGAGCACCGCCAACCTCACCACCGCCGAGTACGACACCTGGGCCAAGGCCAACAATCAGCCGCTCTACAACACCACCGCCGGCGCCGCAGCCTACAACGGCATCGTCGGCATGATCAACGCCCAGAAGACCAACAACGTGCTGCCGACCAGTTTCTTCAACACGCCGCTGCCCGCCAACTTCTACGGCAACGCGGCCACGTCCTACGACATCACCACGCTGCAGGGCTACAAGTATTACCGGCTGCGCAACGCCTACAGCACCACCTTCGGCACGCTCTACCAGCGAGGCGGCTCCCGCTACCTGCAATTCGGGCTTAAACTGTTCTTCTGAAGCTGCTCGACTATCACCGCCTCCGCCACGAAGAGGAACGTTCGTGGGATCGCGTCCGTCTCCGCGAAGATGCCGGACGCGATTTCGTCTCCGCCGCCGGACCGCTTCTCCCAGACCATGATGAACCCTGGTCGCGCGAGCAGTTCGTCCGCTTCTCCCGTGAGCCCTGGTTCGAAGGCTGTCTCCGCCTCTGCGCCCTCTACCGCGACGCCACGGACGCGCAGCGCACCTGGCTTCGCTCCAGCGTGGACCACCGGATCGCCGGCAAACTCGGTCTCTTCGGACTCCGCGCCGCCATCCTCGCCGCGCGCGAACACGACCCCGCACTCGCCCGCGCCGGCCTCATCGCCTTCGCCATCGTCGACCTCACCGGCCACGATATCCGCGACTTCCTGATCGGCTTCACTCTCCTGGTTCACTGTGCGGCCCGCGCCGCCGCCGATGTCCCCGCCCTCCTCCGCGACACCGCATCCCTCGCCGGGCCCGCCATCGGCACCCTCTACAACGAATGGGCGGACCGCTACCCCGACGTCGCAGCCATCGGTTCCATGGGCTGGCGCGAAGTGGAGACCGACGCGGGCCCCGGCTTCCGCAACTGGTAGCGCCGGCGGAAATGCCGCCGAACTTGCCCGCCCCGCCGCCAGAGCATACCCTAAATCCCATGCGGCTCCTTTTCGCGCTCCTCCTGGCCCTGCCCCTCTCCGCCCAGACGCCCCCCGCGCGCCCCAGACTCCTGGGCGTTGCCCACTACTCCATCTTCGTCAGCGACCTGGCCAAAGCCCGCGCCTTCTACGAGGACTTCCTCGGCTACCAGGAAGCCTTCACCCTCCCCAAGCCCGACGGCTCCGTGCAAATGGTCTTCATCAAGATCAACGACCACCAGTACGTCGAACTGGTCAACCAGCCCAACAAGGGCGAAGGGCAACTCAACCACCTCGGCCTCTACACCGACGACGTCGAACGCATGCGCCTCTACCTCGCCTCCCGCGGCGTCAAAGTCCCCGCGGAAGCCGTCACCAATCGCATCGGCAACCGCAAAATCTCGGTCACCGACCCCGACAACCACACCGTCGAAATCGTCCAGTACCTGCCCGATAGCTGGACCGGCAAGGACACCGGCAAACACATGCCCCCGACCCGTATCTCCGACCGCATGATGCACGCCGGCATCCTGGTCGGCAACCTCAGCGCCGCGGCCGCCTTCTACGGCGGCATCCTCGGCTGCCACGAGACCTGGCGCGGCAACAGCCTCACCTCGACCACTCTCAACTGGGTCAACATGCGCGTCCCCGACGGCGACAACCACGTCGAGTTCATGCTCTACAAGGAACTGCCCCCGCCCGACCGCCGCGGCAGCCCGCATCACATCTGCCTGGTCGTGCCCGATATCTACAAGGCGGTCGCCACCCTCGAAGCCCGCCCCGCCCGCAAGAACTACCCGCGCGAACTAAAAGTCAACCTCGGCGTCGACAACAAGCGACAGGTCGGCCTCTTCGACCCAGACGGCACCCGCGTCGAAATGATGGAAATCGAGCCCGTCGGGGGCAAGCCCGCCCCTTCATCCACCCTGCCACCGCCCAGGTAGCGCCGTACCGGGACAGGCCGCAATCCTCAGTTGAACGGCAGCAGCCTGGAGGGCGTGCTCTGATCGAAGAAAATCAACGCGTCGAAATCCTGCGCCAGCCGGTCGCTGTAAAGGAAGCCGTCGATCGCCATGCTCCCGACCATGCGGTACTGAACGGGGCCGAGCAGCCACGCGCCGCCCGGTCCGCCAAGGGCGTGACGGATCACACGGCGGCTCGGACTCGCTCCGGAAGCCCTTCTCAGATCCAGCATGCACCACGGCTTTCCGAGTGAGTGAAATGCGTACTCCACGGTGCCGGGAAATGACGCCTCAGCCGGCCACGCCTGCAAGCCTCCCGGCTGGCCGATGGCGTTGTAACTGCCCGCATGAAAAATCTGGCCGAACGCCACATAGTCCGCTCCGTGATTCGCGGCCAGGAAGGATCCCATGGCCTGCGGCTCCTTCCAGACGTGCTGATCGTGCGCCCACAGAACGGCGCGCGCTCCCGGGTTCCGTTGTAGAATCCACTCCATGTTCGCGGCCATTGCCTGGTCGCGATACGTCGCGGGCGCAATCGTGTTGTAGGTCGCCTGCTCAACGACCACGGAACTCTGGATCGCCCAGTCCACCTCGCGCGCCGGAAAGCTCGCCAGATATTGAGCCCGCTTTTCCCACAGATGGCTCCAGACGGCGTGCACCGCGCCCACCACCGGCTGTACCGCGGCCGTCGATTGCGCCGTGCCGCCCATATAGCTCTCGCTGATCGGCACCGCCTGCCCGTAAACGCTCTGCACGGTCGGCAGATACGACGGCTCGGCCCTCGCCACGAAGTCCCGCACGTTCCCGGCGGCCACCGCCGCGTACTGCATGTCGAAGCCGGTGAAGAGAATCGGGCCTTTGCCCGCGGCATTGTACTGGCGGATCCACCCGATCATGTCCAGCACTTCCTGCGTGTTCCAAGTCCAGTAATGCAGAGCCTGCAGCAGGTTTTTGGGATCTCCCTGCCCCGTGAGAACATACTGGTTCATCTGTTCGCATTCGGGCATGTTGGCTTCCATGGCGAAGACCGTGAATCCCTGCTTCCCCGCGAGGTACTCCAGGATGCGGTGCTTCATCTGGAAGAACTCGCTGGTCCCATGGGTGCCTTCGCCGAGGCCGACGAGGTGCGCGTCGCCGACGATTCCGGAAACCCCGGACAGGTCGGCGAGATCGCTGGAGGGATTGGGCGAAATGAAGGGGACGGCCGTTCGCGCCAGCCATTGCAGTTGCGACGCCGCCGGCTCGCCTGTATTAGGAGCCGCCGCATCTTCGTAGGGCAAGCCGTCCAAAGTGATCGCAACCTGGTCGAACCAGGCTGTGCCATCTCCCTTCTGCACCGTGCCGAAAAGGACATCGACCGCATCCGGACTGACATCGACCTCGAATGAATACTGCTGCCAACCCGTGGAACCGCCTGGTCCGATGCCGGACATATCGTTGAAGCCGAGCCGCTCTCCGCTCGGCCCCACCACGCGCATCCAGTAACCGGCATATCCGGTGATGCCGGATGTCTGGATGTAGCCGGACAGGTGAACGTGCCGGCCGCGAATGATCTCGATCGGGAAATGCTGGTACGTGGCAGCGGTGGTACCAGGTGCGGCTCCGGTGTTGGCGATACGCAGGCTCCGCGCGCCGGAGAAGGCCACCTCGCCGTCCGCCGCGAAGAGGAACCCGGAGGAATTCGCCGGCACCCAGCCCCACGCCATACCTCGGGTTGCAGTCTCGAAATCGAGATTCAGAAACGTCTTGGGGGCCGCGCTCAGCATGCCCAGAGAGAGCATGATCACGCCCACGAACCGAACCATGAAACGAGTATATCCGGATGCCACACTACCGGAATTGCGCAGGCACTTTTCGTCAACGGCGACAAACCGTCAACTGGCCTGGGTGGCAGTATCGGTTGGCGCCGCGTTCACAGCCGTTATCGGCGAGATCGGCCGAAGTTTCTGGACGATCATTTAGGGCGGCGGAACTGTAGGCGCGTGGTTCCGCACGGCTCAAAAAAGTGAGAGGAACTCGTGGGGCTGGCGTTAGTTAGCTCTGGAGATCGTCATAAAGCCCTCACTCGTTCTGCTCAGGCGAGTAGCTTCAAGGGACGTTCTCGTAGTTCAATGACAGGCTCCGGAACCGGGGAACCCTTTACGTAGGCATTCATCACCGCTGGGGTCTCGTCTTTGGCCATCGGTGGCATCTCATAGCGGACCTTTCCCGAACGATCGAGCCATGGGAATTCTTCTTTCGCAGAGTACAAGTGTTGGTCCGTATTCACGAGCGTGATCCGATTGGTCTGAGCCACATCCTTCTTGTTCAGGGGAGTGGCCACACCCAATTCGAATTCTGAGCCGATGAGCATCAGATGACGACTGACGGGAAACAGCAGGCCGGTATCTCTGTAAGCGAGGCCGGGCACATGCTCCGGAGTGGCCGAGTCCACAAAGAGAGCAGGGCGGTCCGCGCAAACAAACTCGCCAGACTCGCTGAAGAGAAACCCCCACCGCCGTTGATCAAGAAGGGGTCTGATGAATTCAGCGGAATAGAACATCATCTTGACGTGGAACCCGTTCGGTTCCAGACGAGTCGTATATTTGCCGCTTTCAACGAACTCTTTTATTGAGGCGTAATCGACAACGTCATCTGGAGCCAGAACGCCTTCGCGCCGCCAGCGTTCCACAAATTCGTTCCACCGCCCGGGTGTTTCCAGGATCAATTTCAGAGCCTGCCGATTCAGCGCATCCACGGAGCGGTCAAGGGCTTTGCGTGGACTAGGAACCCGCGCGAGCCAAAAGGCCAGGAAATGCATCAGAATTTCCCGATCGGCATCGCTGCTGGGAAGTCGCTGCTCCTCAACTAATGATCGGAAAATCGGGGCCACATCGCTTTCCAGCCCCGAGAGGAACTCCTCAGCGATATTGGGGTCGATGCCCTCGGCCTCGACACGATAGAAGTCGCGCTGATGACCGGTTTCTTTCGGCAAGCTCTTCCAGCGCTTCCGTTGAAGTGGGGCCGTGACCCAAAGACGTTCGTCTTCGCGTCCGTTCAAAGTGAAGTTCTGCAGGAGAAACTGCGGGATGTAATGCTGCGCTCTCGCCTCGCTCATCGACGCCGCCTTAAACCAATTATCGCCCATACCCGGTAACGATTCTTCGAGTCGATCCAGAAAACTGACTTATGCCCCACTTGGCGTATCACGACTCGTGGATTGGCGGCCAGGACTCCAGGGGAACAGTATGTAAGGGCTTCCGAAAAGTGGCCTTCGCCCGCTTCACTCGAACGCCCGACGATTCCCTCCGCGGTGCCGGAGGCAACCGTAGCTCTTGATCAGCGAGTCGGCGACAAACCGTCAACATGGATGTGTAAACGCCGCGCCGTCTTGCGGGTTCTAGCGTGGGAATTGTCCCAACCATCTGACGCACCTGCGTCTCGCAATCCAGCGACAGGTCGATTCGCGAACGCCTTCACTCAAGTATTCTACTTACAAGGAGATGATCGACTGAGTAATACACGACGCGCCTTGGTTCTGGCCGGTGGTGGCTACGCTGCGAGCGCGTGGGAGCTTGGCCTCATTACAGGGATGGCTGACGCGGGTCTCGACGTCAGAAACGCCGACCTTTTCGTGGGAACCTCTTCCGGCTCCAGGGTCGCGCTCCATCTTGCGAGCGGAGACGCGCACGGAGACGCATTTCAGCGACGCGTTCAACCCGGCCCGCCGTCGTCCGGGCGGCCTCATGCCGTCGACTGGGTAGGACTTCGCGACGGCGTCGCTCGCGCGAAGGAAGCCGGCGGCAGCGCGACTGAAATTCTGCGGAGAATCGGATTGTTGGCGTTAGCGGCAGCTTCGGGCACGAGTGGCTCAAGCCGACGGGAGGTCGTCGCGGCCCAGTTGCCGATGGAGACCTGGCCTGAAAAACGGGTGCTTATCGCCACCGTCAATGCGGACACGGGAGAGCGACGCGCCTTCGATCGCGACAGCGGCATCGATCTGGTAGACGCGGTAATTGCGACCACTGCTTCCTTTGGTGTGCCGCCCATCCTGTTTCAGGGCGAGCACTATATCGACGGCGGGTTCTATTCCACGGACAACGCGGATCTGGCGACCGGCTTCGATCGGGTGATGATCCTCGCGCTCAAACGCCCCCCGGAAATTCCGTCCATGAGTGTCGTCTCACTGGATGAGACGGTGAAAACACTGCAAGACAATGGCGCTTTGGTCGAAGTCATACAACCCGATGAAACCACGTTGGCGGCCTTGGCGGCGGCTGGCGGCGTTCTGAGTCCGGCGATTTCCGCGCCAGCGGCAAGGGCAGGGCGCTTACAAGGCGGACGTATCGTAAGCGAACGCATCTTGTCGTTTTGGAGGTAGAGAGCGCCAGACTGTTCCGTGACCGCTCCAGAAACTTCCGGAAAGGCGGACGGAAGGGTCGATCCGTCGCCTACTATTTTCGAAGGGATCACGAAGCCACTTGGCCCAGTAACGCTAGACTCCTTGATTGGCGGTCGTGACTCCAATGCAAGTGTAAGGCAGGGCCTCCGGACAATGGGCCGCGACGGCATCCTCCTGCCCCACGCCGCCGGCGCCCGCCTACCCCGCCAGCGCCTGCTCCAGATCCGCGATCAAATCGTCCGGATGCTCCAGCCCGATTGAGCATCGCAGCAGCGTCTGCGGCGTCTTCGTATCCGGCCCTTCGATGCTGGCCCGGTGTTCGATCAGACTGTGCGCCCCGCCCAGGCTCGTCGCGCGCAAAAACAGCTTGCACCGCGCCGCCACCCCCATGGCCGTCTCGCGCCCGCCACGCACCTCGAAGCTGAGCATCCCGCCGAACCCAGACATCTGCCGCGCCGCCACCTTGTGCCCCGGATGCGTCGCCAGTCCCGGGTAATGTACTGTTTCGACCGCCGCGTGCCCCGCCAGGTACTGAGCAATCCGCAGCGCGTTCTCCGAGTGCGCCCGCATGCGCCACGGCAGCGTATCGATGCCGCGCCGGATCAGCCAGCAGTCGAACGGCGAGGGGACGCTCCCCCCGTATTTCTGCGATTTCCGCGCCCGCTCGAACAGGTAGTTCTCGTGGCGCGTGATCAGCGCCCCGCCGATCACGTCGCTGTGCCCGCCCAGGTACTTCGTGGTCGAGTGCGCCACCATGTCGATGCCGCAATCGAGCGGACGCTGCAATACCGGCGTCGCGAACGTCCCGTCGCAGATGGTCACGATGTTCGGCCCCGCCCCGCGGCTCAGCGCGGCAATCGCGGTCAGGTCCGTAACCTTCATCAGCGGGTTCGATGGCGTCTCCACCCACACCACCCGGGTGTTCGGACGCAGGGCGGCATGAAACGCGTCGATATCGGTCATATCCACGTACGAGGTCGCCAGGCCCCACTTGCCGAAGACGTCGCCGATCACCTTGCGCAGCCCCCAGTACACGTCGTCCGGCGCGATGATGTGGTCGCCCGGCTCCAACCCCTGAACGATGGCGGTGACTACCGCGAGTCCGCTCGAAAAGCACAGCGCCTGCTTGCCGCCCTCCAGCGCCGCCAGGCACTCTTCCAGCGCGCGGCGGTTCGGGTTGTCTTCGCGGGAGTAGCTGAATCCACGCGGATAATCCCCCTCGGGACTGCGCTCGAAGGTGGTGGAGAGGTGGATAGGCGGAGTCACGGCGCCCGTGGCGGGGTCGATCCGGCGCCCGGCGTGCACCGCGCAGGTTTCAATCTTCATCACCGTACAGTGTAGCGTTCTGGCGCACCAAAACCGCAGCTTGGGGGCTATCACCCACCTAACGGACCCCAATTGTCGATTTTCGCGTCTGATTTTCTTGACTTTACACGCTGGCAGCGAAATTGCACTCATCCGGGCATGGCATACGTAATTACGGACACCTGTACCAAAGACGAATTGTGCGTGCAAGCCTGCCCGGTTGATTGCATTCATCCTAAGCAGGATGAGGCGGGGTTCGCGGATGTTCCGCAGCTCTATGTGAAGCCGGACGATTGCATCGATTGCGGCGCTTGCGTCCCGGTCTGCCCGACCAACTCGATTTTCGTGTTGGAAGAGTTGCCGGCGGAATTCGCCCACTTCGCCGAGATCAACGCGAAGTACTTCAACTAGCCCCAGTCCCCAGGAATTCACGGCCGGGCGTGTCCGGACGCGCCCGGTCGTAATCCCCTTTCTCCGGACCACCGCATTCCCTCCCCAGCCGTGGTGGTTGCAACAGGTGCCTCCCCTCCCTGCTATCCTCGAAAGAAGCCCGGGATTCTCCCGCGCACTCTTTCCGAATGAAAAAGCTCCTGGCACTGAATCGCAGCGAAATCGCTATCCGCATTCTGCGCGCCGCCAACGAACTCGGCCTGCGCACGGTGGCGATCTATTCGAAAGAAGACCGTCTCGCCCTGCACCGCTTCAAGGCCGACGAAGCCTACCTGGTCGGCGAACGCAAGGGACCGGTGGAAGCCTACCTCGACTTCGAAGGCATCGTCGCCCTGGCCAAGGAAAAAGAGGTCGATGCCATCCATCCCGGCTACGGCTTCCTCTCCGAGAATCCCGAACTGCCGCGCGCCTGCGAGCGCGCCGGGATCACCTTCGTCGGCCCGTCCGCGGACCTGCTCGAACTGCTCGGTGACAAGACCGCCGCCCGCCGGCTGGCGCAGAAGGCCGGTATCCCGCGCGTCCCCGGCACGGAGCACCCGGTCGCGGACCCGAAGAAGGCCGCCAAACTCGCCGCCGAAATCGGCTACCCGCTGATCATCAAGGCCGCGTTCGGCGGCGGCGGACGCGGTATGCGCGTGGTCGACCGCCCCGAAGATTTCGCCGGCAAACTCGAAGAGGCGCAGCGCGAATCGGCTGCCGCGTTCGGCAACGGAGCCGTCTTCCTGGAGCGCTTCATCCGCCGCGCCAAACACATCGAGGTCCAGATTCTGGGCGACCGCCACGGCAACATTCTGCACCTCTACGAACGCGATTGTTCCGTGCAGCGCCGTCACCAGAAAGTCGTCGAAGTGGCGCCCGCCGTCTCCCTCGATCCGAAGATCCGCGCCGCGCTCGCCGACGCCGCGGTGCGACTCGCGCGCGCCGCCGGCTACTACAACGCCGGCACCGTCGAGTTCCTGGTGGACGCCGATTCCGGAGAGTGGTTCTTCATCGAGGTCAACCCCCGCATCCAGGTGGAGCACACCGTCACCGAAATGGTCACCGGCATCGACCTGGTTCGCGCCCAGATTCAGGTGGCCCAGGGACTGAGCCTGCACGGCGACGAAATGAACCTGCCCACGCAGGACCGCGTGCCGCTTTACGGCTACGCGCTACAGTGCCGCATCACCACCGAGGACGCAGGCAACGGCTTCGTGCCCGACTACGGCCGCATCCACACCTACCGTTCACCCGCCGGCTTCGGCATCCGTCTGGACGGCGGCAGCGCCTACGGCGGCGCCGTAATCACGCCCTTCTACGATTCCCTGCTGGTAAAGACGACCGCCTGGGGCCGCGACTTCAGCGGCGCCTGCCAGCGCATGGACCGCGCGCTGCGCGAGTTCCGCGTGCGCGGCGTCAAGACCAACATCCCGTTCCTGGAAAATGTGGTCAACCACGCGGATTTCCAGGCCGGCACCGTCAGCACCCGCTGGCTCGAAGAAACGCCCGCGCTGTTCAAGTTCGCCCCCCGCCGCGACCGCGCGACCCGCCTGCTCGGCTACCTCGCCGACGTGATCGTCAACGGCAACGCCGCCGTCGCCGGCAAACCCAAGCCCGCCCGCCTCCGCCCCGCGCCCGTTCCGGCGCACACGCCCGGCGCGCCTCCCGACGGCACCCGCCAGATGCTCATGAAGCTCGGCGCCCAGGGCTTCGCCGAGTGGACCGCGCGGCAGAAGGCCCTGCTGCTCACCGACACCACCTTCCGCGACGCGCACCAATCGCTGCTGGCCACCCGCGTCCGCACCTACGACATGCTGGCGATCGCCAATTACGTCGCCCACCGCCTGCACAACCTCTACAGCCTGGAAATGTGGGGCGGCGCGACCTTCGACGTCACCATGCGGTTCCTGCACGAGGACCCGTTCACCCGCCTGCGCAAACTGCGCGAGGCCGTGCCCAACATCTGCTTCCAGATGCTGCTGCGCGCGTCCAACGCGGTAGGCTACACGGCGTATCCGGACAACGTGGTGGCCGAGTTCATCTACGAAGCCGCCGGCCAGGGAATCGATATCTTCCGCATCTTCGACTCCCTCAACTGGCTGCCCAACATGAAGGCCTCCATGCAGGCCGTACGCAAGACCCACGCGGTCTGCGAGGCGGCCATCTGCTACACCGGCGACATCCTCGATCCCCGGCGCGACAAGTATTCGCTCGAGTATTACGTCCGCATGGCCAGGGAACTGGAGCGCATGGGAGCGCACGTGCTCGCCATCAAGGACATGGCCGGGCTGTGCAAACCCTACGCCGCCGAAAAGCTGGTGAAGGCGCTGCGCCAGGAAGTCGGCATCCCGGTCCACTTCCACACGCACGATACCAGCGGGCTCAACGCGGCATCCATCCTCAAAGCGGCCGACGCGGGCGTACACATCGCCGACGCGGCCATCTCCTCGATGAGCGGGCAGACCAGCCAGCCGAACCTCAACTCCATCGTCGCCGCGCTGGCCAACACCAGGCGCGATACCGGGCTCGACCTCGACGCGCTCAATACCTGCGCCGACTACTGGGAAGTGGTGCGCGAATACTACGCGCCCTTCGACACGGGTCCGAAATCCGGTACCGCCGAAGTCTACCTGCACGAGATGCCCGGCGGCCAGTACACCAACCTCAAGGAGCAGGCGGAGGCCATGGGTCTCGGCACCCGCTGGCGCGAGATCGCCCAGGCCTACCGCGACGTCAACATGGCGTTCGGCGACATCGTGAAGGTCACGCCTTCCAGCAAGGTCGTCGGCGACATGGCCATCTTCCTGGTGAGCCACGGCATGACCATGGCGCAGTTCGAGCGCCTCACCCCGGATCACAGCCTGACGCTCCCGGCGAGCGTGATCGACATGTTCATGGGCTCGCTCGGCGAACCCGACGGGGGCTGGCCCAAGAAGTTGCAGAAGATCATCCTGCGCGGCGCCAAGCCCGCCAAGGGCCGTCCGGGCGCGAAACTGGCGCCCGTGGACCTCGCCGAGACCGCGCTCACCCTGGAAAAGAAAATCGGCCGCAAGCCCGCGCACGACGAAGTCATGAGCTACCTGATGTATCCCGACGTGTTCGTGAAGTTCGCACGCGCCCAGCAGAATTACGGCGAAATCGGCGTGCTCCCCACGCCGCAGTTCTACTACCCGATGGAGAAGGGTTCGGACATCACCGTGGAACTGGAGCCAGGCAAGGCGCTGGCCATCAAGTTCCTCACGGTGGGCGAGCCGCATCCCGACGGCACCCGCACCGTGTTCTTCGAACTCAACGGACAGCCGCGCGAAGTCAGCGTGCGCGACCGCTCGCTCGAAGTCACCGAGGCCCCCAAACCGAAGGCTGATCCCGCGCTGCCCGGCCAGATCGGCGCGCCGATTCCGGGCGTGGTCTCAACCGTGGCGGTGGAACTGAACCAGCAGGTGCGCAAGGGCGACAAACTGCTCGTGATGGAAGCCATGAAGATGCAGAGCACCGTCTACGCGCCCGTGGGCGGCACCGTGAAGGTGGTCTACGTGCATCCCGGCCAGCAGGTGGAATCCAAGGACCTGCTGCTCATCATCGAATAAACTCGCGCAGCAGCCCGACCGCCTTCTCGACGCCCGCTTCGGCCGCCGGCGAGAGCCCGTCGCGGTCGAAATCCGCTACCGGCAGCCGGCACAGGTACGCGCGTCCCGTGAAGCCGTAGAGCTTCCCGGCCAGCAGCACGATCTCCCGCGGCGTGATCGTGTGCACCAGCGGAGTGCCCGCCCCCGCGCCGGCTTCCAGCGGTTCGATGGAAGGTTCGTCCGCCTCCACGTCGGCATCGATAAAGACTACCCTGTCGGCCCGCGCCACCTCGGGGGCAAGCTCCGGCAGGAGTTGCAACTCGCCGCGCACCACCACCCCGGGCGCCGGTTCCAGCCGCTCGATCACGCGATGCGCGGCCCCATCGTCGCCGCGCATCGCGTTCCCGATCGCAATAAGTAGCACCGTCATCCAGTAGCGCAGGCCTCCCGGCCTGCCTCAAAATCCAAAGCTCACATCTTCCATGCAGGCCAGGAGGCCTGCGCTACCTCCCCCGTGAGCGGTCTTCGCATCGCGCAGGAGGGACGATCCACCGCGCCCGCGCCGCGTCGCAGCATGGGTAGCGTCGGCCTCCGGCCGACCTTTGGATCGAACCGCAATCCGCCATGGCACGCCGATCCGCGAGCTTGGTTCAAAACCCACACCGCACATCTTCCGTGCAGGCCAGGAGGCCTTCGCTACCCTCGCCGCGCGCGATCGAGCAGCGCGCCCCCGGCGTCGCGCAATTCCACCACTAGCGGCATCTGGCCCAGCGCGTGGGTCGAGCACGAAAGGCACGGGTCGAAGCAGCGGATCGCCGCCTCCACGCGGTTCAGCATGCCTTCCTGCAAGCTGCGCCCGGAGACGAAATAGCGCGCCGCCTGCTCCACCGCGAGGTTCATCGCCAGGTTGTTCTGCGACGTGGCGATCAGCAGGTTGGCGCTGCGCACCAGCCCGTTATCGTCCACCTGGTAGTGATGGAACAGCGTGCCGCGCGGGGCTTCGCTGCATCCGATGCCCTCGTTGCGATTCTGTCCCGCGCGCGCCCGGATGTTACTCCCGAGCAGGTCCGGATCCTGCGTGATCTCTTCGATGCGCTCGATCGCGTGCAGAATCTCGATCAGCCGCGCCAGGTGATAGTGGAAGGACTCGCACACCGCACCCTGCGACCGCTGCTTAAACTCGTGCATCTCGCGGTCCGCCCGCGGCGTGCCCGCGAAGCGCGCCACGTTCATCCGCGCCAGCGGCCCCACCCGGTACTTGCCGCCCGGATACCCCAGCGGCTTGTAGTAGGGGAACTTCATGAACGACCATTCCTCGCTGGCCTCCCCCAGGTACGTGAGGTAGCGCTGCGGGTCCAACCCTTCGGCCACCGCGTTTCCTTCGCCGTCCACGATGCGGATCACGCCGTCGTAGTATTCCAGTCCGCCCTCGGGCGAGACCAGCCCCAGGAACAGCGTCGGGAAGTTGCCCAGGTGCTCGATCTCGATCGCCATCGAATCGAGCACGCCCTTCAGACGCCCGATCGCGATCTCGGCCGATTCGAGCGCTTCCGGAATCCACCCGCGAATCTCGTCGCGCTCGGCTTCCCCGATGGCGCGCAGCACGCCACCCGGCGCGCCCCACGAGGGGTGGATGCGCTTGCCGCCCACCAGTTCGATAATCCGCTGCCCGAACTGCCGCAGCCGGATGCCGCGGCGCGCGAATTCCGCGTCGCGCTCCACCAGCCCGAACACGTTGCGCTTCTCCGGCGGAGCGTCCATCCCCAGCAGCAGGTCCGGAGCCGATAGATGGAAGAAACTCAGCGCGTGCGATTGCACAAGTTGCGCCAGGTTCACCATCCTGCGCTGCTGCACCGCCGTGCGCGGCACTTCCACGCCCAGCAGATTGTCGCAAGCTTTGCTGCTGGCCAGAATGTGACTCACCGGGCAGATGCCGCACACCCGCGACATCAGCCCCGGCATCTCGTGAAAAGGCCGCCCTTCGCAGAGCTTCTCGAAGCCGCGAAACTCGGTGACGTGGAACTGCGCGGAGCTGACCGCCCCGTCGTCGTCCAGATAAATCGAAATCTTCGCGTGCCCTTCGATGCGGGTCACCGGCTGAATGACGATACGTTCCGGCATTTATCCAAACCTCCCCTGAAGCGCGGTGGTGCGTCCCTCCAACAACTCGATCAGGAAGGCGTGGATCGCGTCCGCCGAGGGCGGACAACCGGGCAGGAAGTGATCCACCTTCACCACCTCGTGCACCGGGCGCACCCGCTCCAGCAGCCGCGGCACGGCGCCGTTGCCGTTGGGGATGCCGATCACCACCGCGGCGGTGTCGCGGTACGCGCGCGTCAGTACATCCTCCAGTCCGTACATGTTGCGCATCGCGGTGACGTTGCCCGTGACCGCGCAATCTCCCAGCGACACCAGGATCTTCGTGCGCTTGCGCACCACCCGTATGTGCTCCAGGTGCTCCAGGTTCGCCACGGCGCCTTCCACCAGCGTGATGTCCGTCTCCGGAAATTCCTTATAGTCCGTGATCGGCGAGGCGCACAGCTCCACGCGCCCGGCGAGATCGATCAGCCGCTCGTCGAGGTCGAGGAACGACATGTGGCAACCCGAACAGCCGCCCAGCCAGACCGTGGACAGGCGGGGCCTTCTGCTTACCCGATCCATTGTTTCTTCTCCCGCGCGGTGACGATGTATTTGAGGAAGCCGCGGTCCTTGCGCATCTCGGCCACGGTCTTGCCCTTGTCGAAGAGCGCCCCGGTCGGGCACACCTGCACGCACTTGCCGCACCCCGTGCAACTCTCCGACGCGCCCCACGGCTCGCCCAGGTCGCTGATGATGCGCGACCCGGCGCCGCGTCCGAACACGTCCCACGTATGCGCGCCTTCCACTTCGTCGCACACGCGCACACAGCGCGTGCAGAGCACGCAACGGTTGTGGTCCATGCCGAAACGCTCGTTGCTGGTGTCCACCGGGAACACCGGGAAGCGGTAGCGCAGCCGCACGTGGTCGATCCCCATGGACCGCGCCAGTTCCTGCAACTCGCACGCGCCGTTGGCCACGCACACCGCGCAGATGTGGTTGCGCTCCGCCATCAGCAGTTCTACGATCAGCTTGCGGTGCGCCTTCAGCCGCGGCGTATCGGTCCGCACCACCATGCCTTCCTCGATCTGGGTCAGGCACGCCGCCTGCAGCTTGCGCTGCCCTTCCACCTCCACCATGCACAGCCGGCACGCCCCCACATCGCTGATTCCGCCGATGTGGCACAGCCGCGGGATGTGGATCCCGTGCTCCCAGGCCACGGAGAAAATGGTTTCCCCGGCCATGCCGGTCACCATCTTGCCGTCGATTTCCAGAGTTTTGACGCTCATCGGGTCGCCTCCTTGGCCTCCAGCCCGCAGTGCCCCGCGGGACAGCGGTGGTCGCGTATGTGGGCCTCGTATTCCCCGGCGAAATATTTCAGCGTGCTCACCACCGGGTTCGGCGCCGTCTGCCCGAGGCCGCACAGGCTGGTCTCGCGCAGCAACTCCGAAAGGCCCTTCAGCATGGCCAGATCGTCTTCATCGGCTTCGCCCGTCGTCATGCGCCGCAGAATGTCGTACATCTGCACCGTGCCCGTCCGGCACGGAATGCACTTGCCGCACGATTCCTCCATGCAGAACTCCATGAAGAAGCGCGCCACGTCCACCATGCAGGACGTCTCGTCCATCACGATCAGCCCGCCGGACCCCATGATGGAGCCGATCCGCGCCAGCGATTCGTAATCCACCGGGACATCCAGGAACTGTTCGGGAATGCAGCCGCCGCTCGGTCCGCCGGTCTGCGCCGCCTTGAATTTCCCCGAAGGGATGCCGCCGCCGATCTCGAACAGAATCTCGCGCAGCGTCGCCCCCATCGGCACTTCGATCAGCCCCGTGTTGACGATCTTCCCGGCCAGCGCGAACACCTTGGTCCCCTTGCTGTTCGCCGTCCCGATCGCGCTGAACCACTCCGCGCCTTTTTCGACGATCGCGGGGATGTTGGCGAACGTCTCCACGTTGTTGATCAGGGTCGGCGCGCCCCACAACCCCGATTCCGGCGGATACGGCGGACGCTGCCGCGGCTGCCCACGCTTGCCTTCGATGGACGCGATCAGCGCCGTCTCCTCGCCGCAGACGAACGCCCCGGCGCCGATCCGTAGATCGATGCGGAACTGGAAGCCCTGCTCCAGGATGCGGCTCCCCAACAGGTGCTCGCGCTCGGCCTGCTTGATCGCCGTCTGCAGCCGCTGAATGGCCAGCCCGTATTCGCCGCGCACATAGATGTAGCCCTGCTGCGCGCCCACCGCGTAACCGGCGATGGCCATGCCCTCCAGCACTCGATGCGGATCGCCCTCGAGCACGCTACGATCCATGAACGCGCCCGGATCGCCTTCGTCGGCGTTGCACACCACGTACTTCACGGGAGCCGCCTGCTTGGCCACCAGTTCCCACTTGAGGCCGGTCGGATATCCGGCGCCGCCGCGCCCGCGCAGTCCGCTCTTGCGGACCGCCTCCACCGTCTCCTTCGGCGTCATCTCGTTCAACGCCTTGGCCAGCGCCTGGTATCCGCCGGCCGCGATGTAATCGTCGAGCCGCTCCGGATCCACCCTTCCGCTGTTGGCCAGCACGATCTTCGTCTGCTTGATGAAGAAGGGCGCACCCAGGTCGATCTCGCGCGGCGCCAGCGCCTGGCGGTCGATCGGGTTCGGGCTGACCAGCGCCGCCGCGTCCGCCGCCGTGACGTTGCCGTACAGCTTGCGGTCGGCCGCGCTCAGCACCAGCGGTCCCTGGCTGCACAGTCCCATGCAGCCCGTGCCGCAGACCTCCACCTTGCCTTCCCGGCCCTGCGCCTTGATCTCCCCGGCGATCGCGCCGCGAATGCCGTCGGCGCCGCAGGATACGCAGCCCGCCGCCGTGCAGCACAGGATCCGGTTTTCGAGCGCCGCCTGACGCTCGGTTTCCTCGGTTTGCTTTTCGAGCAGATCTTCAACTGTCATTTGGCACCGATTCTTTCCAGTTCCCGGTCCAGACCTTCCGGCGTGACCCGCGCCAGCACGGCGCCGTCGTAGATCACCGCCGGAGCCAGTCCGCAGGAGCCGATGCAGCGGGCCGTTTCCACGCTGACCTTGCCGTCCGGCGTGGTGGTCCCCGCCTTGCAACAGCGCTTCTCCAGCCGCTCCACCAGCCCCAGCGCGCCGGCAACGTAACACGCCGTCCCCAGGCATACGGTGAAGGTGTGTTCACCCTTCGGCTTGAGCGAGAAGAAATGATAAAAGCTGGCAACTCCGAGGACACGGCTCGGGGGCAGTCGCAGTTTGTGCGCGATGGCCGTCAGCAGATGCGGGGATAAAAAGCCGTATAATTCCTGGGCGGTATGAAGGACTTCGATTAAGGCGTCACCGGAATACTGGTGGCGGGACATCGCGCGCTCGAGCAGCTTTTCCCGGTTGTCTTTGGGGGCTGCCGCGGGGGCGTTCGGGGGCATTGCTTTCCTCCTGTAAGCGCGATTTTAACGTGCTTTCGGAGTAAAAAGTCTGAAATTCCCGGGGCAACAAAAAATCGTGGTTTCGCTCGGCATGGGTTTACAAACCCCTGTTCGAAAACGCGACGGGCACGGCCGCCTTCGGGCCGACCTTTGGATGCTCAGGGAATCCGCACGGGCACGCCGATCCGCATGGCCGGCACAGCCCTGCGCCGGTGCGGAACGCACGCCATCGCCCGCCTCAGGCGGACGAATATTCTACACTAAAAGAGGAGCTTCAATGAGCGACGGTCGCGAGGAACGCGAGCAACAAAAAAAGCAACGCGAACAGCAGCAGCGAGAGGATCAGCAGGACCGCGTGGAACGCGGCGACCCGGATGAGTGGCAGCCGGAGCGCGTAGACTCTTAAAGGGCGCTACACCCTCAGCGGGATTGCTCCATGGCACTATCCCGGGTGCGCTTCTTGCGGTTGCGCTTGCGCGCGAGCGCAGACTTCACTCGCTTCTTCTGGCCCGGTTTCAAATAGAACGCGTGCCGCTTGACTTCCTTGATGATGTCCTCTTGCAGAACTTTACGCTTGAATCGCCGCAGCGCGTTTTCCAGCGTTTCACCGTCTTGAATGTGAACTTCGGCCAATGGCTATCTCCAGTCAAAAGCGGCAATGCGCCGCCGTGGGTAAATCCCGCCTCCGCTGCCGTTACGGGTCGAGCCCGCGGACTCGGCCTCGTAACCGGCAGCGAGGCGTTTGAAAACGACGAAAAGCAGGGCGAACCGCGTGGATTCCCCGCAGCCCCTATGCCCTATGCCAGGCTGACGTCTTCGGCCTGCAGACCCTTCGGGCCCTTCTTCACTACGAACGACACCCGCGCGCCTTCATCGAGCGAACGATATCCGCTCGCCGAAATGGCGGAGAAATGGACGAAGACGTCTTCGCCATTCTCGCGCTGGATGAACCCAAAACCTTTTCCCGCGTTAAACCACTTCACAATTCCTGTTTCTTTCATGTTCTCTCTGTTTCTGCGATACCTGGATTCCTGCTTGATCGGTTGAGTATCGTGCCAAGGTGACGCTGAACTTCGCCGGCGTTTCTGAGCGGATTCAAACGATGAGAAAATCCCAGGGGCGCTTTTAGTCTAACATGTCTTTTGCCGCCTCCGCTCGCCGGCCGCCTACCTTCCCCCCGCGCGCCACACCTCCGCCGTCGCGTACGGCGTCACCACCACCGGCCCGACCAGGCCGTAGGGTTGCACCAGTCCGCGGGCGCGCACCCCTTCGTCGAGATCCGTCAGGCGATTGTTCAGCGTGGTTGCCACCCGCACCGTCAAGGTATTGCGCCCCGCCTTGAGATACGGGCCGATGTCCGCCTCCGCCGCGATCTGGTCCACCGGGACGGGTTGGCCGTTCACGGCCAGCGTGGAGCTGTCGAACACCTCGCCGAGGCTGAGCCGCGCCCCGTTCGCCGCGCTCCACGTGGCGGGCAGATCGAAGGCCGTGGTGTACGTGCCGAGCCCGGAGACATGCTGCAACTGAGGAATCTCCGGCCATGCCTTCAACGCCGTCAGTTCCACTTCGACCCGCGTCTTGCGCGTCTTGGCGGCGGCCGGTCCGAACGTCGTTGCGTAGGGATTCGCCGGCTGCCAGTCCTCCGCCGCCAGGTGCCACGCCGCGCGCGTCAGGTCGATCGGCGCCGGTACGCCGGCGATGGTGCTGCGCACCGTACGCCAGTTGCCGAGCGTTGTCTCGTACGTCCCCGCCCGGGATGCGCGGATCACCACGCGGCCCCGCTCGATGGCGGCGCCGTCCGCGTTGGTGCGGCTCACCCACACCGCGGGAGCGGCGGCGCCGAAGCGGCTCGGATCTTCGCTGACGGCGATCAGCACACCGTTGTCGCGCGAAAGCCGGACGCGCAGGTTCACCCTTCCGCCGCTCGCCTGATATTGCGCGATGGGCGTGATCCTGCCCGACCACGCATCCAGAAGGTACGGGCGCCCGCGCCCCTCGAGGCTCACCTCGCGCTCCACCGGTTGGCCCGTCGCCGGCTCGAAGAGTGTGCCTGGCTCATCCGTCGGGCTGACGATTCCCTGGTTGTAGAAGAAGTAGTAATCGGTCTTTGCCGCCGCGTCATGGCGCCGGATGCTGAGCAGGGGCGAGGGCGTCGCGGGATCCGCCGCCGGGCGGATGCCGAGTTCGCGCAACTTCGCCGGCACGTCCGATTCGTGGGCCACGCGCGCCACCGAGCGCTCCGCGAGCAACTCCGCGATCGCACCCTTCAGCACAGCATCGGCATCCGGTGTATTGCCGGGCGTGCGATTCGGCGGCGTGCCGACCACGATCACCGGCAATCCGGCGCGCGCGTACCCAAGGATCTTGCGCGCGACGTCCACAGGCATCGCGGTCTTCACCGGGTCGGTAGGCGGCCCCTGTTCGCTATCGATGATCAGCGCCTTGTAGTCCGGCCCGTTCGCTGCCAGGCGCTTTCCCGTGACCGTCGCGTTCGGCAGGTCGAGCATGGCGGGATTCAGATAGTCCCGGGTGTAGCCCGCTTCCTGCAGCCCGGTATCGCCCCAGTGGCGGGTCTTGCTCACCTGCGAGGGCGGATAAAGGTAGTTCTGCATGTAGACCGCGACGTCGGTCTTCGCATCTCCCTGCGTAAGCACTTGCTGGTGGCGCGCGAAGTAATCGTTGTACAGGCGCGCATCGGCCCAGTAGGGCTCGCGCGGACCCCAGGCGTTGGAGAATCCCGCCGGACCGAAATTGTGGTACCCCGGCCACTTCCACGTGGCGCCGTCGCGATACGGGTACACGTGGTAAACCAGCTTCGTCATGCCGCCTGCGAAACTGCGGTGCATGCGGATCGCGGTGTCCTGAAATGTCTGCGCGTAGTTCTTGCCGAAGGCCGCGCAGCACTCGGTCGAATACCACGGATTCCCGGTCATGTGGTTGGCGGACGCCATCGGCAGGTAGTTATCGATCTCATCGCCCACGAACAGGTTCTCGTGTTCCGGGCGATCCACCGCCGCCGCAGCCGGCACCATGTCGGTGATGGGAATCGTCAGGTTGGCCTCGCCCTCCACCTGCACCCGCAGGACGTTGTTGTACTTGCGCACCCACTGCCGCAGCGGATCGATCTGCTTTGCCAGCCACAGATCGCCGCGTACCGCGTAGAAATCCTCGCGCACGCGCGGCGCGCTGCCGTCGCTGAAATCGAACGCCTCGCGGAACAGCGCCGGCAGGTTCGGGATCAACGCGTAATGCCGGCGGGCGGCGAACTCCTCAGCCATGCGATTGGTCCACAACTCGTCCGGGCTGCCGCGGTCGACGGAGTGGGAGTCGTAGAAGATGTCTCCGCCGTTCTTCTTCATCAGCTCCTTCACTTCCGCGCTCAAACCGGTCTCCATGCTCTGAATCAGGTCGGCGTAGCCCGCGTCGCTGAACGGGTCCGGCTGCGCGAACACGCCTCGGGACCAGAACGCTGTGACGAGCCACTGCGCGCCGGCCGGCGCGGACGGGGCGATCCAGCGCAGCGAGTTCCCGCTGCCGACCGCGCCGGTAAGATCGATCATCGAAGACCGGTCGAGTTCCACCGGTCCGGTCGCGGCGCACGGCGACTGCGCGCAGCGGTAGGCGAGCACCGCGATCAGGGTCGCGCGCGTGGGCTGGGGGCCGCCGCGCCCTCCCGCTCCGCCACGTCCACCGGCCGGACCTCGGCCCGCCGCGGGCCCGCGGCCGCCGGCGCCGCCGAACCCGCTGCGGCTTCCCTGGTTGATCGCCGGCGCGGGCACCGGCCCGTCGAACATGGACCCCGCGTCCAAAGCCGCCTTCCCTGCCACCAGCGTTTTGCGCGCGTTGTCCCCGTCGATCGAGTAGCCCGCCGGATTCTGCGTGGGCCCGTGGCTCAAACTCACCTTGATCCCCGACGCGTTCGCCGCCGTGAGCAGCGCGACCAGTTGCGCGTTGTCCGGGAAGGCGCCCTGTCCCACTTCGACGCCGGCGATGCCCGCGTCGTGCATCGCGCGGACCTCCGCCGCAAGTTCCGCCGGATCCGCCGTCGCCGGCATGTTCAGCCGTACCCAGGGTTGGTCCGCCGCCGGCGGATGGGCGAACGTCGCCACCGTCAGCGGCGTCACCG
The DNA here is from genome assembly GCA_018268835.1 of Acidobacteriota bacterium. Taxonomy (GTDB): domain Bacteria; phylum Acidobacteriota; class Terriglobia; order Bryobacterales; family Bryobacteraceae; genus Solibacter. The sequence continues at coordinate 36,692 of JAFDVU010000011.1, read as the reverse complement.
GGTTGAACCGGATCCAATCGGCGCGCGTCCTGCCGGCGAAGTGGCCGCTCTGTGCCGCCGCCACGGCCGACACCGCGGCGGCAGCGAGCATTCCTTTCCGCACGGTCACCTCTTCACGCGCCGCAGCACCAGCGGAGCCGGAGTCCCACCCCCGCGCCGTCCCCCGCCCCCGCCGAACGACGGGTCGCTCCCGTTCGGCGGCGGACCGATAGCCGGGCGCGGACCCGTCTCGGCCGCGGGCGGCGCGCCGCCGCGTCCTCCACGTCCGCCGAAGCCGCCGCTCCGCCGCAGTTCGATGCGGTCCCCGCTCACCGTCCCGCTGTACGTCGTGTTCCCGACCCGGAACGAAATCTCCGCCCCCGCGACCTTGCCGTCCTCGATCGCGCCGCCCGCGGACCCGCCGCCAAATCCCCCGCCACCGGCCGATTCCATCGACCCCGTCACCGTGCCGCCCTGCTGCCGCAGCGTGAACACCATGTCCACGTTCCCGCCCGCCAGTGCCATCGGATTCCCACCCGTCGTCGACGCCACCGCCGCCGCCGGACGCCACAGTCCTGTGATGCCTTCGCCCGCGGGCACCTCGCGCTCCCAAACCGGCACCTGCGGCCGCAGTTTCACCGCGATCGTGGAAACCGAAGCCTGCGCCGGCGCCAGGCCGGGCGACGTGGCTTCCACCCGAACGAGTCCCACCACCTTGGTCGATTGCACCACTGCCATGCACAGCCCCCCGAAGGCCTTGCGCGCCGATCCCGGATCCGGCTCGTGATTCGTCGGATCGCCGTTGCCCGTCCCGATCACCACCCCCGGTCCCGTCACCCGGAATGTGATCTCGTTATCCGTGACCGGCACCACGCGCCCCTGCGCATCGTTTACTTCCGCCGTGAAGAAGGCGACGTCCTCTCCATCGGCCGAAATGGCGCCGCGATCCGGCCGCAGCACGAGCCGTGCCGGCGCGCCTGTCGTCTCCCGCTTCGCCGTCATCACCTGCTTGCCGCCCTTGTAGCCGCGCGCTTCGATCGTGCCCGGCGCGTACTTCACCAGCCATGCCAGGTGCTGGTCCTTCTGCATGTCCTTCGCGCCCAGGCTCTGCCCGTTATGGAACAGCTCCACGCGGTCCAGGTTGGAATGCACCCACACCGCGATCTCCTTGCCCTCATAGCCCGGCCAGTTCCAGTGCGGGAACACGTGCAGCACCGGCTTCGCGGTCCACCACGACTGGTAGTAGTAGAACGTATCCTTGGGGAATCCGCACGTGTCGATGATGCCGTACTGCGAGCTGATGTTCGGCCACCCGTAGGGCGATGGCTCGCCGCGGTAATCGAAGCCGGTCCACACGAATCCGCCCGCGATGTACGGCCGCGCGCTCACGAATCGCCACCAGCCTTCCGCCGACGCGCGCCCCGTGGTGGTGTACGGATCGTACGAACTCACCGTGCCCTTCTCGCGGTCCGTGATATACGCGCCGCGCGTGCTCACCGCGCTCACGTTCTCCGTCCCCACAATCGGCATCTTCGGGTTCTCCTTGTGGTACGCCTCGGCCTGCGGGTCGGCGTAGTTGTAGCCCATGATGTCGCACAACGCCAGCCCGCCCTTGCCCAACTGATTCGTCATCGGCGGCGGCGCAATCGAAATCGGCCGCGACCGGTCGTGCTTCAGCGCCGCCCGCTTCATGCTGGTCAACAGCTTGCGCCCGGTCTCGGTGATCGACACGCCCTCCTCGTTCCCCATGGACCAGATGAACACGCTCGGATGATTGCGCGCCTGCCGCACCAGGTTGGTGAACTGCGCGATTCCCTCCGGATTCGAACTCAGCATCCGCGTCTCCGCCAGCACCAGCATGCCGAGTTCATCGCACGCATCCAGCAGTTCCGGCGTCGGCGGATTGTGCGACGTGCGGATCGCGTTGCAGCCCATGTCCTGCAGCCGGCGCACCCGGTAATGCTGCACCGCGTCCGGCAGTGCCACCCCGAGCCCCGCGTGATCCTGGTGATTGCACGTCCCCTTCACCTTCACCGGCTTGCCGTTCCACAGGAGGCCCCGGTCGGCGTCGAACTTCAGATCGCGGATGCCGAACCGCGACTCGTACCGGTCCGTGATCTTTCCGCCCGTCTCCACCTCGGTGACCAGCCGATACAGATTGCGCACCTGCTGCGACCACAACTCCGGCTGCCGCACCACCGCCTGCTGTTCGAAGGTGCGCTCGTCGAACTCGCCCACCGCCGCCGGTGCGCTCGTCACCTTCGCCGCCTCCTTGCCGGAAGGATCCAGCACGGTCGAAATCACTCGCACGTCGGCCGCGCCCTTGCCCTGGTTTTCGATCTCCGTGCGGATGGAAACCGTCGCCTGCCCCGGCTGCACCTTGGCCGCCGCCAGCGTGCCCCACTTCTTGACGTGTACCGGTGCGGTCTTCACCAGCCACACGTGCCGGTAGATCCCCGCGCCTTCGTAGAACCAGCCGTCGCTCAGGGTCGCGTCCACGCGCACCAGCAGCACGTTCGGCTCGCCGGGCAGCGCGAAATCGGTCAGATCGAAGCTGAACGGGTCGTACCCGCCGCTGTGCCGCCCGACGTAGTAGCCGTTGAACACCACCATCGTTTCGCGGTACGCGCCGTCGAATTCCACCGAAAGCCGCCGCCCCGCGTCGCTCGCCGGAACGTCGATCACCCGCCGATACCAGCCCACGCTCGTCTCCGGATACTCGCGGCCCAGCGGATACGATCCCTTGCTGGTCAGCGCCGGGTCGTTCTTGAACGGCAGCGTGATGGCCCAGTCGTGCGGCAGGTTCACCGGCGTCCAGTCGCTGTCGTCGTAGGCCAGGTTGCTGGGCGCGAGGAATCCCCCGGTCTTCTGGAATCCGCCCGAGCGGCCGAGTCCGAAGCCGAAGTCCTTCACCGGGTCGTCGCCGTGCCCGAAATGAAAGCGCCACCCGAAGTCCAGGAGCAGGCGCTCGCGGAGCGATTCCGGCGCGGGAGCCGCCGCACCCTGGGATTGCGCGGTTTGCGCGGGATCGGCGGATTCCGGCAATCCAACGGCAGCCGCGGCCGGGAGCGCCACGCTGCCTTTCAACATGTCGCGACGACTGAAACGTTTCATTGTTCGACTCCTGGCGTCAGGGACCGCAACGGCACAGGGACGGCGCCCCAGGAAGTTTGAGGTCCTCTTTTCGCCTTTAGAGTCTATCTCTTTTCAGCCGTGCTCGTCGTGGCATCATCGCGCGCCGGCAAGAGATGCCTTCGCCGCAAGCGGCAATGCCGCCGACGACGGTCCGGCCATCACGCGGTATTCGCCAGGAACGATCTTCCATGCCTCCGCCGCGGCGTCGAAGACCGAGACGTAGAGCGGATCCACCGCCAGCGATACCACGCGGCTCTCACCCGGCTTCAGCGCGATCTTCTCCCACCCGATGAGGCGCTTGGGAGGCTCGTTCGCGGCGTCCGGGAAGCTCAGGTACACCTGCGCGACCTCCGCTCCGGCGCGCCGGGAAGTGTTGCGGACCGTGAAGTTCACGGCAAGAGAGTTCCCGCCGGTTACCTTCAAGTCCGAGTAGGCGAACGTGCTGTAGGAGAGGCCGAAACCGAATGGATATGCCGGCGCCTTCTTCTCCGCGTCGAACCATTTGTACCCGACCTTCAAACCCTCGTCGTAGGACGCCGGAAATGGCGGACGGGCGTCCGTCAGGCCATCGAGAGGCGAGGGCATCTTTCCCGGAGGCGCGGGCACAGTCGCGCGCGGAAGGTCGGAATCGGAGGTGGGGAACGTCACCGCGAGTTTACCGGAGGGGTTCACCGTCCCGAACAAGACGTTCGCAATCGCCTCGCCTCCGCGGATTCCGGGATACCACGCTTCCAGGATCGCGCTCACCTTTCCGGCCCACGGCAGCAGCACGGGTCCGCCGCTTTCGATCACCACGATGGTGCGCGGGTTCGCCGCCGCCACCCTTTCGACCAGCGCGTCCTGTCCATCCGGCAGCGCCAGCGATGCCTGGTCCTTCCCCTCGCTGGTGTGTTGCAGCACGAAGACGATGGCGACGTCCGCCGCCTTCGCCGCCGCCGCGGCCGCCGCGGGGTCCGTGCCGGGGTCGAAGGTGACCTTCACGGAGGGAGCAGCCTCGCGAATCGCGCGCAGCGGCGAGGAGCGGTGAAAGACCACCTGCGAGAAGATCGACAGGATGTCGTTCTTCAGGTTCGGATCCGGTACCGCATTGCCGCCCGCCGCATCCACCTGAGCCGAACCGCCGCCCGAGAGGACGCCCGCATCGGCATGGCCGCCGATGACCGCGATCGACCGTAGCGAAGCGGCATTTAGCGGCAAGCGCGCGTCCTGATTCTTCAGCAGAACCATGGTTTCCTCAGCCGCCCTTTGAGCTACGCTAAATCCGCGAAAGATGTCCGGAACCCGCGACGGCCGCGGATCGTCGACGATCCCGGCGGCGAACTCCGTGCGCAGAATCCGGTGCACCATGTCGTCGAGGCGCGCCGCGGACACCTCGCCGCCGTCGATGGCTTTCTTCAGCGCGTCCGAGAAGTAGCGGCCGTCGGGCTGCTCCTGATCCAGCCCCGCGTTGGCGGCTTTCACCGTGCTGTGCGTGCCGAACCAGTCGGAAATCACCCAGCCCGGGAAGCCCCATTCCTTCTTGAGCACCTGGTTCAGCGTGTATTCGTTCTCGCAGGCCCATGCTCCGTTGATCAGGTTGTAGGAGCACATCACCATGCCCGGCTTGCCGCGCTTCACGCCGATTTCGAAGGCCAGAAGATCGGTCTCGCGCAACTCCCGCTTGCCGATGATGGCGTTCGTGAAATACCGTCCGGTCTCCTGGTCGTTCACCGCGTAGTGCTTGATGTCGCCGATCACTCCCTCCGACTGCACACCCTGAATCCACGCCGCCACCAGGTTTCCCGCCAGGATCGGGTCTTCCCCGAGGTACTCGAAGTTGCGCCCGTTGCGCGGTTCGCGCGTGATGTTGACCCCGCCGCCGAGAGAGACGTTGTACCCTTGATCGGCAAGTTCGCGGCCGATCAGCGCGCCTACGTCGCGCGCAAGGTTCGCGTCCCATCCGCTGGCCAGCGCCAGCGACGAAGGCATGGCCGTCGAATAACGGCCCTTGCGCGCGCCGCCGCCCGAACCCACCGAGGAATCGTTCATGTTCAGGTCCGGCAGACCGAGCCGCGGAATGCCCGGCACGAACCCGCCGCCGCCGTTGGAACGGACAATCACGGGATCGCTCTTGCCGATTCCCACCATGCCGGCGCCGTGCACCAGTTGGATCTTTTCATCGCGCGTCATCTCGCGCATGACGAGTTCGGCTCGCCGGTCCGGCGAGAGGCTCTTGTCCATCCACGGACCCGTGGGCTTCTCCCGCGGAGTGAACTGCGCCAGGCAGCACGGGACGGCCAGCAGCGCGATGACACGCGCGCCTCGCCGGGGAACATCGCCGGGTAGATCGATCAGCTTCATCGGGGCAACTCCGTTCGCGTCAATACCGACCGGCAATTCTACCCCGAAACCGGTATCGGTACGCAACGGGCCGCCGCCCTTGATCGAACACTCGACCGCGAATCCCCGGGACCCTGTTCGCCGGCCCGGAGGTTCCGGCGTCCACGGTGACGCTCGCTGTTAGAAGGAAACGCGCGCCGTGAACTGGATCTGGCGCGGCGTCCAGTAAGACGTCTGCAGGGACTCGATGCCGTCCGAGCCGTTCGGGTTCACCCTGCCCTGAACGTTGAACGCGTTGAACGCGTCCACATTCAACCGCAGCTTCACCCGCTCGGCAAGTGAGAATTCCTTGTACAGCGATATGTCCGTCAGATAGTTGAACGGCCCCGGCAGAACCGTGTGCGAGAACGGGTTCGCGCCCGACGGTCCGGGCGAGTAGCCGGTTACAACCGTCGAACCGTTCTTGAGCGTGACGCTCACATTGTTGTTGCCGAAATTCGCCGTGCCGGGCGTATTGTTGATGGGAGTGAGGTACGGCGTGTAGTTGGACGGGATGCCCGATATGCCGTTCTTGGCCGCGCCGATCACGGTCGGCGAGATGTACCCGTTGAACCAAAGGTAAGCCGGGTGGCATACGCCGCTGCGGCAGTCGTTGACCGGCTCCGAACTTCCGTACGTCTGAATCGGATTGGTGGCGCCCCAGTTTCCGGCGGATACCGCGAACGCCTGCGACAGCACCTGGCCCACGAACGCCGCCTGGTAACCGCCGAGCAGGGCGTTAAGGACACGATTGGAGTTGCGCAGGAAGCGCTTGCCCTTGCCCACAGGCAGGTCCACGATTCCGTTGAACGTCACGTGGTGCAGGGGGATTGCCGTGTCCGGCATGTAGTTTTCGTAACGGTCCAGTGCATTGCTTGGGTTGAGCGCCGTACCAGTGTCCATACCGGAGGGAAGGACCCCGGGAGCAAATGCCGTGGCCGGGTACAGCGTATTGTCGCGGAACGTGTTCCCGCCGACACGGAAGGCGCGTGAGTACACGTAGAAGATCTGGTAGCCGAAGCCGTTCTTGAAAGGCCGCTGATAGTTGAGTTGCAGCGCGCTATCGTTGGACCAACCGGTCTTCACCGAGATCACGTTGCCGCCCCATACCCTGTTGTCATACGGCCGGGTCGCGACCGAGGCGTAAGTCCCCGTCGGTGGCGTAGTGCCGGTGGCCGTCTCCCAGACGTAGGTGGCCGGCGCGTAGTTGTATTGATAATTCTGGTCCAGGTTGAATCCGTGGGTGAACACATAACTCACCCGGAACACCGAGCCGTCGCGGAAAGGCTGTTCGATAGTCATATTGGCCTCGCGCACGTGCGCCGGGGGATAATTCGAGGCCAGCGTCTCGCCCATCGTGATGCCCGGCAGCAGAGCGTTGGTCGAGTTGCTGTTCACCACGTTCTGGCTGTTCAGCCCGGCGACCACTGTCTGCGGCGCGCGCAGCAGATAGTTTGGCAGACCGTCCGGCGACTGGGAAGCCGCGGTATAGTTCTGCGAGTAACCCGCGGTGAACGGGTAATCCGCGGTCAGATACCGGACCGAGTTGCGGACCGGTACCGGGTAGACATACTCGCCATAACCTCCGCGAATGACCATTCCCTTCGGACCGAACGACGGCGTGTAGGCGAATCCCAGGCGCGGCAGGATGTTATACCAACTACCTTCGATTCCACTGGACGGCAGTCCGGCCTGCTGCGGGCTCTCGAACTTAACTCCCAGGTTCTGCAGGTTGGTGACGATCGCCTGCGTGGTCAGTCCTCTCTCGATGTAGTAGGAGAGCGGTTGCGGGAGCATCAGCGCATCGTTCTTCATGTCGAAGGTGACCAGGTAGTCCTGGTCGGCGTGCGGGGCCGGGTGCATCTCCCAGCGGAGTCCGGCGTTGATCGTGAGGCTGCTGCTGACACGCCAGTTGTCCTGAACGTAGTAGTCGAATTCCTGTTCGCGGACGCGGTTGAACGGGGCGTTCTTGTTCTGTGTGTAGCTGCTCGCCGCGCCGAGGAAGAAGTCCGCGTCGGCGTAGCCGGTGTTGGGTTTGGCGCCGTAGTTGGCGCCTGTAGTCGGGTCGTAGATCGCGGTCGCCTGGTTGGAGAAGTTCACCTGGTCGGGGGAGCGGTCCGAAAGATAGCCGAACCGTTCGTGCCGGTAGCGGCCGCCGAACGCGAACTGGTGCTTCCCCCATACCTTGTTCAGATTCTCGTCCAGCGTAGTCAGAATCTGGCTCATTCCGTAGTTCCACTGCGAGCCGCCATAAGGCATGATCAGGTTCGAACCGATGGAGGGAAACCCGGTCTGGCCGAAGTTATTCGGCAGTCCCAACTGCGACTCGTAATTCGCCAGCGACACCTGGTTTCCCTGCACATACATTCGCTGCCACTGCTGGCTCAGAATCGTTTCGGAGAACAGGGTCGGCGAGAACGTGTGCGAAAACCCGAGAGCTCCACTGATCGTCTGCACCGGAATCGCCTGGTAGCCTGTCGCGCCCGCCGGCAGCCCGCCGCCTGCGATGTTGGCCGGCGAGTTCGAGGGGTAGTTGCGCAGCGCCTGCTGCGTTTGATCGATATCGGTGAAGCGGAAGTAGGCGCGGTTGTTGTCGTCGAAGACGTGATCCAGCCGGAAGGTCACATTCGGCACCGTCTGCATCACGTTGTTCACCGCGTTGAAATTGGAGTTGACCAGCGGGTTGTCCGCGGTCTGAGGCAAGGGCGTCGCGGCGTAGAGCGCCTTAGCCAGGGGACTCTCCCGCATGATCGGAATCTGGTTCCCGGGGAACGGCGTGCGCACGTATTTGTTGTCGGCCCCCGCCGTCGAGTTGGGATCGTACAGCACTTGCTGGATGCCGGCGCCGTTCACCAAACCGCTGAAATCGCCGTTGCGCATCGCCACGGTCGGCACCCTCACCAGTTCGTTCGACGCCTGGCGCAGCGAGAATCGCTCATAGGCGAAGAAGAAGAACGACTTGTTCTTGCCGTTGTAGACTTTCGGAATCCAGATCGGCCCGCCCACGTTCGCGCCGAATTCGTTGCGCACCAGGTGCGGCGCCGCGAAGTTCGCCGGATTCTGCCGCGCCTTCGCGATCCCGAAATAGTTGTTGCGCGCTGTCTCGAAGAACGACCCGTGCACCGAGTTGGTACCGGACTTCGTCGTCAGGATGACGGTGGCCGGCGTGGCGAACTGCGAACTCGAATTCAGGGTTTCGAACTTGGCTTCCTGCACCGAGTCCGGGTCGGGCAGCGTCGCCTGCGAAGTGTTGGCTTCACCACCGAAGTTACGGTTCGTCATGGGCGCGCCGTCCTGCGAGTATTCCATGCCTTCCTGCATCAGCCCGTTGGCGCGGGTCCCATTCCCTTCCAGTCCCGGTACCGTGTTCTGGGCCAACCCCAGCACGTTGCGTCCGTTCTGCGGAAGCTGGTCGATGCGGCTCGAATCGAGTTGCGTGCTCACCGTGCCGCTGTCATACGTCGCAAGCTGGATCGTCTCTCCGCTCACCGTCACCTGTTCGGAAACATCGCCCACGCTCAGCTTCTGGTTGAGCACCGCAACCTGCGCGTTCTGCAGCGCAATCACGGTCTGGTATTTCTTCATCCCCGGTGCGCTGAAGGTCAGGCTGTAGCTGCCGGCGAACAGGCCCGGCACGGAAAAGAATCCGTCCGCGTTGGTGGTGGTGTCGTTGGTGACGCCCGTGGCCTGGTTCACAATGTGAATCGAGCACCCAGGGATTGCGGCCGAAGTCGCATCCTGCACGGTGCCTTGAATCGAACCGGCTCCGCTCTGCGCGAGCAGTCCCGCCGGGAGCAACACTGCAACCAACAGAACATGGCGGAGCTTGTTTATCGTTAACGCGACGTTGCGAGTCATTTGCCTGAAATCCTCACCTCATGAGCTGGCTGGTCCGGGTCCTCTCCCGGGCCTGCGCGTGGCAGCCGTAAACAGACGCCTTCATCCTCGAAACAAAATGGTTACGGCCCCTTGAGTGCCGAGAATCATATCAAGCCCGCAGTTCCCGTGCAACAGCCTTCCCTTTTGTTACGATGAGGCACGCGTGGCACCGTGGCGACATCGCCGGCTATCGGGACTCCTTCTCGGCGCGCTGGCCTCGACGTGCCTCGCAGCAACCGCGCGCGCACAGACCGGCGGCTCCCGGATCTGCGCCGGTTGTCATCGCGGCGTTTGGGAGACCTATCGCCGCACCGGCATGGGCCGCTCCTTCTATCGCCCGTCGCCCGAGACCGCGGTGGAGGACTTCACCAACCGCAACACCTACTACCACCAGCCCTCCAATAGCTATTTCACGATGATCCAACGCGGCGGCCAATACTTTCAGCGGCGCTACCAGCTCGACGCCGCCGGCCGCACGGTCAACGTGATGGAGAAGGCGGTCGACTACATCATGGGATCCGGCAACCACGCCCGCGCGTATCTCAGCCGCACCGCCGCCGGCACGCTGCTCGAATTGCCGCTCGCCTGGTACGCCGAGAAGGGCGGCTACTGGGCGATGAACCCGGGCTACGACCGCCCCGATCACGACGGGTTCCGCCGCCCCATCACCTACGACTGCATGTTCTGCCACAACGCGTATCCCGCGATCCCCCCGGGACACGAGCAGCCATTCTCCCAGCCCGTCTATTCCGGCGCGCTCCCCGAAGGCATCGATTGCCAGCGCTGCCACGGTCCCGGCGGCCGCCACGCGCAACTGGCGGCCTCTCCCGGCGCAAGGCCCGAGGACGTCCGCAACGCCATCGTCAATCCGGCGCGGCTGAGCCCCGAACGCCAGATGGAAGTCTGCATGGCGTGCCATCTGGAAACCACCAGCTATCCGCTGCCCAACGCCATCCTGCGCTACGATCGCGGCCCGTTTTCCTATCGTCCCGGCGAACCCATGGGCGCGTTCCTCCTCAGCTTCGATCACGCCCCCGGCGCGGGCCGCGAAGACAAGTTCGAGATCGTCAACGCGGCCTACCGGTTGCGCCGTTCGGCGTGCTTCCTGAAGAGCGGCGGCAAACTGCTCTGCACCACCTGCCACAACCCGCACGATGTCCCGCGCGGCGACGCTGCCCGGCGGCACTACAACGCGGTTTGCCGCCAGTGCCACGCGGCGGCTTTCGATAAGCTGGTCGCCGCCGGCAACCACACCCGCGCCGTCGGATGCATCGATTGCCACATGCCGAAACGGCGCACCGAGGACGTCGTCCACGCGGCCGCGACCGACCACTACATCCAGCGCCGCAAGCCTTCCGGCGACCTGCTTGCTGAACGGCCCGAGCGCCACGAGACCGGCGCCGGCGCCTATCGCGGCCCGGTGGTCCTCTACTACCCCGCGACATTGCCCAGCACGCCGGACAACGATCTCTACCTCGCGGTCGCACAGGTGAAGCAGGGGAGCAATCTCGCTGGAGGAATCCCGCAACTGGCCGCGGCCATCGCAAAGTATGCGCCGCGGCGCGCGGAGTTTTACCTGGAACTCGCCGAAGCGCTCGAAAACGACGGACAGTTGTCACGCGCCATAACCATGTACCGGGAAGCCGTGCGCCGCAATCCGGATTTCGCCGCCGCGCGGCAGAGGCTCGGCACCGCGCTGCGCCGGTCCCATCAATACGCGGAATCCGCGCAAGCCCTGCAGCGCGCCGCCGCGCTCGCGCCCGAGGTGGCGCTCACGTGGCACGAACTCGGACTGACCGATCGCGCGCTCGGCCGGAACACGGACGCCGCGGACGCCATTGGCAAGGCCATCGCCCTGGATCCCGATCTGCCCGAGGCGCACAACAACCTCGGCATCATCCGCCTCGCCGGCGGCGATCGTGCCGGCGCCGAAGCCGCCTTTCGCGAGGCCATCCGCATTCGCCCCGACTACGCCGACGCGCACGGCAACCTCGCCAACCTGCTCTCCGCGGCAGGCAACGCCGCCGAGGCGCGCGAGCAGTTCGAGATCGCCCTGCGGCTGAACCCCGGCGATGCGCCGGCCCGTTACAACTACGCCATGCTGCTCGGCCACGCCGGCCAATACGACGAAGCCCGGCACGAACTGGAAGACGCCCTGCGCGCCGACCCCGCTTTCGTAGACGCCCACCTGCTGCTGGGCAACCTCCTGATGGCCCGCGGGCTGGCGCGCGATGCGATTCCCCATTACCAGGAAGCCCTGAGAATCCAGCCCGAATCGTCTCGCGCGCATCTCGGGCTCGGCGCCGCGCTGGCATCTTCCGGCAATGTCGGCGGCGCCGTGCCGCACCTGCAAAAGGCGGCCGCGGCGGCCGATCCCGCGACTCGTGCGCAAGCCGCCGAACTCCTGCGGCAACTGGGGAAGAACCGGCCCTGACGGCCGGCGCGACTCTCTACGGAAGCACCGCCGCCACCACCATCTCCAGCAGGCGGCGCACGCCATCGTCGCCGCCCACCGGACCGTCGTGGAACTGGTCGTGCGGGCGCGGCTTCCAGTCGTCGCGCGAATGATCCACCTGGTAGGTCACCGGCAGCCCCGTCAGCGCCGGATCGAGTTGCGCGTCGCTCGACGACATCTTGTAGATCACCAGGTCCAGCGACGGCACCACGTAAATCGCCGAGCCGCCCGCGCCGGACTTGAAGAACGCATCGCGCGGCGCGCCAAAGACGTGCCCGTCGGCGTTCACTTCAAACATCAGGCTCATCGGTGAGTGCGGATTGTAAGGTGATGGCCGCCCGCACATCGCCACGTATTCCTCCGGCACCAGTTGCTGTTCCGCCCAGCGGCCTTTGTGGAGCAGCAGGTACGCGAAGCGCACCGCGTCGGTCGCACGCAGCGCGATCCCGCCGCCTCCCGGCGTGTGCGGCAGCGTGGCTCCGTTGCGGTGCAGCGCGTAGCCCCACGATCCGAACCCCATCGGCCGCGCCAGTTTCTCCTCGATGTACTGCTGCATCTCCATGCCCACCAGGTGGCGCAGCACGATCGAAGCCACATGCGGCGAACCCGAGCAGTAGGCATAGCCTTCGCCGGGCCGGGTCCACATCGGCGTGCGCAGCGCGGCTGCATCCTGATCGAGCGCTGCCGCCGCACGCGGCACCGGATCCAATTTCAGGTCCGCGCCGCGCACGATCCCCGGATTCGCTCCGTCGCCGTGCATCCCCGAGGTCATCGTGAGCAACTGTCCCAGCTTGATCTCCGCTTTCGCCGGATCGCTCAGCGGAAATGCCTCGGGCAGGTACTTCTCGTTGAACGCCTTTGTATCCAACCCGTCGGGAATCTGCGCGCGTTTCTCCTTGAGCATGATCCCGCACGAGATGCTGGTGAAGGCTTTCCCGATCGACGCCATATCGGGATGCGCTTCGCGATTGCCTTTGCCGAAATAGCGCTCATAGACCAGGTAGCCGTGGCGAACCACCACCAGCCCGCCATGCTGGCTGGTCTCCTTCTCGAACTCGAACGCCTGATCGAGACGCGCGGCATCCATCCCCGCGACTCCGCGGATGTCGGCGGCGTTACGCGGCGTGCGCCATCCCTGCGCGCTGTCCGGCGGCGGAAAATAATCGGCGGCTCCCGCGGCCGTCAGCGGGAGGCAAAGCAGGGCGGCGCATCGGGCGTGCCGGAGAATTGTCTGTGCCATATGCTGCCACTGATTATTTCGCACTTCGCGCGGCCAGGCGCACCTCGACCGCGACCGGCTCCGGCGAATTCGCAAACCTCAAGCGCAGCGTGTGCTGGGCGTAGTCGTAATCCGCCGGCCCCAGCGGCTTGCCGCCGATCCGCACCTCGGCCGGCGCCGCGGGCGCCGCGATTCGCACCACCGCCCCGGTATCGCCGATTCCGTCCGCGCGGAACCGCAGCGTCGCGCCGTCCACCCGCTCCTCGCGCACGCGGCACGCCGCCGCGAGCACCCGGAAGTCTTGCGGCCGCGCACCGCTCAGGTCCAGCAGGAACAGCCGCGTTCCGGGCGCGACCGTCACCTCCGTCTGCACGTTCAACGCGGGGTCGAACAGGTTCACGTAGCGCCCGCGCAGCACGTACGGCCGCGCGTCCGGCAGCGATTCCTCCAGTCCCGCCGCAACCACGTAGGGTCCGCGCCGCAGCACCAGGGAGGCGGTCTCCTTCCACGGTAGCCTCACCGCCGCCGCGGCTTCGCGGGCCGCCTTTCGCACTTCCCCGGCCCCGCCGGCCCGATACGTCATCGCCGCCGGAGATGCCGCCAGCCGCAGTACCACGCCGCGCCCGGCTTTGCGCAACCCCACCGCATCCCGCGCGATGCCCAGCGTCTCGAACAGGTGCTGCCGCGGCGTCGCATACGCTCGCGGCGCCGTATTCCACCATTCGCGCACCGCGTTGTACGGGTCGCGGTCGTCGTCCACCACCACCAGCGCGCCGCCCGCCCGCACCCACTTCGCCAGCGCATCGTGAAACGCCGGCGCCGGCGGCTTCTGCCCTTCGTAGGTGAGCAGCAGCAGCTTGTAGCGGTCCAGAAAGCCCGCCGCCGTTGCGCTTTCGATCTGCACCGGCTCCACCGGCACGCCGCGTTTCACCAGCGGCATCGCCAGTCCGTAGAACGACCCCAGGTTCGTGTCCGAGGGGTCCGGCGCCGCGCGCTGGAACATCATCGTGTCGGACACCAGCACGCCGATGCCGGCGGTCCCCGCGCTCTCCCAGCGCACGGCGGCCTGCTTCATATCGCCGAGCGCCGTGATCACCGTCTGCAACTCCGTCTCGTACGGCTTCGGGATGCCGGCGCGCTGCGCCTCCGCGCCGCCGCGCAGCGGGTGCAGGCTGCGAAACACACGATCCGGCCACGGCATGATCTCGTAGCGCCACACCTCGGGTTGCAGCAGCGACGCGGTGAGCGTGCTCTCCCAGTTGGTGCGATAGTCCTCCCAATCGTGGTTCGGGTTGTCTTCGATCGGGTCGTTCAGGTACCACACGCGCCGCCCGGACGCGCGCACCAGGTTCTGCATGGCGCCGTATTCCAGGTACGCGGTTTCGAATGTCCGCTCGCGGGATCGCCCTTCATACACGTTCGGAGTGCGCGCCGTGCCGGTCCACACCTGCGCGATGTAACCGTCCGCCCCCACCTCCAGCAGCGACGATTCCGGACTCACGATCCGCCAGTGCGCGTAGTTGATCAGCGAATGCGTGGGCACGTAACAGCGGACCGTGCGCTTGTGCTCTTCGCCGTATGACTTCGCGAAGTCGAACACCTGCGCGAGCGCGCGCCGGTACAAGTAGTATTTCAACTTGGAGGCCCGGTACTGGGCGTCGGGTGAAGAGTCCGGCGGTTGCCAGTCCTCGTGATAATACGCCTTCCACTCGCGCCGGAAGTTCTCCTCCCACCCGCCGCGCGCCCAGAATTCCGGCTCTTCCAGGTGGATCGCCTGCGCGCCCGCATCCAGCGCCCGCCGGACTCCCAGGGTCAGATATTTCCCGTAATTCTCACCCGGCGAGATGTACGGAATCTCCGGATTGCCCCCGTGCAGAATCGGCTTCCCGTCGGACTGCGTCTGTGCCTGGTCCCAGTGCCGCGCGCCGTCGTACTGCCCGTTGAGGTAGTCCTGATACTGCCCCCACGCCACGCCAGTCATCACGTGGATCGTGTACCCGCGCTGCCGCCACGTATCGATGTTCGCCGGCATGCGCGGTCCGATCCCGTACACCATTGCGACATCCGCGTTGAGATTGGTGCGCGGCGACCACGGGCCGCTGGTCTGGAAGCTCAGCCGCTCCTCCGAGGCGCGATCCGCCACCTGAGGCAGCAGACAGGCCGCGGCGGCAAAGAATAAGGCAAGAGGAAGGGCGCGGAGAGGTTTCACGGTGTTTGCGTAAATCGCGGCGGCTAACGGTGCAACACCCGGCTTATGATACCGGATCTTAATTCAGATATAAATACCCACTTTATCGTATTCTGAGAGTGTTTCTGGGGAAGCGCGGCAGATCCGCTGTTTCGTCTTCAAGAGCCCATAAGATAGTGGCCGCTTTTTCACTGCTGTAAGGTATCATGAAGCGGATTCACGGCCTCACCTCCGGCCGTTGACAGTGTCTGCACGCGGATTCTCCAGGCTCCGAGTTCACCGGGTGAGCGGCTGAGCCCACCCCGCAAAGGTTAGGCATGTCCACATTCGCAATTCGAAATCCCTATTTCATTCTCGTCATCTGTCTCATGATCCTGGTGGTCGGCGTGACGTCACTCGTGCGCCTGCCGGTGGACATGTTTCCGGCCATGAATATCCCGGTGGTCGTGGTAGCAACCTTTTACAACGGCATGGCGCCGGCGCAGATCGAAGCGGACATCACCAGCAGGTTCGAACGGTTCTTCACACTCGGAAGTGGCATCGAACACATCGAGTCCCGCTCTCTGCCGGGCGTCAGTATCATTAAAGTCTACTTCCAGCCGGGCACCAACGCCGATTCGGCTGTTACCACGATTTCCAACCTGGCGATGGCCCAGTTGCGCCGCCTGCCTCCCGGCACGCTGCCTCCGGTCGTGCTGAAGTTTGACGCCTCCAGCCTTCCCGTGTGCATGGTGACTTTCAGAGGCAACGGCATGAACGAAACGCAATTGCGGGACGTGGCCCAATTCACCGTGCGCAACCAGTTGTCGCGCGTGGCGGGAGCTTCGGTGCCGGTGCCGTTCGGCGGCGCCTACCGCCAGATCATGGTGTATGTCGATCCCTTCAAGCTCGAGACCTACCGCCTCAGCCTCATGGACGTGGTCAGGAAGGTCAACAGCGCTAACCTCATACTGCCCGGAGGAGATGTCAGGATAGGCGATCTCGACTATAACGTGTTCCCGAACAGCCAACTCTCCCGCATTGCCGAGATCAATGATCTGCCAATCAAAGCCGACGGCCCGGATCTGGTCCGCATCTCGGACATCGGAGCCGCGAAAGACGCGGCACAGATCCAGACGAACGCAGTTCGCATCGATGGCCAGCGCTCCGTGTACCTGCCGGTCCTGAAACAGGGCGGGGACACGAATACCATCGTCGTCGTCGATGGTGTGAAGTCGGAAGTGGATCACTTGCTCAACGTACCGCGCGAGTTGATCAGCCACGTTGTTTTCGATCAGTCCGAGTTCGTGAAAAAGGCGATTGAGACGCTATTGCACGAAGGCGGGATTGGTCTCCTGCTTACTTCGCTGCTGATTCTGCTGTTCCTTGGCAACGTGCGCGCAACTGTGGCCGTTTTCTTCTCGATTCCGCTGTCGGCGCTGGCGGCATTCGTTGCGCTGTACTTCGGCGGCGGCTCAATCAATACCATGGTGCTCGGCGGACTGGCATTGGCGTTTTCCCGCCTGATCGATAACTCTGTCGTCGTGCTGGAGAACATCTATCGCCACCTGGAGATGGGGGAATCGCCGGCCAAGGCCGCCGAGAACGGTGGAAAAGAGGTCGCAATGCCGGTGCTGGCCGCAACGGTGACGACCGCCATCGTCTTCTTCCCCGTAACCTTCCTCTACGGAGTAAGTAAATACCTGTTCTCCGCCCTGGCGGCCGCTGTCGTGCTCGCGCTCTTTGCCTCCTACCTGATTGCGCTCACGGTTGTCCCGTTATTTTGCGCTCTCTTTCTCAAGTCCGCGCCAACCCACACCACCTTCGCCGACGGCGAAGATCGGCCGTCCCCGTCGTCCCGCGCGCCGGGTCGGGGCGGTCTCACTCGCCGGTTTAACGCGTGGTTCAATCGCCGGTTCGATCGTCTGCTGGAGACTTACGATGCCCTGGTGGGAGTCGTGCTGAAGCATCCTGTGGTAACTCTCGCGGGGTTTGCCGTGCTCTTCGGCGCCACGTTGACTCTCTACCCGGGCATCGGTGAGTCCTTCTTCCCGCGAACCGACGCGGGACAGTTCGTGGTCCTCGTCAAAGCGCCGAGCGGCACCCGCCTGGATGTCACCGAACGGCTCATCGAACGCCTGGAGAATACGGTTCGCCAGGTGATCGGCAAAGACCTCGACATGGTGGTATCGAACATCGGCACGGTGCCCGGTTTCTCGGCCATTTACACCAGCAATTCGGCCACCCACACCGCGTTCGTGCAGGTAAACCTGAAGGAAGCGCACCGCATCAGCAGCTTCGACCACATGGCCCGCTTGAAACCGAGGCTCAAGCAGGAGATCCCGGAAGTGTCCGTGTTCTTTCAGCCCGGAGGCATGGTGGACGCGGTCCTGAACCTCGGTCTGCCC
Source organism: Acidobacteriota bacterium (assembly GCA_018268835.1). GTDB lineage: Bacteria > Acidobacteriota > Terriglobia > Bryobacterales > Bryobacteraceae > Solibacter. The sequence continues at coordinate 19,092 of JAFDVU010000011.1, read as the reverse complement.
GCACCGATCGACATTCAGGTTTCGGGCTTCCGCATGGACGAGGTCTACGGCGCCGCCGTGCAACTTGCCCGGCGAATCCAGAGTATGCCGGGCGTCGCGGACGTCTACATTCCACAGGACGTCGACTATCCCGCGCTGCGCCTCAAGGTGGACCGCGCGCGTGCCGCACAACTCGGACTCGAGCAGAAGGAAGTCGTCGAAAATCTCATTACCGCCCTCAACAGCAATCAGATGATCGCCCCGAGCTACTGGATCGACCCAAGAAATGGAAATGATTATATGCTCACGGTCCAGTACGGCGAGAACCAGATAGAAACCATCGCCGATCTGAGGGCCCTCCCGCTGCGCGGCGTGGGTGCCAGCCACGTGGCCCGGTTGGACGCGATCACCTCGGTGACAAGGTCTCTGGAGCCGACCGAGGTCGATCATTACCAGCTTCAGCGCGTGATCGATGTCTACGTCCGGCCGCAAAACGAGGATCTTGGAAGAATCGTCAACTCGATCGACCATCTCACGAGCTCCATGAAGCTGCCGCCCGACACCGAGGTGGCGATGCATGGGATGGTCCAGAACATGCGCACCTCGTTCCACAGCTTCCAGCTTGGGCTCGCTCTCTCGCTGGTCCTTCTGTACCTGGTTCTGATCGCTCAGTTCCGGTCGTTTGTCGATCCCGCGATCATTCTCCTGGCTGTTCCTCCGGGCATTGCCGGCGTGATCCTGATCCTTCTCGCCACGGGAACCACCATCAACATCATGTCGCTGATGGGGCTGATCATGCTGGCCGGCATCGCCGTCTCCAACAGCATCCTCATGGTGGAGTTCGCGCGCCACCTGCGGTCGGACTCGGGCATGACCGTCCGCGAAGCGATTGCGCTCGCCTGCCGCGTCCGTCTCCGGCCCGTGTTGATGACTTCGCTGGCCACCATCATCGGCCTGCTTCCCATGGCAATGAAACTAGGCACCGGCAGTGAGGCGTACGCTCCGCTGGCGCGCACCATCATCGGTGGTCTCACCTTATCGGTGGTCCTTACCGTGGCGTTGGTGCCGGCGGCCTACTACCTCGTGCACCGGCACGAGGACGCGGACTCAAAGGTACCGGCCTGAAGACGGGATCACTCGCTGCGTTCCAGCTTGAGCAGCGCATCCGCCAGGCGGCTCACGGCCAGTTCCTCCGGCGCCAGGCTGGCGTCGGTGCGCGGCAGCGATGACAACTCCAGGTGCACCAGTTCGTGCACCACGGTATTCTCTACATCTCGCATCGCGGCGGCGGGCGCGAGCCCGTAATCCGCCAAGTCGAGCACGCGGATCACCGCCGTTTTCCGCGCCGCATCCCAGTGCAGATTACCCACCGTCTGCGGCCGCAACTCACCCGCGCGGCACACCATCACGCCGATCCTCCAGTCATTTAGTCCAAGGCGCGCCTGCCAGTACGCCAACCGCTCCCGCGCGAAGGACTCCTCCCGCGCACGCTGCCGCAATTCGACTGGGGACACCGCCTTCGGTACTCCACCGTCCGCACCGACTGCCGGGGCTCCCGGGAAGACCAATAGGGAGAAGATCAGAAACCCGAGGGACCGCGGGCAAAACCGCCCTGCCATGACCGAATGGTACCACCCGGCACACTACAGTCTCTGCTGATGGCTATGGCGGGAGATCCCTCGGGTTCTGCCCGGGGACGCTGGGGGCTGCGTCTGCGAGCTTATTGCACGCTGATCGACTCTACCTGAATCGTGTCGCCGCTGATGGTCCCGGATACCGTCGCGGTCACCGCGCCTGAATTCGATGGATGCGTGGGATCCGTGGACCGGTCTGCGCGAGCCTTCAACGCGGCGGAAGCTTTTTCATTCCCCGCCAGGTCCAGCTTGAACACTTGACCGGCCGACACCAACGCGAACGAAGTGGTGGACATCTTCGCCGGACAAGCCGCGGTCTTTTTCTGCTGCGCGTAACAGCTTTCGTCCAACAGGGTTCCAGAGACGGTCGCGGCCAGAGCCAGGACCGAAGACAGGCTGGCGAAAATACCAAGGCTGATGATTCTTCGCATGGGTTCTCCTCTCTGACGCCCTCTCAAGGGGCATGTCAGTCGAGGAAGCAAATGGCGTTCCAGAAGACCACGCGAAACACCGGTACGCGAGGTCCCGCAGGATCCGAAATCACGCTCAGCGCGCACCACTACTCTGCGAGTGCGAGTTCCACCGCGCTCACGCTTCCGGCGGGGAAGCGCCAGCGTACGTTCGCGCCCGCCGGCAGCGGAGCTTCACGCGGACGGAACACGTCCGGCTGGTCCTGATTTACATAGCTGCGCAGATTTTCCGGCGCGATTTCGAACACCCGTCCGTCCGCCACTCGCATCCCGTCCACCGCGAACCCCGCCTCCACAGTGCCGCGATACCGCAGGTTGGCCACGTGCAGCCACACACGGTTGCCCCCGCGGCTCGCCGCGACATCGAGGCCCGGCGGCGCGTGCCGTACGGTGACTCCCTGCGTGCCGTTGTGCCGCCGGAACAGGCGTGCGATCGACCCCGCCGGCATGAGGTAGCTGCGCCCGCGCGGCACCGGCACCATCACCGCCGTATTGGTCCAGCGCGTGCCCTGAAAGTCGGCGGCGGTCGCGATCTTCACCCGCGCGCCGTGCCGCTGGTAGATGTTCAGGCTGCGCGCGTGATACGCCGCGCTCAGCCATTCGAAGAGAATCGGGTTCGCATTGTGCGGGCTCAAGCTGAGATGCCCCTCCGTCACCGCGATACCGGCGTGGGGCGACGCCTCCCCCACCGCCTGCTCCACTTCGGTGAGCCGCCGCTCCACGGCATCGGCGAGTTCCAGCAGTTCATCCCACGCCCGTTCCGGGTCGCTTTCGTAGCGCAGCCCCTTGAGCACCGTGCCCGCGCGTTTGGGCGACTGCCCCATCATGTGGATCGCCACCGAATCGACGTACTCGCCCGCGCGGCGCAGCATCTCCGGCGCCCACAGCCCTTCCCTGCCCCGGTCGCCCCATGCGATCAGGTGCAGCGAGGGGTCGCGCTGCTTCATCGCGCGCGCGAATTCGATGGTGTGCGCGATGGCTTCGTCGCGCGTGAACGTGGCCGAGCCGTAGCTGGTCTCGTTGCCGATCTGCCACAGCTTCAGGTTCAGCGGTGCCGCCGAGCCATTGGCCCTGCGTTCCGCGTGATCGGGATCGTTCGCGTACGACACCCAGTCGGCGGCTTCCCGCGCGTCCGCCGTGCGCACGCCTTCGCGCGTGGACGCGTACCGTTTCTCGCCGTCGCTGAGGAAGTTGACGCAGCAGAACGGCTCCGCTCCCACCCGCCGGCAGAAGTCCGCGAACTCGTGCGTGCCCACCCGGTTCGTCTCCTTGCCGCCCCACGCGTAGTTGCGCATCCACGGGCGCTTCTCCACCGGACCCACACCCTCGCGCCACCGGTAGTAGCGGCTGAACAATCCACCGAACCGCATCGCGCCCGGCGCCAGGTTCCGCGTCACATCGACGAAGTCTTTGCGCCAGTCTCCGGCATCGTAGTCCCAACAGGCTTCCACCGAGGAATCGGTCGCGCCAAGCGGCTCCATGAACTGCATGTAGAGCCATGGCGAAAGCTCGAATCGCGGCGTGGGATCCACCGCGATCGTGCCCGCATCCTGCGCTTCGAGCGCCACCTGCGACATCGCCGCCAACCCGGCGTTTCGCAGAAGATCGCGCCGCCCGATCATGCCGTCACTTCGCGCTCAGCAGGTTGGCGAACAGGCGGTAGGCTCCCGGCACGCCCGCCGGCAACTGCCGGAACCAACTGTACGACGTGAAGATGTAGACGCCCTTGCCGTAGTGCGTCCAGAGCTCGCCGCCGGGCAGCGGGTCGTCGCCCGGATCGTGCGATTCGATCACCGTCTGGTAGCGCGGGTCCCACTTCACCGCGAAGTACACGCCGCGCTCCTGCACCCAGCCCTCGAAATCCTTCTCCGTGATGTGGTTCGGATATTGCAGTAGCGGGCTGTCCGGATGAGGAAACTGCGCCGGCGCCTCTTCCACCGTCACGCGGTAGCGGTTGCCTCCCGGCACCACGAACGGGTACGGCCCCATGTTCGCCGTCACCGGTTCGGTGGGCTGCCCGAAGGTGAGTTGCGCGATCGCCGCGCGCATCGCCGGATTCGGATTGTTCTGCGCGTTCGGGTCGGGCGCGTCGCCGGTCTGGTATTGCACGATGTAGCGGCCGCCGTTTTCCACGTACTGCATCAGGCGCGGCTGGTTGGCGCGGATGTCGGCGCGCGTGTTGTACGCCCGCACCCCGGCCACAATGGCGTCGAAGCGCGACAGATCTCCCTGCGCGAGATCGCTCTCGGTGAGCAACGTGACCTCGAGGCCGAGTTGCCGCAGCGCATCCGGCATCTCGTCGCCTGCGCCCATGATGTAACCCACCTTCTTCGCCGTGACGTGGATGTTGGACCGCACCAGCTTGATCGCCGCAGGCGGAAACAGCGTCTGCGGCGGAATGTGCGGGTAATCGATCACGTGCATTCCGCTGGAGATTTCGCGCCCCACCACCGTCGCCACGGCACGCAGTTGCGCGGTGGTCTCCCCCGCGGGCGGCGTCACTTCGAACGCAAGTTCGCGCGCTTCGCCCGGGCGCGCGATCTGGAAATGCGTGGACGCGGGCGACGCCTTCCATCCCGCCGGCATGTCCAGCCGCAGGTCGCCCTCGGCATTGGCGATATTGGATTGCACCGCGATTTCCACCTTGCGCGGCGCCGTATCCGAGAAAATCGCGACCGGCACCGGCGGATTCACCGCCACAGCCGGCACCACCACCACCGGACGCACCCGCTCGCCCTGCGCGCGGTCGGCGTAGCGATGGTGTACCGGGCGCAGCAGTTCGATCGGAGTGCCGTCCACCGTGAGGCGCACGCGCACCTGCGCCGCCGGCGGACTGTCCGGCAGCCCGATGAGTTGCTGATCGTCCACCTGGTAAACGTCCGCCGTGTGCGGCTTCACCAGCCAGTATTTCTGCGTGTACGCCTCTCCCGCCGGCACCTTCAGGTTCGCCGGCACGTCCACCATCTGGTTCAGCGCCAGCGCCTTCTCCTGCACCGGGATGTCCTGGTTCCAGATGCCTTCGACGCGCACTCCTTCGAGCGTGATCTTCGCCGAAGAACGGTTCATCACACTGGTGGTCAGGTTCAGCATCTGGCCCGGCGCGACCTCCGCTTCCCTGCCCTGCGCCTCCACCCACAGCCCGGCGCACAGGGCCATGGTCTCATCGAGTTCCTTGAGCTTGATGCGCGCCAGCGGATCGTCGATGGCCGCAATCAACGGACGCGCTTTGGCGAGCGCCGGGATGACCTTCTCGGGATGCGCCGGATCGAGTTCGCGATCGGCCTCGCCGAGGATGGCGTCCACCGCCGCGCCGCCCGACAGCCGCTTCCACGAGGTATCGATGCCGTCGAAGAGATCGCGAGTTGCGTTCGGGCCGCCGATGATCGTGAACGTGCTGCGGTTGCCGCCCAGCCGGCGCATCGCGCCCGTGCCCTGCGAATGATGCATGCTGCGGCTGATCACCGCCAGTTCTTCGTAGGAGTAGCCCAGGATCGGGTTGAACGCGCCGGTGTCGGCATACGGCTCCGGTGCCGATGCGCCGTCGGTCGCTGTCCCCGCGCCTCGTCCGCCGCGCCCTCCGCGTCCGCCCGCCGGACCACCGAAGCCCGCCGCCTGCACAAGCCGTTTGGCCTGCCACGGCTGCACGTACTTGAGTTGCTCGGGGAACTTCGCGGGATCCGCCGCCGCGGTGAACGCCTCCTTGCCCAGGATGGCCGAGGTCTGGTGCTGCCCGTGACCATCGCGCGGCGTGCCGCTGAACCCGAGGATGATCACGTCGGGCCGGTACTTGCGGACGATCCACACGATGTCGCCGAGGATGCGGTCGTGGCCCCACTTCTCCAGCGTCTCCTGCGCGGTGCGCGTGAAGCCGAAGTCGATGGCGCGCGTGAAGAACTGTTCGGCGCCGTCGATCTGCCGCGCCGCGAGCAACTCCTGCGTGCGGATCAGCCCGAGTTGCGCGCCCTGCTCGCTGCCGATCAGGTTCTGCCCGCCCTCGCCGCGCGTCAGCGAAAGGTACGCAGTGCGCATGTGCCGTCCGCGCGCGAAGTAGGCCAGCACCGCGGTCCGCTCGTCGTCGGGATGCGCCGCGATGTGCAACACGGTACCCAGTTCGTTCAGCTTGTGCAGCGACTGTTCGATCTCCGCCGCGCCGGAGAACGGCCGCTGCGCGGAAGCCGGCGAAGCCAGTATCAGGAGGCCGGCCAGAAGTCCGGCGGGAGTGCGAAGCATTGTTTCCACATTTTACGACGGCGGGCGGCACCCGCAGGAAAAGGCTCTTCCCGCAGTCTTCCCGCCACTCGTGTTTAACGGTATCGCAAAGGAAAGTCAGCGGCCCTTAACCCTGATAGAATCAATCTCTACTCATGACCACCAACCGGAAGAGCATGTTCATCGGCCCCGACGGGAAGAACCTGGCATTTACGTTCGCCCTCGTCAGCTCCCTGTTCCTGCTGTGGGGCTTCTGCAACGGGATGATCGACGTGATGGACAAGCACTTCCAGGAGGTCCTGGGCCTGTCCAAGTCGCAGTCGGCCTGGGTGCAGTTCGCGCACTACCTGGGCTACTTCCTGATGTCCATGCCGGCCGGCTGGCTGGCCAGCAAGCTGGGATACAAGGGCGGCATCATCTCCGGCCTGCTCATCGTCGCGCTGGGCGGATTCTGGTTCATCCCGGCGACCCACATCGCCGCGTTCTGGGCCTTCCTGCTGGGCGTGTGCGTCATCGCCAGCGGCCTCACCTTCCTCGAAACCGTCGCTAACCCGTACACCACCGTGCTCGGCGACCCGCGCTACGCGGCGACACGCATCAACCTGGCGCAGTCCTGTAACGGCGTCGGCTGGATGCTCGGACCCGTGGTCGGGGGCATGTTCTTCTACTCGAAGAACGCGGCCGGAGTCTCTACCGGCAGCGAGACGCTCTATATCCCCTACGTGGCGGTCGCCATCCTCGTGCTGGTCATCGCAGTGACGTTTTACTTTGCCAGCGTGCCCGACGTCAAAGCCGAAGACGACTATCAACTCGACGCCAAAGACCAGGGCACACCTGCCGCCGAAGCCGCCGAACGGCAGTTTAGCCGCCCCCTGGTGTACTTCCTGCTCTGGTTCAACGCGGCCGTGCTGCTCTTCGCCTGCGGCATGATCCTGTGGGTGGGCCTCTCCACGGTCGGCGTCAGCGAGGGTGTCATGCACCGGATCATGTGGGGCGGCGGAATCGCCGGCCTGGTCATCGCGGCAATCGCGTTGGCGCCGGTGGCGAAGAAAATCTCGCACCACAGCGTCTGGTCGCACCCGCACTTCTCTTCCGCCGTACTGGCGCAATTTTTCTACGTGGCCGCGCAGGCCGGTATCTTCAGTTTCTTCATCAACTATATGACCACCGAGACGCCGCCGATCCCCGCGAGTTGGGACGCCGGCTGGCTGCACGGCCTGCTGGAGACGACCAAGAGCGGCCACCTCATGGTCAGCAGCCAGGGCGCGGCCACGCTGCAATCCTTCGGCGCCGCATCCTTCCTGGTCGGCCGCTTCACCGGCGCCGGGCTGCTGCGCAAATTCTCCGCGCACAAGATCCTCGGGCTTTACGCCGTGCTCAACGTGGCCGCCTGCACCATCGTCTTCCTCAAGCTGGGATGGCTCAGCGTGTTCTGCGTCTTCGCCGCCTACTTCCTGATGTCGATCATGTTCCCCACCATCTTCGCGCTCGGCATCTTCGGACTCGGCGCGCGCTCCAAGAAGGCATCGGCCTTCATCGTGATGGCCATCATGGGCGGCGCCATCCTGCCCAAGTTGATGGGACACGTGGCCGACCTGTACGACATGTCCACCGGCTTCATCGTGCCGGCGGTCTGCTTCGCCCTGGTGGCAGTCTACGGGCTCGGCTGGTCCAAGCTGAGCAAGGCCGAATCGCTACAGGGCCTCGAAGTCGGCAGCGGGCACTAGCCCCGGCGCAATCGCCGGAAGGCCACCCCGCCAAGCCCTACTTGACCCGGCCGAGGTCGAGTTTGGCGGTGCGCTTCTCTCCGTCGCGCTCCATGACGGCATCGCCCTTGATGCGGTCCCCGGCGAGAACCAGCGCCAGCTTGATGACAGGCCCATCGTTGGGCTGGACTTCGAGGGTGATCTTCTCGCCTTCGATCTTGCCCTTGGTGATCTGGTACTGCTCGTCGTCGTTCGGCCCGGCGGTACCGGTAATCTCGGTGCCGCTCTGCTTCAGCACCGCCACCGCGGTGCCCTCCCGGACGGAACCGTCCGGCGCGGTCATGTTGAAAGCGCCGGACCACTTTCCGGACACATCCGTATCGGCGACGGCGCCAAAGGCGACCATCGCCAGCGCGACCAAAAACAAAAGAGTCTTCATGAACCTCTCCTCGGCTCTTACCTACGCACCAGACGACGAAAGGTTCCGGGAATTAACGGCGGCCGCTACTTTTTCTTCGCGGCCATCAATTCCTGGATGTTGACCAGCTCGGTGGGATAGTCGCCCGTGTAACACGCGTAACAATATTCGTGGTTCACGTCCGCCACGGCCGTGCGCAGGGAGCCGATCGAGAGGTACCCGAGCGAATCCGCCTCCACGAATTTGCGGATCTCGTCCACGTTGTGGTTCGACGCAATCAGCTCGCTGCGGGTCGGCGTATCCACCCCGTAGAAACACGGCGACATGGTCGGGGGGCAGGAGATGCGCAGGTGGACTTCACGGGCTCCGGCCTGCCGCACCATGCGGACAATCTTGCGGCTGGTGGTGCCGCGCACGATGGAATCATCCACCAGCACCACGCGCCGGCCCTGCAGCAGGTGGCGCACCGGGTTGAGCTTGAGCTTGACACCGAAATCGCGGATGGCCTGCGAAGGCTCGATGAAGGTGCGGCCCACGTAGTGGTTGCGGATCAGCGCCTGGCGGAAGGGCAGCCCGCTTTCGTCGGAGTAACCAAGGGCCGCGGCCACGCCGGAGTCCGGCACCGGCACGACCAGGTCGGCATCCGCCGGGCACTCGCGCGCCAGCAGGCGTCCCAGGTTTTCGCGCGACTCCTCCACCGCCCGCCCGAATACGATCGAATCCGGCCGCGCGAAATACACGTGCTCGAACACGCAGTGGGCGCGGTTGCGCTCCGGCGCGTAGCGCTCGCGGGTCATGCCCTCGGGCCCGACGATGATCATCTCGCCGGGTTCCACGTCGTGCAGGTAGACCGCGCCCAGCAGGTCGAAGGCGCAGGTTTCGCTGGCGAAGGCGTAGCCCTTGCGCCCACCGCTGACCTCCATCTCGCCCACCGCCAGCGGCCGGAAGCCGTGCGGATCGCGCGCCACGATGATGCGGTCCTCGGCCAGGAACACGAGAGAGAACGCGCCCTCCAGTTGCAGCAGGGCGTCGCGCAGCGCTCCGGCGAGAGTGCGCTCGGAAGAGTGCGCCATCAGGTGCAGCACCACTTCGGTATCGCTCGACGCCTGGAAGATGGCGCCGCGCCGCTCGAGGTCCGCGCGCAGTTCCGCGGCATTGGTAATGTTGCCGTTGTGCGCGATCGCGATCTTGCCCTTGTTGCACGCCACCGAAAACGGCTGCGCGTTGAGCAGCACGGTGTCGCCCGCGGTCGAGTAGCGGGTGTGCCCGATGGCCAGCGAGCCGGGCAACTCCCGGAGCACGGCGCTGGTGAAGATGTCGGCCACGTGCCCCATGGATTTGTGGGTGAATACCTGGTTCCCGTCGGATGCGCAGATGCCGGCGCTCTCCTGGCCGCGGTGCTGCAGCGCGTACAACCCGAGATAGGCGAGCTTGGAGGCCTCCGGATGCCCGTAGACCGCGACCACTCCGCATTCGTCGTGGAACTTATCGAACATACGCCTCGAGTGCCTCCCCGTTGGCCGCGCGCAGCAAAGCGAGTTCCCAGCTTCCCAAAGTGACGCCGCGCTGCCGGATTTCCAGTCCCTTCTCAATCGTACTGCCGATCACGGGAGCCGCGACTTCGTGCTTCGCGGCGATCTCCGCCACCCGCTTTGCGTTCGCCGTCGCAATCACGATGCGCGACGGGCCTTCGTGGAAGCAGAGGAACTCCGGCCGCAGGTCGCTGTCGAGATCCACCTGCGCTCCCATCTCCGCGGCTCCCAGGCAGCACTCGGCGAGCGCCACCGCAAGGCCGCCCGCGCTCACATCGTGCGCCGATTCGGCGAGACCTTCGGCGACAATCTCGCGCATCGCCCGCTGCACGCGCCGCTCGTATTCCATGTCCAGCGCCGGAGGCAGGCCCCAGAGCTGTTTGTCGATCTCCTTGGCGTACTCGGTGCCGCCGAAGCGCGTCTCGTCGCACGAGCCGCATCCGCCCAGCAGTACCACCGCGCGACCGGCCGTCTTAAACGGAATGGTCACTGGAGCCGCGGTCTTCATGAGCCCCACGATTCCCATCACCGGCGAAGGATACACACCCTCGCCCAGGGTCTCGTTGTACAGGCTCACGTTGCCGCCGGTGATGGGGGTCTCGAAGAAACTGCACGCCTCCGCCATCCCTTCGATCGACTCCACGAGCTGCGCCATGATCTCCGGGCGCTCCGGATTGCCGAAGTTCAGGTTGTTGGTGGCGGCCACCGGCTCGGCGCCCACCACGGAGAGATTGCGGCAGCACTCGGCCACGATCAGCTTCGTGCCTTCGCGCGGCGAGAGGTAGCAGTAGCGCTGGTTGCCGTCGAGCGACATGGCGATGCTGGCGCCGGTCTCCTTCACCCGCACGATCGCGGCATCGGACCGCTCCGGCACGGTGAGGGTGTTGGTGCGCACCTGGTAATCGTACTGCTCCCAGATCCAGTGTTTCGAGCAAAGGTCCGGCGCGCCGAGGAGCGCGGGCAGCGCATCCTGCACGTTGGCCGGCTTGCGCGCCGCCCGCGGAGTAGCGGGCGCCGCGGGAGGTTGCGTGTGGGGGCGATCGTAGAGCGGGGCTTCGTCGGCCAGTTCCCGGTTCGGAATCTCGGCGACGATTTCGCCGTGATGCCGCACCCGCAGTTTGCCGTCGCCGGTCACGACGCCGATTTCGGCCGCTTCCAGGCCCCACTTGCGGAAGACCTGGAAGACCTCTTCCTCGCGGCCCTTATCGGCCACCAGCAGCATGCGCTCCTGGCTTTCGCTGAGCATGATCTCGTAGGGCGTCATGCCGGTTTCGCGTTGCGGCACGCGGTCCAGCTCGATCTCGATCCCGACCTCGCCGCGGCTGCCCATCTCACACGTGGAGCAGGTGAGGCCGGCGGCGCCCATATCCTGAATGCCGACGATGGCGCCGGTCTTCATCGCCTCCAGGCAGGCTTCGAGCAGCAGCTTCTCCATGAAGGGATCGCCCACCTGCACGTTGGGCCGCTTCTGCTTGCTCTCTTCGGTGAACTCGGCGCTGGCCATGGACGCGCCGTGGATGCCGTCGCGCCCGGTGCGCGCGCCCACGTAGATCACGGGATTGCCCACACCCGCGGCCTTGGCGTAGAAGATATCCTCCTTGCGGCAGACGCCGAGCGCGAAGACGTTGACCAGCGGATTGCCGTCGTAGCAGGGCTCGAAGACGGTCTCGCCGCCCACCGTGGGCACGCCGAAGCAGTTGCCGTAGTGCGCGATTCCGGCGACCACGCCGGCAAGGATCCGCCGGTTGCGCGCGCCGTTGGCGGCATCGTCCGGCCGGCCGAAGCGCAGCGCGTCCATCACGGCAATCGGCCGCGCGCCCATCGTGAAGATGTCGCGCAGGATGCCGCCCACACCGGTGGCCGCGCCCTGGAAGGGCTCGATGAAGCTCGGGTGGTTGTGCGATTCGATCTTGAACGCGGTCACCCAGCCGCCGCCGATATCGATGATGCCGGCGTTTTCGCCCGGCCCCTGCACGACGAGCTTGCCGCGCGTGGGCAGCTTCTTCAGGTGCAGGCGCGAACTCTTGTACGAGCAGTGCTCGCTCCACATCACGCTGAAGATGCCCAGTTCCGTGTAGCTGGGGTCGCGCCCCAGGATATCGACGATCTTCTGATACTCGCCCGGCGTGAGCTGATGCTGGGCGATGATTTCGGGGGAGAAGGCGGTGGTGTTCATGCGGTCACCGCCGAGCGCAGCATGGATTGGAAGACCACCAGCCCATCGGTCGAGCCCATCAACGGCTCCGTGGCGCGTTCGGGATGCGGCATCATCCCCATCACGTTGCGCTCCCGATTCAGGATCCCGGCGATATCGCGCATGGACCCGTTGGCGTTATCGATGTAGCGGAAGGCCACGCGGTCCTCGGCTTCGAGCTCGTCGAGGGTGCGCTCGTCGGCCACGTAGCAGCCCTCGCCGTGGGCGATGGGCAGCCGCAGTTCCTGCCCGGGCGCGGCGGCACAGGTGAACGGCGAGTTCGTGGTGCCGGCCGTCAGGCGCAGCTCCTTGCAGATGAACTTGAGGCCGCGATTGCGCACCAGCGCGCCGGGGAGCAAGCCGGCTTCCACCAGGATCTGGAATCCGTTGCAGACTCCGAGCACGAGCCCGCCATCGGTGGCGAACTTTTTCACCGCCTGCATCACGGGGGAAAATTTGGCGATGGCGCCGCAGCGCAGATAATCGCCGTAAGAGAAACCGCCGGGCAAAATCACGGCATCCACATCGCCGAGGCTGGTGGAGTCGTGCCAGATAAACTCCGCCTGCTGCCCGAGGTTGTTGCCGACCGCGAAAAATGCATCGTGATCGCAATTGCTTCCTGGAAAAACAATGACGCCAAATTTCATGATGGATGTTTTGGGGAGGCTTTTTCATTTTAACAGACCCCGGGGCGTGAACCCGCGGCACTGCGTCTCCCGTCCCGCACGGTTCAGCCCGGGTGACCAGCCCTCAAATCGGCGCCGCCGGGGCGCTTTTGCGGCGGCCCCGAAGTTGCATACAATGTGCCCATGGGCAACTGTGTCCGATTCGCCGCCGCCTGGCTGCTCGTCGCCGGGTTGGTCTGCGCGGCCCCGGCACCCGACAAGTTCGCCGGCACCTGGGAGGCGAAGTCCAAGGGGACCCTCTTCCTGATTCTCAAGATCACCGCCGGCCAGAAGATCTCCGGCACCATCCGCTCCGGGCACGTTCACATGGGCGATCACGGAGAACTGCTCGAGGTGACCCCGCCCGAAGACCAGGAGAACCCGATATTCTTCGCGCATGTTGACGGCGAGAAGCTGGTGTTCAACTACCAGGACGAGGACGACGTCATCCTGCAGTTCGAACTCACGCTGACCGGCGCCGATGCCGGCGAGTTGCGGATCGTCGATAAAGACCACCCGGATTTGAAAGGCTTCGCCATCCACCGGGCCAAGGCGTAAGGCGCGTTGTCCGGACGCGGCGGCGGCGGGACGCGGCGCACCCAGACTCGCTCACTGCGGTGCCTGCGCCGGAAGTTATAATCACGTTTCAGATCCTTAATCGAACCAGAAGGAGTTTTCCGTGCGAAAGAAGATTACGGTTGTGGGCGCCGGCAACGTCGGCGCCAACTGCGCGGTGCGCATAGCGGATAAGGAACTCGCCGACGTAGTGCTCGTCGACGTGGTGGAGGGCGTCCCGCAGGGTAAAGCCCTCGATCTGCTCCAGTCCGGCCCGGTCCAGGGGTACGACGTGAACCTGGTGGGAGCCAACGATTACGCCCCCACGGCTGATTCCGATATCGCCATCATCACCGCCGGTTTCCCGCGCAAGCCCGGGATGAGCCGCGACGACCTTCTGCTGGCCAACTACGACGTGGTCAAGACCGCCACCGAGAACGTAGCGAAGTACTCGCCGAATTGCATCATCATCGTGGTCACCAACCCGCTCGACGTGATGACGCAGACCGCGCTCTGGGTTTCGAAGTTCCCCAAGAACCGGGTGGTCGGGATGGCCGGCGTGCTCGACAGCGCACGTTTCCGCACGTTCATCGCGCAGGCGCTCGACGTCAGCGTGGAAAACGTCACCGCGGTGGTCATGGGCGGCCACGGCGATACGATGGTTCCCCTGGTGCGGCTGTGCAACGTGAGCGGCATCCCGCTGACCGAACTGATGGACCAGGCTACCATCGACGCCATCGTGAACCGCACCGCCAACGGCGGCGCCGAGATCGTGAAGTACCTCAAGACCGGCAGCGCCTACTACGCGCCCTCCGCCGCGGCCGTCGAGATGGCCGAATCCATACTGAAAGATAAGAAGAAAGTGCTGCCCTGCGCCGCTTACCTGGAAGGCGAGTACGGGATCAACGGGCTGTACGTCGGGGTGCCGGTGAAGCTCGGGGCGGCCGGCATCGAGAAGATCTACGAAGTGAAGCTCACCGATGAAGAATCGGCCAAGCTGCACAAGAGCGCCGCGGCGGTCCAGGAACTGGTGGACGTCCTCAAGGCGAAGATGTAGAAGTTACGCCGGCGACTCCCTCGCCGGCCTGGGCGGCGCCGGTACACTCCCTACCGGCGCTGGCCCGGTCAAACAGGCCCGAGTATCTACCCCTTGCTCCCGATCATCCCCAGGACCGCGTTCACGATTACCGCGGCCATGCCGATCGGGATCATGATCTTCCACCCGATGTTCATGAGCTGATCGTAGCGGTAGCGCGGGAACGTACCGCGGAACCAGATCATCATGTAGATGATCACACTGACCTTCAGCACGAACCAGAACAGCCCGATGATGGCGTCGTTTACCATGGGGATCGCGAAGATGCCCGCGCAGGCGAACAGCAGCAGGATCGCGGCCACCAGCACCTTCTGCTGCATCGAATCCACCAGGCGTTTCACCAGCTTCATGCTGAGCAGTCCCGACCCGGCAAAGAGCAGCACCGGTACCCCGTAGTTGAGCGGCTTCTCCAGCCACGTGACGCTCGGGAAGGGGCGCAGCCAGCCTCCCCAGAACACGGTGACGGCCACGCTGCTCACCACGAAGATGTTGCCGTACTCGGCCAGGAAGTAGAGCGCCCAGCGGAAGCCGCTGTACTCGGTATGGAACCCGGCGACGAGCTCGCTTTCCGCTTCCGGCAGGTCGAACGGCGCGCGATTCGTCTCCGCCGTGGCCGCGATGATGTAGACCACGAACGGCACGATCATGAAGCCGTAGTTGGAGAAGATGAACCAGATGCCGTCCTTCTGCTGCGCGGCGACGATGCCCTGCATGCTGAGCGTACCCGCCACCATCACCCCGGAGAGCAGCGCGAACGCCAGCGCGACTTCGTAGCTGACGAGTTGCGCGCCGCTGCGCAGCGCGCCCAGCAGCGGATAGTGCGAGTTCGAACTCCACCCGCCCAGGATGATCCCGAGGATGCCCACGGAGCTCATCGCCGAGACGATCAGCAGCCCCACGTTTACGTCCGCCACGTAGATCGACTTGGCGAAGGGAAGCACGGCGAACGCCGAGAGGGCGGTCATGGTGGAGATGCAGGGCGCAAACCAGAACAGCGCCTGGTCCGAATCGGTCGGGATGATGTCTTCCTTGAGCAGCAGTTTGAGCGCGTCCGCGATCGGTTGCAGCAGTCCGTGCGGACCGACGCGCATGGGGCCGAGCCGCACCTGGAAATCGGCGAGCACCTTGCGCTCCACCAGCACGATGTACCCGGCCACCAGCGGGAATGCGGCGATGATGACCAGCGTCACCAGGATCGGCATGAAGAGCGGATTGGAGATGATCGTCTGCATAGTGCGTTTACCGTAACGTGGCCAGCGCGAGCCTCAGGAAGGGTTCGGGATAAATCCCGATCGCCAGCGTGAGGACGCCCGTGAGTCCGACCGCGAAGCGCAGTCCGAGGGAAGCCGCCAGCGGTGGTGTCTTCTCCTCCGCATCGCGAATGAACATGCAGCGCACGATCTTGAAGTAGTAGTACACGGCCACCGCAACGTAGAGCGCCCCGATCGCCGCCAGCGTGAAGTGCCCGGACTGAATCAGCGCCAGGAAGATGTAGTACTTGCCGAGGAAGCCCGCGGTCGGCGGGATGCCCGCCATGGAGAGCATGAAGATCAGCATCAGGGTGGCGTAGCCCGGACTCTTGTGGATCAGCCCGGCGATGTCGTCCAGATCCTCCCCGATGATGTTGGCGCGGCGCAGCGCCACGATCACGATGAACGCGCCCAGCGTCATGAACGTGTACACCATGATGTACACGTAGATGCCCTTGAGCCCGGTATCGTTGCCTGCGATCACGCCCAGCAGCATGTAACCCGCGTGCGAGATCGAGCTGTAGGCCAGCAGGCGCTTCATGTTGGTCTGGTTGATGGCGCCCAGGTTGCCCAGCGTCAGGGTAATGACCGCGATCACGCTCAGCATCGGGGTCCACGCCGCCAACAGCGGCGCGGGCATGTCCTTGAACATGCGCAACAGGAAGGCGAAACTCGCGGCCTTGGATGCCACCGAAAGGTAAGCCGTCACCGTGGTGGGCGCACCTTCGTAGGCGTCCGGCGCCCACATATGGAAGGGCGCGGCGGAGATCTTGAAGAAGAGCCCGACCAGCGTGGTCGCAATCGCCAGGAATACCACCGGGTTCCACGGGTCGCGGCTCGCCAGCGCGGCCAGGACGTCGCTCAGCCGTGTGGAACCGGCCATGCCGTACAGGATCGAGAAACCGTACACCAGAAAGCCGCTCGAAAACGCTCCCAGCAGCAGGTACTTCATCGCCGCCTCGTTGGAGCGCCGGTCCGAGCGCAGGAACCCGACCATCACGTAGAAGGTCAGCGCCATCAGTTCCAGTCCGATGAAGAGCGTGACCAGGTCCGTGCCGGTCGCCAGGAAGTACATGCCGCACTGCGCGAACAGGATCAGGCCGTAATACTCGCCGTGATGTTCGCCGGCTACCTCCAGGTACTTGTACGACGCGATTGCGACGATTACTGCCGCGATCAGGAAAATCCAGTTGAAGAAGATGGAGAAGTTGTCGATGGTGACCGCGCCGTCGAAGCCCTGCAGCGCGACGCCGTTGGCGGAGATCCAGCGCTGCTGCTGGATCAGGCCGTAGCCGGCGAAGGCTTCGGCCACTGAGAGCAGCACCAGCAGGTCGCGGCGCTGGCGCAGGAAGGGGAAGAAGTCGAAGAGCAGGATGGCGCATCCGAACAGCGCCATCATGATCGCCGGCGTGATGGTGAAGTGGTCGGTGGAGGTGTAGAAGGCGGAGAGGTTCACTGGGCGCCTCCGGCATGCGGCGCGGCCGGTATCACGGCCGCGTTGCGCACGGTGTTGCCGTTAAAGTAGTCGGGACGGACCCGCTGCACGATCTGGTCCACCGGCTGTTTCAGAATGTCAAAATAGGGCTTGGGGTAGACCCCGATCCAGATCGCCCACGCGATCAGCGGCACAAACATGGCCACCTCGCGGAAGTTCATGTCGGGGATAGTCAGGTTCTTGCCGTTGGTGACCTGCCCGAGCATGGTCCGCTGATACAGCCACAGCAGGTAGGCCGCGCCCAGGATCACGCCGGTGACGGCGAACGCCGCCCAGACGAGGTTGGCTTCGAAGGCGCCCTGCAGAATCGTGAACTCGCCGATGAACCCGTTGAGCAGCGGCAGTCCCGCCGAGCTCAGCATGGCGATGGCGAAGATGATGGCGAACTTCGGCATCACGTGCGCCAGTCCGCCGTACTCCTTGATCTCGCGCGTGTGGCGCCTCTCGTAAATCACCCCGATCACCATGAAGAGCATGCCGGTCGAGATGCCGTGGTTGAGTTGCTGGAGCACGCTGCCGGCGATGCCGTTGGGGTTCATGCTGAAGATCCCCAGCGTGCAGAAGCCCAGGTGGCTCACCGAAGAGTACGCAATGAGTTTCTTCCAGTCCGCCTGCATCAGGCAGACCAGCGCGCCGTAAATGATCCCGATGATGGAGAGCGCCGCCAGAATCTGCACGATGGTGCGGTCGGCGGACGCGCCGGGCAGCAGCGGCAGGGAGAAGCGGAGGAAACCGTACGTCCCCATCTTGAGGAGCACCGCAGCCAGGATCACGCTGCCCGCGGTGGGCGCTTCCACGTGCGCGTCGGGCAGCCAGGTGTGGAACGGGAACATCGGCACCTTGATGGCGAACCCGATGAAGAACGCCCAGAACACCCACTCCTGCAGGCCCAGCGGCAGGTTGAGCTTCATCAATTCCGAAATCTCGAACGTGTAGCTGCCGAACTGCTTGAAGTGCTGGAAGTACAGCGTCAGGATGCCGAGCAGCATCAGCACCGACCCGGCCAGCGTGTAGAGAAAGAACTTGATGGCGGCGTAGAGTTTCCGCGGCCCGCCCCACACCCCGATGATGAAGTACATCGGAACCAGCACCAGTTCCCAGAAGATGTAGAAGAGGAAGAAGTCGAGCGAGAGGAAGACCCCGATCATCCCGGTTTGCAGCAGCAGGAACATCGCGTAGTATTCCTTCACGCGGTCCTGAATCGCGCTCCAGGAGACGAGCATCGCGATCACGCCCATCACCGTCGTCAACATCACCAGCAGCAGGCTGATGCCGTCGATGCCGATGTGGTAGTGGGCGCCGAGCGAGGGGATCCAGTCGGCGAATTCCTCGAACTGGTAACCCGGGCGGCCGATCTGAAACCGCGTGACCAGCGGGATACTGACGAGAAACCCGGCAAGGGCGGCCAGGTTCGCCCACACGCGGATCAGGTTCTTGTTCCCGCCCGGCAGGAACAACAGAACCGCAAGCCCCGCGAGCGGCGTAAGTAAGACAATCGAGAGTAAGTGCTGGTCCATAGAGTTACCGCACCACGTAATAGCCGAAGAAGACGAGCACCCCCGCCACTACGAACAGGGCGTATGTCTGCACCCGCCCGCTTTGCAGCAGGCAGACCGGGTAGGAGAGCATCTTCACAATAAAGGAGCTGAGCCGCACCGCGCCGTCGATGACCCACGTGTCCCACCACGCGGAGAGGGTCGCGGTGAAGCGGGTAAACCATCCGGCGCCGTTGACGCCGCCGTCCACCACGTTGCGGTCGAAGGCCCCGAGGACGTTGCCGCCGCCCTTACAGAGGCCGTTGACGAACAGAAAGTCGTAAATCTCGTCCACGTACCACTTGTTGTACAGGACCTTGTGAACCGGGGCGAACTTTTCCTGCAAATCGTCGG